>NZ_JAAKZV010000010.1 GCF_011044975.1 Streptomyces coryli | reverse complement strand
GCAGCGTCAGAGGTGTATAAGGGACAGGTAGCACGCTGCGCGTGCTACAACCAGTGATCGGCTTCGCCGATCACTGAACGCGCGTTTCACGCGCGTTGCCGGCCGCTGCGCGGCCGGAGTCGGTCCGTGGAACGGACCGACTCATAGGTACCTGTTGAGGAGGTGGTGACTACTGGTACATCCCGCCAACTGATGCACCCCTCGGTACCGCAAGGGGAAGGTGACGTTTGCGCAGGTCAGGTGATCTTTTCGGGAGATGCACGGTGAGGTGAGAGGGGCAACTCGAGGCACCGAAACCGCCACATGCTGCAGGGTTTATCCACAGGCCTGAAGGTGTGGCTGCAGCAGATGGCGGCTTCGGTGCCTACCTGGCTGTTTGAGGTTGGGGTGGCGGGTGCATGGTCTGGCGGTTTCGGTGGCTACCTGTGATGTCGTCTCGCCGGTGTGTAAGGGGTGACGCCTTTGTTTCGCTCCTTACAAGTGGAGTGCAGGGATGGCGGTTTGGGTGCAGACGCAAGAGGGCTGCAGGTGGGCACCGAAACCGCCAAACCATGCACCCACCACCCCAACCGAGCTCGAGCCGAACGCCACGGGGATCGCCTCGCCGAGGCTGCGGAGTCGCAGTGGCCGGCGCCAGCTCCTCCGCGTTCGCGCGTGAGATGGGGTTGGGAGAGAGCACCGGGGCGGGCGGCGGCCCGATCTCGACGTACGCGCTCGGGGCGGGCAGCCCGTACCAGTGAGCCAGGGAGGCGGTAGCGGCGCGCCGGTCGCGCTGCCCCACTTCGGTGGGCAGCACGCGGCCGGTGTGGTCTCGCACTTCGAAGTACGCGGCACCGACCCCGGCCGAATGCAGTTCAACGCTGCCGCCGATGCCGTTGAACCCGTCGAACGTGACTTCCGTGGTGAAGGAGTCCAGCGGCCCGACGCGTTGGGCCCGCGCGGTGAACTCGAGCTCGGCCGGGACCGGTACGGACACCACGATGCAGTGCGCGTTGCGCCGTACGACGGTAAGGCCCGCAGCCTCGACCGCGGCGCCGTACTCGGCGAGCGCCGCCTCCCACGCGTCCCGGGCCCGGCCGCGAGGGCGAGTGATGTGCGCTCCCTGCACCCGAGTGATCATGACGTGCCACATGTCCGGCCCGACGTACCATCCGTCCCCCTCGCAGAGCTCCCCGGAGGGCAGACCGGTGCGGGTGAGAATCTGCCTCACTGCGGCAAGGTCCCATCGTTCCCCCTCCGGGGCCGGCGACCACACCTTGGCGTCCGGGGTCGGGGCCGGTTCGACGGGGGCCGCGGGCCCGGTGGCTGCTGCCAAGGGCTCCCCGGACGCGTCCGGCGCTGCGGTCGGCGTTCCCGCCGGCGCCGGCGGAGTGCTCGACGGGCGCTCGTCCGTTCCCGTTTCGCCAAGTGCCGAGGATTGCGGGGAAGTGGGCGTCTCAACATCGGCCGTGTCGTCTGTGGCCGGCGCCTCGGCTGGTGAGTCGATCGCCTCGGCCGGGATTGCCTCACCGCCAGGGCGGCCCGCATCTGCTCGGCCGACATGCGCCCGTCGACACCGTCGTTATAGGCGGCCGTGTACGTGTGGACACCCATCCGGCCCGCCGCCTGGGCCGCGGCGCGGGTGACCACGCGGCACCCGTCGATCGCACCCACCGCGCCACCGTCGAACGCCGCGTGAATGTGCGGGATCGTCACCGACTTGGCATTAACCCGGGTGACCTCGTACCACGTACCCCGGTACCGGACGTAGTCGCCCTTCACGAAGTCGGCCCGGCCCCAGATCTTGAAGCCGTGCCGCTCGGCCTCCTTGATGGTCTCTGCCCAGTACGTCAGCTCTTCGTCCTTCTCGGCCAGACGGCGTGTCAGTTCCTCCCGGCGTGCCTCGGACGGCTCGCGTCGCCAGACGTCAGCCTTGCGGCCCTTGTCGTCGACGCCGTCCCGCTCCCGCAGGATGCTGCGCCGCTCCGCCTCGAGCTTTTCGATGCGGCGCAGCGTGCGCCCGGGGTTCTTCCGGTACCGCTCGTACGCCTCGGCCGCCTGCGCACGGCTCGCCCAGTAACCGGCCTTCTTGTCCTCGGTGATCGCGCGGCGCATGTGGCTGTCCATGCGTTCGATGTCGCGTCGGTGACGCCTTTCCGAGTGGTGGCCGACCTTGATCGGCTCGCCGGTCATGTGGTCGGCGATGCCGTGCGACGCCTGCCATGCGCCCTCTGAGCGCGCTGCGGCACGTCCGGCCCGCTCGCCGTACCGCTCTGAACGCGCCTCGGCCACATCCACGCGGGCGGCCTCCCGCTCGGCGAACGACATGGTTTCTTCGATCACGACGGCGCACGACAGGCCGAGTGCGCGCACGGCGTCCGCAGCGCGGTTGATCTTCCAGCGGTCGGCGCCCTTGTAGCGGCTGCCGCGGATGAAGATTCCCGGGGTGCGTCGGTAGGTCCATCCCAGCGGGCGCAGCGCTTCCCATACCCCGTCACCCTTGGAGGAGCCCTCAACAGTGGTGCCGTCCTCATGCGTGTGCAGAATGACGATGTCCGCCGCCTGGGCCTCCTCCTCCGCGTCCGCGACGTCCGCAGGCAGGGTGTGCGCGCGCAGCTCCGCCGGAGAGTGCCCCATGATCCCTGCGGCGCACTCGGCGCAGCGCGGAGCACGGCCGGGCAGGTCCCACAGCAGCACCCCAAATCCGCCGCAGGTGTTCGCCGCTGCGCACTCACCGCGCCCGGCAGGCGTCGCCTGGTCGACTGGCATAACCTCCGCGGCCGGTGCTTTCTCCGGCGCTGCCGGTGCGGAAACGCTGCTCCCCGTTGCGTTCGCCGCGGGCTCGGCCTCGGCCTCGTCGGCCTGGTCGTCATCGGCGTACCGGGTGGCATACGCGGGTTTTCCGGGTTCATCCACCCACGCGAGCACGCGGCGCAGCGTCGCGTACTCGCGCCACCGAATGCCCTTGACCTGGTCACCCCAGCGCGAGTGACCGTCAAGGCACGTCGTGCACTGAAGCCGGTAACCCGGGTGCAGCTCCCACACCTCCGCGGGCCGTTCTTCAAAGCACGTCGGGCAGCAACCCTCAGACCACGCGGGGCAGTGCTCTGCCGGTCCCGCCATGGCGGCCATGATGTCCACCCGGCCGCACAGCGAGCACTCCACCCCATGCACGGTGTCAGCCGTCCCGCAGCTGTGGCACGGCTTACCGGCCGGAGCCTCCGCGTCCGCGTCCGCGTCGCCCTGGTCGCCCTGGTCGACGTCGACCGGCGTGCCCTGGTCGGTCGTGGCAGGCTCCGGGGTGTCCACACCCGGGACGTAGCCGCCCTCTGCCTCCCATGCGTCGACCGGTTCGACCTCCGGCGTGACCACGTCGAACAGGCCATCGGCCGCACACTCCGGAGAGATCACGGAAACGTCCGCATTGCCGTTCTGCGTGGCGACGTAGGCGTAAGGGTGCGTCCGGCGCGACCCGTGCACGAACGGCACGCAAACAGCCTCGTCACGCCGCGCGCGCCGCCCGTCGACCGTCGCAACGATCACCGCGGAGCAATCGCCCCGGTCGCCGTTCCACGCACCAGAGCGCACCCGGTTCGCCCACACCTGGCCGGTGTAGCGCACCCCGGCCACCGTCCATACGAGCATGGTCCCCGGGGCGTAGTCGGTCGGCTCGAACGCACGGAACCGCGGAGCCTTCCCCGGCCACATCTTGACCTTGTTCGCCTTCCACCGCGCCGGAGCGTCGGCCCGCTTGTGCACCTCAGCGGCGAACTGCCGCGCGCGCTCCCCGAACGCTTCCACGGCATCCGGGTTCCCGTCGTCTGGCACCGTCCGCAGCGTGAACGCCAGCTGCCCATCTGTCGACTCGATTCGCATCCGGTCACCGGTACCGGTCACGTACGAACGGCCTTTGTCTCCCGCCCCGATGAACCGACGCGCGTTGTCCGGGGTCCCCTCCGGCGCAGTCTCCTGCGTCTGCGGAGTCGCGTTCTCTGCCGGCGTCGTGATCATCTGCATGGCGTGTGTCCCCTTTGTGAGCTGCCTTGGCGTGTGCCTCCACTCTAGCCAATTTGTAAGTCACTTACAAGGTGACTTACAGAATCGCCGTCTTTCGCTCGAACCTCTCAGCCGGCCGCGGATCTCATCGACCGCCCCACCGTCCGCGGCGAGGCGCCACCGCGGACGGTGGGGCGGCCCCGGGCACGGTGGCGGCAGCGCACGCCGTCCGCGCACGTGATCGAGAACCCGCTCGGACCGACTCGTCGACGCCGCACGCGTCGCGTTCGCCGACGCCGCCGGTGATCGCGTCAGCTCGGGGAGGGTCGCGCTCGGCCGGCCCGAGGCAGGGCTTCGCCCAGGCGGACGGCCGCGGGTCCCCGGATGCCCGGGGCCGTCGCTGCGAGGACCGGACGCCGATGGACGAGGCGAGGGCGCCGAGCTGCTGTGCTGGGCTAGATAAGGGAGAGAAGTCCTCTTCTCTATGGGAAGAGAAGAGGTGTCATTTCGCTGCCGGGTAGCCAGATCATTTCTGACCTGCGGTTTTGTGACCGGTAGCCGAAAGGGGGTTGGACCGGCGGTACAGGTCCCGGTGCGACGGTGCAGCGGACGGCGCAGCGGACCGTCGGATGGACGGTGTAGCGGACCGTGCAGCGGACCCCTCGTTCAGGTGCGGGTGAGTGGCTTCTTGCGCGGCATCAGCTCGGCGAGGAGTCGCTCCGTCGCGTCCTCCTTCTCACTGCGTACCTCCAGGAGGATGCGCTCCAGGCGCTCGGCGGCGCGGCGCAGGCCGGCGAAGTCGCCGGCGGCGGCGTAGAGGCGGAACTTGTCGCGGTGGAGGACCTCTGAAATGTCGTCGACCTTGAGGCCTTGGTCGACGGCCCAGATGCCGCCGCGATAGTCCTTGGCGTTCAAGCAGCGCTCGGCGAGGAGGTGCGCCGCGTCATGGATGGCCTGGGTCATCTCCATGGCCAGGTCTGCGGCCCAGGGCCATTCGAAGTCGGCGAAGGGCACGCCGCGGACCAGGGCGAGGGCGCGGCGCAGGGCGAGGTCAGCGTCGTCGCCGGTGGCGTTGACGCCGGCGCGGTAGAACTCCTGGAACTGGTGCCAGTCGCAGGCGACGTCCTCGGCGAGGGTGTAGCGGTCGTTGCTGTCGGCCACCAGGGGGAAGTAGGCGTGCCCGTCCGGAGCCTTACCCAGCCAGCGGCGCAGGCGTCCGACGGCAGGGCCTCGGGTCCCCTTCCCCGGGTTGGAGTTGGGCCAGATCGCCGCGTCCAGGGCCTCCATGGTCGACAGGGGGTGCAAGGCCAGAAACGCGGCGATCTTCAGCGACGTGTTGCGGTGAGACTCGGGTTTGCCGCGCGCGCCGACCAGGTCAACGGGCCCCAGCACATTGACCATTGGATTCTGCGGCGTCGAGGGTTCCGGGTCGGAGAACCACTTGGACGGCGGAAGCGGCGTCTCGGCCTGGGCCGGCTCGTCCACCGCTTCGGTGACGGGCTCGACGGGAGGCGGCGCCTCGTCGTCACCCGGGGCCTGTTCGGCGGCCGCGGGCCGGTCGTCGGGCTCGCCGAGAATGTCCGCGAGCGTCAGCGCTTCTCCGGCTTGCGGTTCGCCCTCCGGGGCGGGCGGCTGCGGTTGCTCGCCCCGGCTGGGCGCGGGAATGGCCGGGATAGCGGTGGCATTGCCAGGCGCCGCTGAGGACAGAGGACCCGAGGCGTTCACGCCGTCGTCGGGCTCGCCGGCGAGGGCGCTCTCGTGCTCGGCTACCCCGGTAGCCAAAGGTTCGGCTACCGGGGTAGCCAGAGGTTCAGCCGTACCGGTAGCCGAGGCGGCCGGCTTGGTCAGAGTGGGCGGCCGGCGGGTCCACTCGGGGGCGGGACGGTCGGCCGGCCGGTTGGCGGTGGCCAAGATGGTGAGGCTGTGCTCGTACGTCTCGTCGGGCAGGGTCTGCGGCTTGACCGGTAGCCCGAGGCTGGGCAGCAGCACCGTGCCGTCGCCGGCGGCCAGGTTCAAGGTGACGGCATCCGGAGGCAGCGGGGCGCCGGGGCCGGCAGTGTGAGCGAGGATCGCGCTGGCGGTGCGGGGGCCGGCGGTGAGGGTGTCGAAGAGCGCGACGCACTCGGCCTCGGGGTGGGCGTCGAGATCACGGACGACGACGATGTGCGGGTCGGAGATCTCGTCCGTGTCCGCGGTGCGCAGGGCCGGCAGGGAGTCGACGCCGAGGGAGGCCATCAGCCGGTGCTGGGCGTCGACATGGGCGCCGAGCTCGGCGGCGGCGTCGACGAGGCCGGCGCGGGTGACGCGCTTGGGAAGGGCCTGCTCCAGCCCGGGGGCGGTGTCGTCGATGGCGGTCAGGCGCGGGTGGTCGGCGAAGCGGCTGTTGGCCAGTTCGACGGTCAGCGCATGCAGCAGGGTGCGGCAGCGGTCTTCGTCGCCGGTGAGGTGCAGGACGCCGAGATGCTCGAGGTCGAGCATGACCAAGTTGTTGTCGAGGGTGTGCCCGAGGGTGACCAGGGTCGGGTACGGCAGGTCGGTCTCGCCGTACGCGTCCGGGGTGGCGAGCGCGGTGGTGGAGGTGGGGCAGGTCCACTGGGTGGTGTCACCGCCGGCGGCGGTGAACGGCGGCAACGGCGGCTGGGGATCGGCGAGGTGAAGCACCAGACGCTGCGGGCCGAGCACGAGGGCTTCCAGCCGCGGCAGCGGGCGGCCGGCGGCCGCGGCATGCATCGCCATGGTGCGCAGGGCCGCGGTGAGGAAGGCGATAGGCCCCCGTTCCTCGACGGTGCGCAGCCCGCGTTCAGTGGCGGCAGGTCGTCCTTCGGACAGCGGGATGCGAGCCTCCGGGGGGCGACTGCGCAGCTGCAGACGGCGCCGCAGCCGTACGGTGCCGAGCACGGAGGCGGCGAGGATCCCCGCCGCCCCCAGGGCGGCGAGCGCGACGGCCGCGGTATTCGAGTCGTCGTCGCCGGCCGAGTCGGTGACCGCCGAACGGGCGCCCTCGGGCTGCGGGGTGGCCGGTGCCGAACTCTCCGGCCTGGGGGTCTGGGAGGAGCCTGGCGCGGGTTGCTGCTCGGGCTTGCCGGCGTCCTGCTCCCCGGACGGAGTGGGAGCCTCGGTGTCCGAAGGCGCCGGCGGTTCCGCGTGCTCCGGCGGATTGGCGGGAGCGCTGTCGCGCCCGCTCGGCTCGTCGCCGTCGCTTTCGGGACCGGGGCGGCTGCGGTCGGGGCGATCGGTGTCCGTGCCGGCCTTGGCGCCGGGCAGGGTGAGGTGTTGACCGGGATAGATCAGGTCAGGATCGGTGATCTTCGGCAGGCCGTTCGGCTGCGCATGGTCCTTGTTGGCGTCGTACAGCCGCCGCCAGTCCTGCTTGCCGTACGCCTCCTCAGCGATGACTGACAGGTTGTCGCCGGGCTTCACCTGGTAGCTGCCGGCTGCCGGGGCATCGTCGGCGCCGTCGGCCGCGGGCTTGGAGTCGGGGTCCGGGGTGCTGCGGTCGGGGGTGTCGGTCTTCGGCTCTGCCGCGTCGGCGGGCTGGCGGTCGGGGAGCTTCAGAACGGTGCCGGCGGTGACGGTGCCGTCGGGGTGAATGAGATCGGGGTTGAGGTCGGAGATGGCTTTTGCCTTGTCGCGGTCGCCGAGCTCGGCGACCGCGATGTCGGCCACCTTCTGGGTCTTCGTGACTTCGTACACCGGGCCGCGGAAGTCGGCGTTGCCGCCGCTGGCGGGCTGGGGGACCTTGGCGTCGGCGGGCAGGCGGATCTCGGTGCCGACGGGGATCGCGTCGTGCGTGGGCAGATCCGGGTTGGCGTCGGCGATGTCCTTCCACCGCTCTCCGTCACCGAGGTACTTCTCCGCCAAGTCCACCCAGGTGTCCTCATCAGCCTTCACCCGGTGCGTCGGTGCGTCCGTGCTGCCGGCAGCAGGCGTGCTCTGGTCCGAGGTGGGGGTGCCCGGCACATGCACGGCCGCGGCCGCCGGCGGTGCTGCGGTAGCGGCGGCGGCGGCGGTCGGGGCGAGCAGGACGATGCTGCCGATGAGGAAGCTGGCGGCGGACTGCATCCCGGACAGGCCGCGGATCTTCGGGGCGGCGCGGTGGGCGAGGGCCGCGCCCGTCTCCAGCACCACGGCGGCGACGAACACGGCCCAACCGGCCCACCCGGCCAGGGTGATGACGGGGGCCAGCACGGTTGCATCCGCGGGCCCGGACAGAAACTCCCCGATGTTGTCCAGGGTGGGCACGGTCTGCGGCAGCTGCCCCACCTGCAGCAGCGCCCAGGGGGCGCCGAGCAGCAGCGCCGCGAGCAGCAGCAGGGCGGCGGTGGCGCGCAGCAGGGCGAGCGGCAGGGAGCCGGCGGCGGAATGGCGGGCCATGGTTCAGCCTCCTGCGGTGGTGTACAGGGTGGCGGTCGCTTCGCCGGTGACGGCCATGCTGGAGTAGCCGATCAGCGTCACGAACTTCGTCTGGTACGTGTCCTGCACCTTCACGGTGAGGGTCTTGCCGTCGTCGCTGACCGTCACATCGCCGGTCATGCCGGCCTCGTTCAGGTAGCGGCGGGCGGCGGCGCTGGCCGCGGCGGGATCGACGACGATCGCCGTACCGGGGACGGCCTTGCCGGCGTCGATCTGCTGCCCGGCAGTGCGGGCCGCCTCCTGGGCGACCATGTTCGCCTGGCTTCCAGCCCGCAGACGTCCACCGCCGTCGACCACCAGCCCGGCGATCATGAGGATGGCGATGCAAGAGGCGGCGAAGAACGGACTCAGACTCCCCCGGTCCCCCCACCGTTCGTTGCGGCGGTGCAGGTAGCGCAGCCATCCGGTGATCTGCTTCATGATCAGCCGTCACCTCGGGAGCGGAAGGCGTCCAGGGGACTCGTGAACGACGCCTTCATGTCCTTGGACCCCGGCAGGCCCGGCAACCCGATATCGGACAGCGGCGCGGTGCAGGTGATGTCCGCGGTGACGTTGCCCGGGGTGCCGAGCGGGGCGGCGAAACCGGAGGTGTCGAGGTCGATGGTCAGCCCCGCGCAGTGCACACCATCGCCGGTCAGGCTGGCCCGGGCGGCGGCGTTCGCTTCGCTCTGCGCGGTGCCGGCGTCACGCGCGAGGGAGGCGGCACGGGCGGCGGCGTGCGCGGCGGAGTCGACGGAGGAGCCGGCCATGGAAATCCGCCCGAACGCAATGATCAGCCCGACGAGGGCGAGCATCACCGGGGTGAGCACGGCGACCTCGACCGAGTAGCTGCCGCGATCGGCACGCATCCCGCGCAGCAGGCGACGGATGATCACGGGTTGGTCCACCTCTCGCGAGGCGCGGCCGCGTGCTGGGAGACGTCCAGCTCCACCCCGGGGATGAGGGAGGTGACGCTGCCGGTCACGTCGATGCGGACCTCGGCGGCGGTGCTGCCGGCGGTGGAGACGCCAGAGTTGCGGACGGAGTTGCCGAAGCGGGCGAGGAACTCGCGGCTGGTGGCCGCGCCCTGCGCCGGGCTGCTGGTCTTCGACCGGCCGGCCTCCACGCCCTGCTTGGCCGCGGTCAACGCCACCTGCCGGGCGTGGAAGTACAGCGCGGCCTGCACGCTGACGAGGATCAGCAGCAGCACGATCGGCGTCAGCGTCGCCAGCTCGACGGTGTACGCGCCCCGGTCGGTCCGGGCGTGTGCCCGCAGGCGCCGCAACCAGCTGCGCATCCCGCTCGCCTCCCTTCTCCGCTCGCCGTGGTGGGACCGTCATCGTCTCCGGGCACCGGATCAGCCGCCGTTGATGATGCCGATCTTCTCCGCCAGCTTGGTCTTCACCGCGGCGATCAGCAGACCGCCGGCGGTGAGCAGCGCCCCGGTGATCAAGGCGACTTCCGTCGTGGTGACGCCGTCGTCGCTGTTCTTGGCGCGGTAGTAGCGGTCCAGGACCATGGCGCGAGCCACATACCACTGGGTGGTCAGCATGAACATCTCCCCTGTTTGGTGTGACGGTTACGGAAGCAGGAAGTCGAGCGGCCCGAAGCTGATCAAGACGGCGATGGTGACGCCGGCCAGGACCAGCGCGACAGCGATGTTGGCAAAGTGCGAGGGCATCGTGAGTTCTCCTACGGGAGCCAGGCGTCGAGGTGACCGGTGAGGCCGAGCACGACGAGCACGGTGAAGCTGACGAAAAGGAGCGTCGCGATGACGAGGACTTCGGTGGTGGGCATCCGCTGCTCCTTTCTGGCTGTCGGGGGTGGGCGTCATGCGTCGAAGAGCTGCACGCCGAGCGGGAATCCCACAAAGATCACCATGAGGATGACCAGGCCAATCAGCGGGATGTACATGGATTCCGAGGCCGCGTTCGCCTCCGCCTTGGCATCGGCGAGCAGCGCCACGCGCAGCTGCTTGGCCTGGGCCTGCAGTGAGGCCCGGACGGTGCCGCCGGACTCCCCGGCTACCTCGATGGTGTCGGCGGGGCGGGCCAGCTCGGGAATGTCGAGTTCCTCGCCGAGGCGGCGCAGCGCCTCCCACGGGGTGATGCCGGCCAGCTGGGCCTGATCCAGCGCGATGCGCAGCCGCTCATAGGTCCAGCCGTCGCCGACCTCGGCGGTGTCCGCCAACGCCGCGCGGGGGCTGGCGTTGGCGGCCCGGGCCAGGTCGACGCGCTCGAGGTAGGAGGCGATTGCGTGCCGGAACTGCAGCCGGGCGGCCTGGGCTTCGGCCTTGGCGCGGCGGGTGGGGTGGATCCAGAACAGCGCGGCCAGGGCGAGCGCGCCGCCGACGGGGACGACGAACGGCAGTCGGACCCCGATCGCGGCGAGCACTGCGACGAACGCCGGGAACACGAACAGCCCGTACAGCGACCACAGCACCTTGATGCCCAGATGCTTGGCGCGGCTGATGCCCAGCAGCTTCAGATCGGACTCCGGCAGCTGTACGTACGGCTTCAGCGGGCCGAGCAGTTTGGCTCCCACCCGCTCGTCCAGGCCGTTCCCGGTCGCCTCTTCGGACGTGCCCAGGGCGGTGGAGGCGTCCATGCGGCGCAGGACGTCGGCGAGGTCGGGCCGGGCGGGCACCAGGTGCGCGGTGGCGTAGATCAGTCCGCCGCCGGCCACGGCGCCGCCGATCAGCGCGATGGTCGAGGTGCTCACACTGGACTCCTCTCAGCGGTGGCGGCGGTCGACGCGGCCGCGGCCGCGCCGGTCTTGGGCTTGGGGTTGAGCAGCCGCGGTTCGGGCTTGGCACGGGCGACTTGCCGCATGCGGGCGAGGAGGTAGACGAATCCGGCGGCGATGCAGGCGAGGAAGATCTGCCCGCCGAAGGTGCCGTACGGGGCCATGAAGACCTTGTTGAGCATGCACAGGCCGGCGAAGCCGAGGAAGAACAGGCTGACGGTGCGGGTGGAGCGGCGTACCGTCTCCCGGTCGGCGTCGACGTTGCGGGCGTCCTCGGCGGACTGGGCGATGGAGCGGGCCAGGGCCTCCAAAGCGTCCGAGAGACCGGAGCCGGAGGCCTTGGCGTGCGTCATGAACAGCAAGGTGATGTGGTCGACGACGCCGTCGTGCAGCTCCTCCGCGAAGTCCTCGAACGCCTCCTGCGGGGTGTCCATGCCGGCACGCAGCTTTGCCGCCAGCCGCTGAATCGGGCCGGCGATCGGCTCCGGGGCGCTCTTCGCGGACCGGGCGATGGTCTGCGTCAGCGTCAGGCCGGCGCTGTGGATGCCGGCCAGGTGATACAGCCACTGCGACAGCGCCTCGAGCTTCTCGATGCGCTGCTTGGAGTTCCCGCCCGGGTTGAGGACATACGGCAGCCCGAGCACCGCGCCGGCGGCGGCCAGGCCGTGCACCGGCCAGCCGGTGACCGCCCAGGTGGCCGCCGCGGCGGCCACCGCGGCCGCGGCCAGCCACCGGTAGTTGGCGCGCCATGCGGGCGGCATCTCCGCCCGCAGCCGCCGCCACCGCTCCTGAAGTACCGACGGCGGCTTGCCCGGATCCGGGGCGGTGCCGCGCAGCCCCTTGACCGCCAGCCAGATCCCGGCGACGGCCACCAGGACCGCGGCCGCGGCCGCGAAAGACAACTCCTGCAAGCTCACGCCGTGCCCCCTTCTCCGCCGTCTTGGCGGGTGCTGCCGCCG
Source organism: Streptomyces coryli (assembly GCF_011044975.1). Classification (GTDB taxonomy): domain Bacteria; phylum Actinomycetota; class Actinomycetes; order Streptomycetales; family Streptomycetaceae; genus Streptomyces; species Streptomyces coryli. Next base: position 59,179 of record NZ_JAAKZV010000010.1, on the reverse strand, counting down.
AGGCCGCGCACGATGTTGGTGATGTCACCCGTCGGCGGCGCCTCCGTCAGCTGCAGCGTGGCCTCGTCGTCGGTCACGGTGTACAGGCGCAGCGCGGCGACACCGCCGGGCCGGTGATGCAGATAGGCGATGTAGTCCAGGCCCTGGCTGAGCATCTGCGCCGCGGTCTGGGCGTACAGGCCCTGATTGGTGGCCAGTTCCAGCAGATGCTCGGCGATCTTCTCGGGCTCGGTGGCGGCTGGCGGCAGCGCGAGGGTGCCCAGCATGCCGACTGGTGCGGAGCAGGTCAGGCGCAGCAGCGACACCACGTCGGCCTGCCGCACCGGGGTGACGATGAAGAAGCCGGTGTTGTAGCGCAGCAGTTGCGGAGCGGCATCCACCAGCGGGCCGGACAGGTCGGCGACGCTGTCCAGCGGCGGTGTCCCGGTGCGGCCGCGGCTGACCGTCACCAGATTTTGCTCGGGCCCGATGTGCCGGCCGAGGGCGTAGAGCAGCGGCAGCGGGTCGGTGCCCGGCGCATGCGCGATCAGCAGCGTCCGGGAGCGTTCGACCGCCTCTCGCAGTCGCGATGTCGCGTCGGTGCCAGCGGTGCCGGTGGGCGTGTCGTAGGTGGTCACAGCGGCAGCACCAGGTTGAGCGGCTTGGACCAGTAGCTGTTGGAAAGCTGCAGCCAGTCGCGATCGAAGCGGCCCCGGCGCGTGAGGTCGTCCGCGAAACTCGGCTGGCTGTGGAACATCGCCCTCGGCTCGCCCATCTCCGCGAGCTTGGGCTGGAACAGCTTGGTGACGTCCGGGCGGCCGCCCTCGCCGGTGTCGACCACTTCGAAGATGTGGCTGACGAACCGGTGCTTCACGCCGCCTATCGCGGTCTCGTCGATCATCTCGATGTACACGACGAGGTCGACGCCGGCCGCGATCAGCCGGTACGCGGCCGCCTCGCTCAGGCCGGCCTCCGTGCACAGCTGCACCAGCCGGCCGATCACACCCTCCTTGATGTTGCCGGTGCGCCGCACGTGAATGGTGCACATCGACCCGGAGCCACCGGCCGCCATGGCCTGCAGCATCGGTTTGATCTCCACCGAGCGGACCTCACCGACGATGATCCGTGTGGCGTTCAACCGCAGCGCGGTCGGGAACATGTCGGCGATCGACACCTCACCGATCAGCCGGCCGGAATCGTCCCGCTCCCCGTTGGACTGCCGTGCCTCCATCGCCAGCGTGTAGGGCCCGTCCGCGCCCTCGTCGTCGAGATAGAGCTCGCGGTCGGACTCCAAGGTCACGATCCGCTCGGATGCCGGGATGCTGCGGCCGAGGGAGCGGACCAGGGAGGTCTTGCCGGCGCCCATCTCCCCGGCGACCAAGATGTTGCGGCCGGACTCGACTGAGGCGCGCAGAAAATGCATGATCGACTCGGAGAGCGTGCCGAGTCGGTGAAGGTCGGCCAGGGTGAGGTTGCGGATCCGGTGCCGGCGGATGGCGACGGCCGGTTGGGTGGTCAGGGTGGTGGCGGTCACCCGGGAGCCGTCCGGCAGCCGGAAGCCGACCGACGGGGTGGCCGGGGAGAGTTGCCGCTCGCCGTGCCCCGATTTCGCCGCCATGATGTTCACCCAGTCCTTCAAGGCCTGCTGGCTGGTGAACAGCTTCGGCATCTCGGCGCGGGGCTTGTCGTGGTACTCGACGACGACCTTGTCGCCGTCCAAGAGGATGTCCTCGACCGAGTCGTCGTCGAGGTAGGGCTGCAGCGGGCCGGCACGGAACATGCCGTTGAAGATCGCTGCCCGTACCGCTTCTTCCTCCTCGCGGGACAGCGGCCGGGCGGTTTCGGCGTAGCCGGCCGCCCAGTCCGCGACCAGCCGCCGCACGATCGCGCGGGCCTGCTGCTCGCGGTCGGCCTGCGACCACATCCGGTCCTTGGCCTGCTCCGACAGCAGCCGGGAGGCCTCCTGCTTGATGGACGCCAGTACGGAGGTGTCCAGCAGGCCCGGCAGGCCGGGCACCTCGGCCAGGTGCTCGAAGTCCTCCGGCCGCGATGCTGCCGTCCCGGGCGCCTGCGTGGGCGCGGGCGGCGCGGAGTACGCCGGGGCCGGCTGCTGGTACGGCGGGGCCGGCTGGCCGTTGTGGGTGATGCCGTCGGTGAGCATGGCCGTCAGCGGCGACGGCACCTGTTCCTCGTAGCCGTTGTGGTAGTACCCGTTGTTGCCGTTCTGGCCGGGGTGGCCGCCTCGGGGCGGCGGGGGCGAAGAGGCCATCAGCGGTCCTTGTTCTGGCGCAGGCGGGCGATGCGGTCGATGACGTCGGCGACCTGGGGATTGGCCGGCTGCACGGAGTATTCGCGGCGTGTCTGGCGCCGCCGCGCGTACGCGTCGATCTGGTCCGCGCTCGAGCGGGCCGCACGCATCAGCGGGGTGCGGGCCAGCCCGCGCGGCTGCTTCGCCCCCAGGCACAGGTAGTCGGCGGTGGGCACATCCCACGGCATGATCCCCAGCATCGGGGCCCGCAGGTGCTTTTCCACGGTGTGGCTGTTGTAGCGACCGCGCTCGACGAGCAGCAGGCCGAGCGCCTCGGCGTCCGAGCCGTGGCCCACCAGCTCCTTGCCGAGAATCTCCAGCGCATGCTTCGACAACGCGAGGGAGGCGTCGGAGGCGTCGGTGACGAGCAGCACCGCATCCGCCCGGTGCAGCAGCGGCGCGGGGAACGCGTGCGGGTGCAGGCCGCCGGCGTCGACGACCAGCCGCCCGCAATCGATGATGACGTCGTAGAAGGCGCGGCGGTCCATCAGCTCGAGCAGGTGCGCCAGCTGCGGCCAGGTTCCGGCCAGCGACGCGGCCTGCCGCGGATCGGTCAGCCCGGCGAGGAACTGCCGGTCCCCGCCGGTATCCAGCATCCGCAACTGCCGCTCGAACGCCACCGCCAGCGCCGCCGGCCCTTGACGGTCGGCGGTCGCCAGCTTGTGCAGGCCGACCGAGGCCTCCAGGTTCCCCTGCAGCAGCCCGCCCCGGATGGTGCCGCCCGCCGGGTCGCACTCGGCCAGCAGCGTCGGCCGCATCGAGGCCAGCGCCAGGGCGAGGGAGGAGCAGGTGACCGACCCGCTGTGAGCAGACACCAGCGCAACAACGGACATCGTTTAGCTCCTCGGCTCGCGGACCAGCGCGATCCGGTCGGCGGCGGCGCGGGCGGCCACGGTCGGCCCCTCGGTGGGACTAACCGCGACGTTGACCACCACGGCGCCGTTGGGATCCGGGTCGGACACCGACACCACCGTGCCGATGACCTTGCTGGGGGTTTTCTCCGCGACGTCCTCGCCCTCGGCCGGGGTGGTCACCAACGCGACCTGATCACCGGGTTCCAGCACGCCGGAGGGCATCTGCCCGCGCTTGGCCTGCACCCCGACCACCTGCTTGTCATCCCCGGCGGTCTTGGACGTCAGCTGCCCCTGGGTGAGCATGCTGCCCTTGACCAGACCGACCTTCGCGCTGCGGCCGACGACCTGGTCCTTCTCGCCGGCCTTGACCGGCTCCAGCGCCGGATCCGCCGACACTGAGACGACCTTCAGATCTCCGGACTCGATCTTCTGGCCCAGCGGCACATCCGCGGCCAGCACCAGGACCTGCTGCCGGTTGCCAGCGTTGTTGACGGCCGCCATCGCGACCAGGGCCCCGAGCGCGGCGAGCACCAGGCCGACCGCGACCAGCGCCCAGCGGCGCTGCCGGCGCACCGGCGAGCTGGTGGTGACCGGCACCGACGCCGGGCGCATCGGCGACGAGCCGTTACGTGGCGACGGCGGCGAGGCGGGCGACGGCGGCGCGGACATCGAATCCATAACTGGCTGCTCCTAGTTCAGAACCTGCATCTCGGCGATGGTGACCTGGGCCTGCGCCTGGCGCGTCTCGGTCAGTTCGCCGCTTTGCCCGCCGCCGGTCCACTCCACCGCCCAGGTGGAGGTGGCGGTGATGGTGTACTTGCCGCCGTCCTTCGTCGACGACGGCTGCGTGTAGCCGTCAGTGCCGCACTCGCCGCGGGCCTCATCCGGCACCCGCTTGCCGTACGCGGCCTTGTAGGCCTTGCCCGGGGTGCTGCAGGTGACCGAGCTGCCGTCGCCCATCGACCAGCGGATGTTCTTCACCTTCGCGGTGACCGTGACGGTGACGCCGCCGGCCGACGCGGAGGCGGTGTTCGGGCCCCAGGTGGTTTCCGACTTGGTCGTCCACACCCACACCGGCAGCCCGACCACGCCCTTGTTGCCCGGCTTCGGGGCCACGTGAATGTCTGCGGGCTTCAGCGTCATCTTGCCGAGCGCCTCTTGGGCAAGGACGGCCGGATCTACAGCCGCGCCGGGGCCGGGAGCCTCGGCCATCCAGCCAAGGGTTTGGGTCTGGCCGCCGGCGCCGAAACACGTCTCTTCCACGACGTAGCCGTCGCCGGGCTTGTGGCCGTCCCACGCGGGGTCACTCGCCGGGGGCTGCGGGTCGGCCTTCTTCAGATAGCAGCCGTGGCTGTAGTAGCCGAAGTCCTTGGAGTAGCAGGGGACCGGCTTGTCGCCCACCACGCACTTCTGCTTCTTGCCGCCGCCGGTGGACCCCTTCTGGCCTGCGGGCTTCTTGCCGCCGTCCTTGCCCGGGTCGGTGACGTTCCAGCACACGTCATCTTTGTTCTCGCACTGGCCACTGGGTGGGGCAATGCTCGGGTCGTCCTGGGCGTGCGCGCTGCCTGCCAGGATCAGGACCACCGCGGTCACGATGGCGGCGAGCGTCGATGTGGTGCGGGTCAGCATGGCCGCCCCCGGTCCGGTTCGTAGTCGGTCACCATCCAGTTGCCCTTGCCGACGGTCTCCACGGTGCCGGTGACGTGATAGCGGCGGTGCTGCTCATCGTTGGAGACGTCCTTGCCGGTCTTCTTCAGCACCGGCTTCCAGTTCGAGGTGTCGTAGCACTCATCGACCATGGCCTTCTGCGGGTCCGCCTCGAGGTCGACCGCGAGGACCTTGACGGTGCTCTTCGCCTCGCCCTTGTAGACCACCCCGGCCTGCTGCATCCGGAACAGCTCCTGCTTGATGTTGCCGAGGGCCTTGTCGTAGGTGTACTTCCGGAGATCGGTTCCGACGATGGTGGCCTTGAGGTAGGTCTTGCGCTGCTCCCGGCGCATTCCCTCGTAGACCTCCTGCACCTTGCGCTTGGCGGCGGCCTCTTTGGCGTCGACGGTGGCCGAGGGCTTCGGGGAGGCCTTCGGCTTGTCCGAGTCGGAGTTGTCTCCGCTGCTGCAGCCGGCCGCGAGTAGCAGGCCGGCACAGACGGCAGCCGCGGCGGCCCGGTGGGCCGCACGTCGGGTCATGGGGGGTGAAGTGATCATCCGTGCCTCCCGCTGTGCACTCGGTCGCGAGTGCGGTTCCCCTCGTATCGAAGCGACGCCCTCAACCCGCAACTGGTTGCGGAAGCGATGAGGGTTCACACCTCTGAGTAACTTCGGGGTCTACGCTATGTGTTATTCGGCCAGTTCTGCAGCCCCTATTCGCACGTCCGCACCAGTCATGTCGGGACCAACACCCAGAAGTCTGGCGCAAATTGTGGCCCTTCGGTGCAAACGCTGACACAAGCTATCTGTGCTCCCGCTAATTATGTCGACATGTCTTCACGCCCATCGCTGCGTGGGCTGCCACGCCGCGCCGGCGGGGTTGGCGTAAGCGTGCTCGCGGCTCGGCTCCATGCCGGTGGGCGGGGAGGCGAGGAGATCCTCGATCCGGCCGCGGCCGTCGGTCTGCTGCTGCCAGCCGTCGAGCAGTATGCGGACGAGGGCGTGGGCGACGCGCTGGTACTCCTCGGGGCAGACTTCCCTGCCGGCCAGGAAATCGATCTTCTTGACGTGGGTGAGTGCGGCGAGTAGTTCGGTCGTCAGCGGGCCGAACGGCAGCTCGATGCCGTCGAGGTCGGCGCAGGCGTGCAGTGCGGGCTGAGCATCTCGGCGGGTGAACCACATGGGCCTTCTCCCTCGGTGGGGCCGGTGGCGGACGAGCGTCGGGCTTGCTGATCAGGTGGCGTCGGCGGCGCCGAGGGCCGCGGGCATGGTGGTGAGCTCCTTCTGGATGAGGTCGATGTTCATGCGGATGTAGCGGTGCAGGTCGTCCTCGGTGGTGGCGGTGTCGGCGGTGTTGGCCGCGGCTCCCCGGGTGGCCAGGGCGCAGGCGTTGCGTACGTGCTCCAGGGCGGCGCCGAGTTCGGCAATCAGAGGGCCTTCGACCACTGAGCCGAGCGGCCGCTCGACTCCGCGCGTCGGGCGCGGCTTCCACGGGAGGTTGAGGAGTCGTGCGACGTGGTCGCAGTCGAAGAGGCGGTAGGCGTACGGGGTCGGTGTCGGCGAGGGCGTGGTCATGGGTGTTCTCCTTGCGTCTGCTGCCGGCCCTGGGTCAGGCCGCGGAGGTGCTGGCCGCGGGCGGGGTGAGGAAGGCGTCCAGGCCGGTGGGGGCGCCGAGCAGCGGGGTGAAGATGGGGGCGAACGGTCCGGCCTTCGCCAGCTGCTGCAGGCTGGTGACGCCGGCGCGTAGTGGGCTGCGGGCGAGCTTGGGGTCGGCGTTGACGAGGCTGCGCAGGTCGTCGGTGCGGCGTTGGAGCCGCTGCTCGGACGCGCCGGTCAAGACGATCAGCAGGCGCGGGAAGGCGGGGTAGCGGTCCTTCCACGCGGGCCGGCCCGAGGGGTTCTTGCGGCCGCTGAGCCCGGGGGGCGGGGCGGGGACGTACGAGCGGTAACGGTCGTAGTTGCGGACCTTGTCGGCGAGCCGGGCGACGGACATCGTCGCGCGGTCGAGCTCGACGAAGAAGGTGAGCAGCCGCCGCTGGCCGCCCGGGCCGCTGCCGGTGTGGACGTAACGCAGGACGGAGTCGGGGACGAGGAAGGCCTCATCCCCCGGGCGGGTCTCACCGTCGCGCAGCCGGTGGGCCAGTTCAGGGGTCCAGTCCAGCGGATGGCACTCGTCGTCGCGGCGACGCGCCCATTCGACGAAGCACAGCCCGGTTTCGTTCAGCGCGAGCGTGTGTTCCTGCAGCGGGCCGAAGGCAGCCGTCTCGTTCATGCGGTACGGGCGCACCGAGAGCTGCCCGGCGGCCTCGATGGCGGCCGCGCCGGCGTCGGTGACCCACCACAACAGCTCGGACTGCCCGTTGGCGCGGCGGCCGACGCGGTCGACCATGTCGCGGGCACGCAGCCGATGCAGCTGCTTGCGCAGGTAGTCGGCGTTGGCGTGGGTAGGGGTGAGCAGCCGGTGCAGCTGGCGGGTGGAGACGAGACGGTGCTGGTAGAGCACCTCGAGGGCCTGCTGGCCGAGCCGGGAGGCGCCAAGCGGCGCGGGGTGCGGGTAGGGCATGGGGTGCTGCTCCTCTTCTCCGTCGGGCGACGCCCTAGTCGACGGCGGTGTCGGTGGGGTCGTCGCCGTCCAGCAGATCGGCGAAGTGGCGGAAGATGTCGGCGTCGAGGGTGGCGAGACCGTCCTCGATCTCCTTCGCTGGGCGGCGGGTCATGCCGCGGTCGATCGCCTTGTCCAGGGCGGGGAGGCCGGCGGGGTTGTGCCGGGAGGCGTGGAAGTCCTCCAGCGGCACGCCGCGGATCTTGAAGGCGTGGGTGGGGCGGCCGTCGAGCATCAGCCGCATCAGGTACTCGTATTGGCCCAGGGCGGTGATGTCCTCGGCGCTGACGCCGTCGAGGCGCTTGGCGATGACCGCGGCCTCGTCGACGTCGGCGTTGGTGGTCGCGAGGAGGGAGCTGTTCTGCAGCAGGGCGCGGCGGGTGGGGTCGGTCAGCCGCATCATCATCTGCGTCATCCCGATCAGGTGCACCTCGTACTTGCGCAGCTGCTCGCAGATCGCGGCGACGAACCCTTTGGTGGAGTTGTCGACGGCGGTGAGCTCGTCGATCCAGGCGAAGAACGTCTTACGCAGATGCCGGGGGGTGTCCTGGCGGGAGCGGCCGGCCCGGTACAGATCGTGGATGAGCAGGCAGTCGACGAGGGGGTGATCGTCGCCGCCGACGGACGGGCACACGAACATGATCTTGCCGTGGTCCATGGCGTGCCGGGCGTCGTAGCCGCCTTGCGGGGAGCCGAAGAAGCAGCGCAGGGCCATGCTGACGTCGAGCTGGTCGATGGCGTAGGTGACGGTGGGCATCCCGGATGCGTCGATGTTGGGGAAGGTGTCGTGCCAGTACGCCTGGACGCGTTCGGGCAGCAGCGGCAGCAGGGCCTCGCGCCAGGCCGGCTTGGTCAGCCAGGAACGGATCTGGAAGATGGTGGGCTGCAGCTCGGGCTTGTTCTCGGCGTTCAGGCGCAAGGACAGCTCGCACAGAGCCTCGACCGTCTTCGCCAGCACGGTGCGGGCACGGGGGTGGGCGTCGCCCCAGCTCATGCCGGCGGCGATGCCGTCGACGACAGCCTTGACGGTGTGCTCGATATCAGCGGCGGTACGGCCGGTCATGGACAGCGGGTTCCAGGAGACGACCATCGTGTCCGGCTGCGGGGTGGTCAGGGTGATTGCCTGCATCCGGTCGTGCAGCTCGGCGCGGGCAAGGTAGGGCCGGACGCGCTCCCAGGCCTCCCCGTGCGGGTCGAGGAACCAGCAGCCGACGCCGGCGTACGCGAGCGCCACCAAAGCGATCAGGGCGCGTTCGGTCTTGCCGAACCCGGACTTGCCGAGCTCGAGGGCGAACAGCAACTCCACCAGCCGCACCGCGGCCATGCGCTCGATGCCGTCCGGGTAGGTGGCCAGGCCGAGCGGATACAGGTCGGGCTGGCCGGTGTAGACGGGCAGTTTCGCCGGCGCCGGGGCGATCACGCCGGAGATGCGGGCGACGTTCCTGGCTGTGCACTTGGCGGTGGGCGGCTTGAGGAAGCCGAGGAGCTCCCCGGCGGACAGCCACTGCCGGCGGGCCGGGCGGAAGCGGCCGGTGGCCATCCGCTCGTCAAAGGAGACGATCTGCCGCCGGTATTTCGGGCGGCGCACCACGAGCCGGTTCTCATCGGCCATGCCGGCGAAGAGGGTCAGCAGCCGGTGCATCCGCTCGGCCGCCTGGCCCGGATGCGTGGCGGTGGTGCGCAGCAGGATCTGGGTGTGGAAAAAGGGGCCGCCGGAGCGGGTGAACTTTCCCACCGCCTCCTTGATATCGCTCTGCCGCGGCATCCGCTGCCGCCTCCCGCCGCCGTGGCCGCCCTTCGTGCCGCCGCTCCAGGCGGAGCTCAGCGACCCGAGGATCGCGCCTCCTCCGCTGCCGCCGCCGGTGGTGAGGGACTCCCCGTACGCGGTGGGGCCGCGGCGCGAGGCGCGGACTTCCTTCTTGCGGCGACGCTCGAGCGCCTTGGGGGTGACCGGCACCAGGTCGATGGCGACGTCGACGCCCTCGCCGGCCTCCGCGTCGACGCCGGTGATGATGGCGGCGAGTTGCTGCAGCGGGTCCGGGTCCAGGGTCGGGATGTGCAGCGGGCGGGAGTCGGTCTCGGCGAGCACCAGCTCGGCCCGCTCGACGTACCGGCCGCCCGGCCGCGGCGCGGGCACGGTGCCGTCCGGCTTGCTCAGGTCGACGATCGCACTCACAGCCGCTTCCCCTTCCCGTACGCGTTGCCGGCGGGCCGGCCGGTGTCGAGGCGGTGGGCTTCTACCTGGCCGTAGCCGGACAGGTCGAGGACGGCGGCGGCCTTTTCGGGGCCGTGCACCCGCATGACGAGCTGGCCGTCGCCGTCGGCGGTGAAGTGCAGCCGTACGGCGGCGCCGGCGTCGGGGGTGTCGCCGGCGGCGAGGCGGGCGCGGGAGAGGTGCCAGGCGTAGCGCACGACTTCGCTGGGGTCGGGGTCGAAGTCCGTTGTCGGCTGCATCTGCACGCTCACCCGGCGCGGCAGCGCGTCCGCGACCCGGCGGCCGCGGCGCCGGTGGATCTCGACGAGGACGACGGCGGCGAGGAGGGCGAGTATCACCGGCCAGGTCCACGGCGGTCCGAAGACGGTGGGCTCGGTCAACGAGCGGGCGGCGGCATCCCAAGGGTTCATGACGGGGTGCTCCTTCGCGGGTCGGGTAGCCCAATGGCCTCTCACCCCTCTCAAGCCCTTCGTGGGCTACCGGTTGTCACACCCCGCCCCGCACTGTTATCAACTCGTTACTTTTGGGGTTGGGCTACCGGTTGAACCGGTAGCCCAACCCCCTTGAGGGGGTAGCCAGGGCGGGCGAAGGATGGCGTGACCTGCGGTAGCCGGGAATTTGGGCCATCTTCCGGGCCATCTTCTGGGCTACCGGCGAGGTGAATGGTCAACGGCACGAGATCCGAAAGGAGTCGTGCCCGTGACCGAGCACTCCCCCGCCACCCGGCCGGCGGCCGCCGACGTATTCGCCCGCCTCAACGCCGACTTCGCCGCGCTGTGCGCCGACGGCGAGCGCGCCGCCGCGGTGTCCGGCTGGCTCGACGCCGCCCAGCTGGCGCTGCCGCCCGCACCCGCCGGCGGCTTCGGCGGGACGGCCGGGCAGCTGCTCGCCGCGCTGCAGCCGACGGCGCCCACCAGTGCGGCGCACAAGGATGACCTGCTGCGGATGTTGCTGGCCCGGGCCGCAGGGCGCGGCGCGCACCACACCTTCGCCGTACGGATCGTGGTGCAGGCGATGCTGCCGGCCGCGATGACCCTGGCCCACCGCCTGGCCCATGCCGGTCGCGGCAGCTTCCAGGACTTGGCCGGCCATGCCGTCTCGGCCGTCTTTGAGATCGCGGCCATCGGCCGCATCCACACCCGGCCCGGCAGCTGCGCCGCCAACCTGGCGCTGGACACCGCCAAGCGGCTGCGCCGCGACCTGGGCCACGACAGCGAGCCCCACGCCGTGGCGCGCCTCTCCCCCGACATCCCGCTCGTCGACACGGATCCGGCCGTCGATCCGGTCTGGCGCGCCGAGGCCGCCTTGCTGCTCGGCGCTGCTCGCCGCCACGGTCTCGCCCGCACCCCGGTATCGGCGCCGGAGGAGCTGCGCCTCCTCGAAGTCCTCATCCGCGCCATCGAATCCGGGCTGCTGACCCGGCCGGAGGCGCTGGCCATCAGCTCCCGCTACGGCCCCGACCCGGTCTCGGACGCCGCTCAAAGCACCCGCGCCGGGACAGCCACAGGCGCCGTGCGCATGCGCCGCATGCGCGCCGTCAAACGCCTGGCCGCGGCCGCCGCCCGCCTGACCACCGCCGCCTGACGCCCACCCCTGCCCACTCAGAAGGGATCTTTCATGCCCCACGACCCATGTGATCACTGCAAGCGGACCCGCCGGCCGCTGTTCCCTCTGCCAGATCCCGTGCGCCGGCAGCTCTACCTGACGGCCAGCGCCCTCGTGCTCGCCGTGACGGCCGGCACCTGCAGCGACGTCGCCGCCCGGGCGAGCGCCCGCGCCGACGCCGAGGCCGCGAAGCTCCACGTCGACGCGGACATCTGGTTCACCAACACCGTCGTCCAACTGGTCTTCGCCGCCGCGCAGTACCTGGCGTGGATCGCCGCCGCGGCGTTCCTGGTGGCCGCCGCGGTCACGGCGGTTCGCACCTCCCGCCCCGCCGCATCGGCCGGCGCCGAGGCGCCGGCCGATCGCCCGTACGCCGTCGACGGCGCCGCCGTAAAGGAAGGGCCCGCCGATGCGTGAGCCGGAGCAACTGGATGCGGACCAGCGGCGCATCAACGAGGGCTGGACGCAGGCGATCCGGCTCGGCGTCGCGCTGGTCAGCCGCCCCCTCGACGAGGCCACCTACGACGAGCTGCGCTCCTTCATCGCCGTGGAAGCGGACGCGGTGGTGGCTTCCCTGAACGCGCTTCGGGACCGCGACGAGCCGGCGCTGCGCGCCCAGATCGCCGACCTGGAGCGCCACGGCGCCTGGACGGGAGGAACCGCATGACCAGCCAGCGCAAGAGGCGCCACTCCCCCGCCCGCCCGCACGACGGCTTCGCTCCGCCGCAGGACGTCGAAGCGTACGAGGACGGCGCCGTCTACGGCAGCGACGAGACCGCGGCCGTCGCCGATGTCAGCCGGCTCACCTTGGCCAGCCGTCTGGTGCGCGGGCTGCTGTGGACGCTGATCATCACAAGTCCGCTGCTCGCGCTCGCCGCCTTCGCCCAAGCCTCCAACGGAGGATCGAGCCCGGCGGCAAAGCCGGCCCCGGCGAAGGCGGCCAGCAGCTCCGACGGCAGCGGTGCGGCCGGGTTCGCGGAGCTGTTCGTCACCGCCTACACCGCCGCCGGCCGCGGGCAGGAATCCAGTCTCGTCCCGTACTACCCGGCCGCCAAGCAGCTGCGGCTGACCACCGACCCGGGCACGGTCCGTGCCGACCAGGCCACCACCGTCGGCATGCGGCAAGGCCCGCACGGCGCCTGGTCGATCACCGTCGCGGTGCGGCTGGAGACCACCCCCGCCGCGAAGAGCAGGGGCAAAGGCAGGGCCGAGCGGGACGAGGAGGACGCGCAGCCGGCGCTGCGCTACTTCCAGGTGCCCGTACAGGCCGCCACCCAGAAGGCCGGCAGCCGCGCCTACGTCGCCCTCGCCCTGCCCTCGGAGGTCGCCGCGCCGAAGCAGGCGAAGACGCCGGCGCTGGCGTACGGGCAGATGGCACCGGCCAGCGACCAGGACCCGCGGGTGCAGACGGCGCGCTCGTTCCTGGCGTCGTATCTGGCCGGGCAGGGCGACCTGTCCCGCTACCTGTCCCCTCGTACGCGGCTGTCGCCGGTGACGCCGGCCCCGTACGAGGCCGTCGAGGTCGAGGAGTTCGCCGCCGACCGGCAGATGGGCGAAGGCCCGCCGCCGGACGGGGTCCGGATGCGGCTGCTGATCCAGGCCACCGCCACCCGCGGCGAGCAGGCCACCCCGCTGCAGTACGCGCTGACGCTGACCTCCCGCGCCGGCCGCTGGGAGGTCACCTCCCTCGACCCAGCCCCCGCCTTCGCCACCACCCCCAACCCCACCTCGTAACTCATCTGCAGGGAGTACCGCGTCATGAACAACGTCATCAACTTCGCCGCCGGCCAGGGCGCTACGCCCCTGGCGGCCGACGGCTTCCTCGACTGGCTCGGCAACATCGGCACCGACATGACCGGCCTGATCTTGAAGGTCGGCATCCCGGGCTTGTGCGTGCTGTTCGTGCTGGTCGTCGGCTGGCGCACCCGCGCCCCCGGCCCGACGATCGCCGCCGTGCTGCTCGCCGCCGTCGTCTGGGGCGGCGCCTGGAACCTGGACCAGCTCTCCGAGCTGGCCGGCAACGACATCAGCGACTACAACGACGAAGCCCCTCGTGACGGCGACTGGGGCGGCACGAACAACTGGGGCAAATGATGGTCGCCGACGCCCCCGCCGACGGCGAGCTGATCGGCCGCAACTACACCAAGGCCCAGCGGATGCCGCTCGTGGTCGGCATGACCCCGGGCGGCAAGGCCCGGCTGCCCGGCGGCCCTTACACGCTCACCCAGCTCGGCGTGATGGTGGCGCTGTTCGTGCCGCTGCTGCTCACCCGCTCCTTCTGGTCCACCGGCGGCTGGTTCGACCTGGTCGTCCTCATCGTCATCCCGTACGGCGCGGCATGGGCGCTGCGGTATCTGCACGTCGACGGCCGCAACCCGGCCGCCGCCGCGGCCAGTGCCCTGCTGTTCCTCCTCACCCCGCGCCGCGGCCGCCTGCATGGCCGCGCCTTGACCCGGCCGCGGCCCACCGCGGTCAGCCTGCGCGTGAATCTCGGAGGGGCCGGGCCGCGGCCGGCCACCGCGCCCGCTCGGCTACCGGTAGCCGAGCGCCCGGCTACCGGTAGCCCGGCACGCCCCGCGCCGGGCCCTCGCCACCCGGCTATCCCCTCCCCCGGCGCGCTCCCGGCGACCGCGACCGCGGCCGCGGACGGCCCGGTGGCCTCCCCGCTGCAGCTCCTGCTGCAGCAGCACTCCCCTACTGATCCTTCGCACGCCTCGAGGTAGGTCGTCTCATGCAGCTGCCCATCCGGCACATCACCGGAAATCTGATCTTCACCACGTACGGCGCCGTGTTCGGGGTGTGGCGGGTGACCTCGGCCAACTACAGCCACTCCCCGTACGTCGCGCGGACCCGCCGGCTCAAGGCCCTGGAGACGTTGATCAAAACGCTGCAGGGCGAGCCGATGATGCTGTCGCTGTGCCCGCAGATCGACCCGGTAGCCGTGGTGCGGGCGATGACCGCCGACATCGACATCAGCGCCAACACCGAGGCCTCCGCCCGGATGGAGGAGCTCTCCCACCGCGTGCTGGACCAGCTCGAGGAAGTCGAACTGACCGGCCGCACCGACTGGCTCGTGGTCCCTTTGCCTGCCGTCTCCCGCCTCGCCCAGGCGCGCGAGGTCGCCGCGGCAGCCCGGGCGCAGGTGGAATCCGCGCTCGGCCTGCTGCCCGCCCCCGTCACCACCGCCGAGGAGACCGCCCGGCTGGAGCAGGCGCAGCGCATGGCCGCACAGTGGCCGTCCGCGATCGAGACCCGGCCGGCATCCGAGGCGGAAATCCTGTGGATCTACGCCCACAGCGCGCGGCGCGGGCTGCTCGAGCCGCTGCTGCCCGACCCCGCCGCCGAACCTGCGGCCGGCGGGGACGAGGGAGGCATCCCCAGCCGCACCCGCGGCCGCGGCCGGCAAGTCGCAGCGCTGTCGCAGGTGGTGCTCGCCGAGGGCGGACTGCCCACCAATCAAGGCGACGGCGGCCGCGCGTTGGACAACCCCTTCCAGCGCCGCTTCGTGCAGGTCGCCACCGAATGGGGCGACTCCTACCAAGTGCTGCTCGCCCTCGGCGAGATGCCCGAACGCTTCCGCTTCCCCGGCAGCGAGTATCTGCAGCAGCTCGACGACTTCCCGTTCCCGGTGGACTGGGCAGCCCGCCTGAAGATCGTCCCCGGGCAGAAGGCGGAAGCCAAGACCCGCAAGCGGCGCCGGGCCGTCAAGGGCCAGGCCAACGAATACCGCGACGACCCGGCCGGCCCGCCCGCCGACGTCGCCACGGCCGAGGAAGGCCTCGACGACTACAGCCAGCGCATCACCGCCTCCCGCCAGGAGGTCGCCGTGCAGGCGATGGTCACCCTGGCCGTGTGGGGGCCCACCGCCGAGGTAGCCGAGGACCGGGCCGGCGCGCTCAGCAGCCACTTCGGCGGCGGTGACTACACCTTCAACCGGCCGCTGGGCGAACAGGCCAGCCTGTTCACCGCGATGCTGCCCGGCTGCCGCACCCCCATGGTCCTGCGCGACTACGCCCAGTCTCTCCTCGCCCGCGACTTCGCCATGGCGATGCCCTGGTGCGGCTCCAACCTCGGCGACGACACCGGCCACCTGTACGCGCAGCAGCTCGCCGCCGGCGGGGTGCGCCCCGTGCTGGTGGACTTCTCCTACGGCCCGCGCAACGACACCTCCGCCTCGGCCGGGTTCATCGGGGAGCTCGGTGTCGGCAAGTCGTTCGCGAAGAAGTCGGCGGTCAACTCGGTGCTGCTGCGCGGCCGCCGCCTCGGGTACGCCGCGTCCCGCGGCCGCGCCGTCATCGTCGACCGCACCCGTGATCAGGAATGGGTCCGGTTCGCCAGGGCGTGCCCGGGCTCCACCGAGGTCATCACCGTCGACCGGCACGCGCAGGTCTCCCTCGACCCGCTCAGGATCTTCGACGCCGACGAGGCGGCGCGGTTCACCGAGTCGTTCCTGACGCTGCTGCTCGGCGTGAAGCCGATGGATCTGGAGGGTGTGGCGCTGTCCGAGGCCGTGGCCGCGGTGCTGGCCCGGCCGGGCCCGTCCATGACCGGCCTGGTCGACGAGCTGGCCGAACGCGGCCGCGGCGGCGACACCGCCTCACAGAATCTGGCCCGCAAACTCTCGGCGGTGTCCCGCAAGGACCTCGCCCGGGTCGTGTTCGACCCCACCCTGCCGGCCGTGCAGACCCCGGACGCGGACAGTGTCGTCTTCTCCGTCGCCGACCTGATGCTGCCGAAGAAGGCTGAGCTGGCCTCCGAGCACCGCATCGAGCGCCTGGAGTTCGAGAAGGTGCTGGGACGGGCGGTGATGTACCTGATCGGGGCGCTGTGCCGGCAGGTTGCCTACGCCTCCAAGGAGGAGTTCGTCGTCTGCGTGTGGGACGAGTGCTGGTGGCTGACCAACTCCGAGGAAGGCCTCGAGCTCGTGCTGGAGGTCGTCCGCGACGGGCGGAAGAACAACGCCGCGGCGTTCCTCGGCTCCCACGATCCGGAGGACTTCGGGCCGTCCAACAGTGAACGCGGCCTGATCATTCGCGGGCTTATCCGGCATCGGCTCGTGTTCCGGCAGAGCGACAGCAAGCTCGCCAAGCGGGCCCTGGCTTTCCTCGAGCTCGACCCGGATGATCCGAAGCTCGTCGAGCTGGTCACCTCCCAGCTCTCCCCGCTGGACGTATCGGATGAGGAGAAGGCCGCCCGCCGCGGCGAATGCCTCTACCGGGACCTGCGCGGCCGCATCGGCACCATGCAGGTGCTGATGCCCGCCGACCCCAAGATTGCGGCGAACATCCACTCCACCCCCATGCGGACCGAGGCCGCGGCATGAGGCGCCCCAAGGTCTTCGCCCGGCTGGGCAGTGCGTACGGCCGACGCCGGGTGCTGGTGGTCGCGATGCTCGCGGCCACCAGCTTCACCCTGCTCGGCCCGCTGACCAACGCCGTCGCCGACCCGACCGACCCGCCGGCCCCGGACCCGGCCGCCACCGCCCCCGCCGATCCCGGCGCCGGCGGCACGGGCGACACGGGCGAGGACGGCTACAACCTGGACGACATCTCCCCCGCCGACAAGGAGGCCTTGGAGGACTTCGAGAAGTCCCAGAAGGAGAAGCTCAGCGACAGCGAGCAGGCGAAGCTGCTGGGTGTCGACGCCGAGAAGATGCGCACCTCCAAGCAGGAGGGCGGTGTGCTGTCCATCTTCAACGTGACCGACGCCAACGGGGTGCCGATCTCCGTGTACGACGTCGGCAACGGCGAAAAGGAATTCCTTGACCTCGATTGGCAGAACGGCGTCATCAACCTGCTCACCGAGCTGTGCTTCATGGCCATCAAATGGCTGGTCGCGTTCTGCTGCTGGCTGATCGCCTGGGCGCTCGGGTTCGGGCTCGCGCAGATCCTTCTCAAACCGGTCCTGGCCGTCGCCAATGCGTTGCACACCCAGGTCATTTACACCCTGGGCCTGCCCGGCCTGCTGCTCGCCGCCTGCGCCCTGATCTGCGCCTGGCACATCTTCTTCGGCGACCGCGCCCGTGGCTGGGGTGATGCGGCGCTGTCGGTCGTCATCTCCGCCGTCGCCGCCACCACCGTCTTCTCTCCCACGTCCGTGCTGATGAGCGGCGAGAACGGCGGCGCCGTCGGCACCGTCAAGCAGCTCTCCCTCGCCGTCGCCGACGTCATCGTCGACGCCGGCGCCCCCGAGGACAACCCGCGGGAGACCAACCCCAACCCGACAGCCGACAACACGACGACGGGCGTGCTGGTCCGTCCGATCACCGACGCCCTCACCGATGCGTTCATCGTCCGCCCCTCTCAGCTGATCAAGTACGGGCGGACCTTCGATGACGACTGCACCAAGCTGTACGCCGACGCGATGCTGCAGCAGGCCACCTGGGAGCGGGCTGAGAACGAACGCCGCGACAAGGCGAAGAGCTTCGTCTCCAAGGGCATCAACGGCGTGCTCAACACGATCCAGCCGGCCAACGCCCTCATCAACGGCAGCTTCACCGAAGGCCCGGCCGGCGACGTCGGCGCCTGGGCGTACGGGCTCGGCTGGGACTGGGCGAAGAACCACTACGGCGAACCGCCGCTGGAGAAGTTCGAGGCCAAGTGCGTGCCGAACGCCGGCGACGCCAAACGGGCCTCCTGGGACAAGTTGATCGGCTGCGCCTTCATCCTCATCGCGGCGCTCATCATCGTGGCGCTGGGCTGCTACATCGCCGCCACCTTCCTGATGGCTCAGGCCCGCATCGCCTACGACGCCGTACGCGGCGAGGCCGCCCTCGTCGCCGGCATCGCCCCCGGCGCCGGCCGCGCCTACCTGTGGGGCTGGCTCGCTTCCGTCGCCCGCTCCCTGGTCGAGATGTTCACCGCAGCCATGCTGCTCGGCCTGTTCATCGTGGCCGTTCGCGCGCTCATGGAGGTCCCCGCCAAGGAGTTCGGCACCGGCGGCCTCACCCTCCGCTTCCTGATCCTGGACATCATCTGCCTGGCGGCGATGAAGAAGCGCAAAGCCCTCGCCCTGAAGTCCAAGGAGATCGGCCGGAACATCCGCACCCGCCTTTCCTCCAACCGCATCGGCGGGATCGGCAACAGCGTCCTGGCCACCCCGCCGGCACCGGCCGGACCGCTGCCCTCACCTCGCCGGGTCGTCAACACCCTCGCCCAGGTCGCGATGGTCGGCGGCGCCCTGGCCACCGGCAACGCCGCCGGCGCCGCCGCCGGGGCACTGCGCCGCGATGGCGCCGCCGCCCTGGCCACCCGGCTCAACCGGCGCCGCGGCGGCCGCCGGCCCGCGCCCAGACCGCGACCGAACCGGCCACGGAACCAGCGGCCATGACCACCGCCGAAAAGCCCCCGTGGCGGCGCTGGGCGAGGCGCGGGCTGTGGTCCACTCCGCCGCTGTTCATTCTCGCCATCGTGCTGATCGCGATAGCCGGGTATCTCGCCGACGTCCGCGAGCAGATGGCCCGCCGGCAGAACGCCGCCTGCACCACCGGCGCCGGCGATGCGGCGCTGGCCGCGCAGGTGCAGCAGCTCCTCGCCGGCGGCGACAACGCCAAGGGCGTGCGGGTGGAAGGGCTCACCGAACCGAGCAAGCAGATCCCCAGCGCCCGCACGATCGTCGCCACCGGCGCCGCAATGAAGGTGCCCGCCCGCGGGCAGGTCGTCGCGCTCGCCACCGCCATGCAGGAATCCCGGCTGATCAATAATCCGGGCGGGGATCGCGACTCCATCGGCCTGTTCCAGCAACGGCCCTCGATGGGCTGGGGCACCGCCGCGCAGGTGCACGATCCGGTGTACGCGAGCAAGAAGTTCTACTCCCGGCTGCTGAAGGTCGACGGCTGGCAGCAGATGCCGGTCACCGACGCCGCACAGAAGGTGCAGAAGTCCGGCTACCCCGACGCGTACGCGAAGTGGGAGCCGCTCGCCGTCGCCCTCCAACAAGCTCTCGCCCCCACGCTCGGCAACGGCGGTACCGCCGGGGCAGGGAGCACGGTGCCGGCCTGGGCCGCCGGCACCGGCGCGGGTTCGGGGTGCGCGGAGCAAGCCGGCGACGGTGGAGACCTCGGCCCCCTCCCCCAAGGCGGCGGACTGCCCAAGGGCTACCAGGTGCCGGCCACCGTCCCGCCCGCGGTGCAGAAGGCGATCCGTTGGGCGCTGCAGCAGCTCGGCACTCCGTATCAGTGGGGCGGCGACTGCACCAACCCGCATGGCAAGGTCGCCGCGCGTCGGTGCGACTGCTCGTCGCTGATGCAGGTCGCCTACCGCGACGCCGGCATCCGGATCACGCGGGTCACCTACGACCAGATGAACGACGGCCGCGGCGTGGCGATCAGCCAGCTGAAGCCCGGCGATCTGATCTTTACCGAGGGCGGGAGTCACGTCGGTATGGCGATCGGGTCGGGGCTCGTCGTACACGCTCACAAGCCCGGATCCACCGTCAAAATCAACAAGGTGGCGGACTGGAAACCCAGGACCGTGGCCGTACGCCGAATCGTGGGCTGACCAGCGCTGGCTACCGGTGCAGCCGAGCCCCATCACCGCTTTGGCTACCCCTCCGCTCCAGGCTTCTGCGGCGTTGGCTACCCCGGTAGCCAACGCCGGATCGCGAACCCTGCGTCATCGGACATCCCGCCCGCGCGGCAGTCGGCTGACGCTGTCAGTGATCAGCAATAGGGTGCCGACATGACCGCGCCGCTCGCCGCAGACGATCTGGCTCTCCGCGTCCCGCTGATCCACGGCGAGACCACGGGCTCGTACCTGACGCGCACAGCCGCGGCCAACGGTGTACCGCTCCCCCGCCTCCTCGCCGCCCTCACCGACGGCGGGCTCGAGCTGCCCGACGACGGCCTCGCCCCGCCGCGCGAGGAGGTCCTCCTCCCCACCGCCGCGGTGGAGAAGCTCGCCACCCTGGTACACCGCTCCCCCGGCCAACTCGCCGAGGCGCTGCCCACCACGGGCGGCAACGGCGCGGTGCGCCTCGAAGCATGGCCGCGCACGTACGGCGGCCCGCCGCTGCCGGCCTGCCCGCTGTGCATGGAGCCCGGGGCGTGGCTGGTCGCCAACGGCTACCGGTGGCACCCCTGCGGCTGCGGCCGGCGCTGGCTCGCCGGCGACGACGGCGGATACCTCGTCGACACCGGGCCGGTCCCCGAGCTCGGCCGGGCGCTGACCGCGCACCGCGAGATGCTGCACCGGCTCGGCCCGGTCGCGGACGCCCTCGTCGTCGACGCCCACCAGATCATGCTCTGGTGGTGGGTGTCCGGACTGTTCGCGCCGGACGTCTGGCGGGCCCGCGAGGACGCCCTCGGCCTCGCCCGGCGCCGCCGGCGGGCCGCGCCCGTCGTCGTCTATCCCGAGGCCGTCACCTTCGCCGACACCCTGTGGCGCTGGGAGGAGCGCCGCCGCCGCAAGGGCGTCAACGCCGACAAGTGGCTGACCGGCGTCGGACGGCTCGCCCCCGCCGGCCCGCTCGCCCGCCGCGAGCTGCAGCCGGTGCGGCACTGGCTGCGCCTGCACCCGGCCGAGCCGCCCGTCAAAGTGGCCGGCCGCAGCACCCCGGAACGCCGCTTCAACCGCCTCCCCGAACTGCACCACCGGCCCCGGCCGCACGAGCACGGGCCGATGCGGGCACCGTCCTGCCTGATGTGGGTCTACGGGCTGCCGCTCACCGCCACCAGCGAGATCTGTCCCAAGTGCCGCGGGCGCAACCTGAGCTGCCAATGGGTGCCCTACCCCGAATGTGCCGGCACCCGTCGCAAGCGCTGACCACCCCCGCCGCGGCCAGCCCGAGAATTTTCCGCGGAAAATTCGTCACCCCAGCGGGGGCGGATGCCCGAGCCGCGCCGCAGTGTCAGAGGCACCCGGTAGCGTTCTCATGACGGGCGGAGACCGCCGCCCCTACCGCCACCCGCGCGCCCACGCCGCCGGGCATCGACGGTACGAAGGTCCCCCGGGATGCCGGCTCAACAGACAGCACATGCAGCCGAGCTGACGAATCCGCCGTGCCGGGCGGGTGGCGTGGGAACCCGAACCCCGGGACCGGGAGGACGTCATGCCCAAGCGCAATGCCGAGCAGAAGGCCGCACGCGAACTCCAGCGCACCGAAGGAATCGGCTACCAACAAGCGATCAGGCGGGTGCGGGACGAGACCGCCGCCACCCCGCCGACCGAGCCCAAGCCGCCGGCCGTCGCATACGTGCTGCACCCCACCGCGGCCGAGGCCACGGACGGCATCACCGCCGAGGAGCTCGGCGTGCGTGCCCTGCCCGCCGACGCCACCCCCACCCAGCGCGCGCACGCCGAAGCGGTGTGGCGCCCCGCTGGTATCGACCGGCCGTGCCGCTGCTCCGGCGGCTGTGATCACGCTGCCCCTTGCCCGGACCGCGACCAGGGGTGCACCGGCCGTCTCACCCACGTCGACCGGCACCCCGGCTCCCTGTTCGTCGAGACCGCTTGGTGGGACACCTACCAGTGCACCGAGTGCGACGAGGTCCTCGAATGCGGGGTCACCCTCCCCGAACTGCCCTGGGGCGAGCAGCGCGAAGCCGGCGGAATCCTGATCTTCAGCGGCGTGCGGCACCCCAACTTCCCCGAGATCCACGAGGACACCCCCGAGCTGCCCGACGGAGACGGCTCCTGCCGCTCCTGCGGCGGCTACGCCATCGCCGGCCTGCTCTGCGACGGCTGCCGCGCCGACGGCTGGAGTGACGCCTACGGCATCCTCGAGGAGCCGGACCCGGACGACGGCCCCGAGTGCGAGTGCGGCGGCATCCTCGGCGACCCCGGCCACGATTACCACTGCGTGTGCTGAACTCCGGCCCCTCCCCCACCGCCGCGGCCGACCTCGCCGGCCGCGGCCTCGCGGTCTTCCCGCTGTCGCTCGGCAGCCGACGCCCCGCCGGCCCCGGCTGGCAGCACACCGCGATGACCGACCCCGAGCTGATCCGCCGCACCTGGCGGACCGGCGACAACATCGGCGTCGCCTGCCGGCCGAGCCGCCTCACTGGCCTCGACCTCGATGAGCCCGACGGCGGTGTCGACGCCTTCACCGCACTGTGCGGCACGCACGGCCAGCCGTGGCCCGACACGCTGACCGTACGCACGCCCCGCGGCGGGCTGCACCTGTACTTCCGGGCCCCCGCCGCCAGGACCATCACCAGCAGCTCGGACGGACGCGCCGGCCTCGGCGCCGGCATCGACGTCCGCGCCCCCGGCCGGCGCAGCGGCGGCTACCTCATCGGCCCCGGATCCATCGTCGCCGGCACCCCGTACGCCATCACCCACGATGCCCCGATCCGGCCGCTGCCCGCCTGGCTGCGCGATCTCCTCACCCCTGCACGGGAGAGGGCCACCCGCGATGCCCACTGACCGCCCGGCGCAGCCCGGTCGAGAATTTTCCGCGGAAAATTCGCCACTCAGCGGGGGATGCATGCTGCGCCCGGTTCTTCGAAGGCGAGCCGGGCGTAGCCGCGTATGTCCCCAGTTCACAAATTATGCGCACCCCGCATACTCCGCTGGTGAGAGGGGGTGCATCAGTTGGCGGTTTCGGTGCCACCACGCGGCAAGGGCCGGGGAATCTCTTCTACCTGCGGAAATCCCAGCGGAGCCGGGCGGACCGTAGAGCGGACCAAGGGGCGGACCGTGCACCGGGTGGCGGTTTCGGTCGCCACGCCGTGCACCGGGTGGCGGTTTCGGTCGCCACGCCGTGCACCCGGCGGCGGGTTCGGTGCGTGGCACGATTCTCCGCGGAGAAATCTGACCCACACGCCTCGACCGGGGGCCGACTGTCTGCGGCCCCAAGACAGCGGCGGCCCCCGTAGAGCGGGAGCCGCCGCTGATGATTTGGTCTCCGGTGAAGCTGAGCTCCTTCACTGCCGCGAGGGCACTAGGACGCCGGAGAACGCCCCTGCGCCTGGGACTGTATGCGTCGTCTGGCGCGAGGCACAACGCTGGGCTCCCCTCGTCACTCGGATGCATGAGGGCCAAGTCGGATGATGCCCCCCTCAGCCCGCCGCCGGACGGTGCATCCCCTCCCCCGCCTTCGCCAGTGGGCCACCGCACGGGCACGAAGAAGGCCCCGGCGGCGCACATCGCACCGCCAGGGCCCACCTCTACGCCTACCGGCTAACTGGCTTCCGGAACGACTGCGGGACCGTTCCGCATCGCGTTGAACGCCTCCCACATAGCCTCTTCGGCGGTGATGCCGCGCACGGCTGCCTGCTCGAGGAACATCTCCGAGAAGTACCGCACCGCATCGACCGGCATCAGCCAGGCCGGCCCATCGTCGTCCTGCCCGCCATCGGCATCGAGGGCCGGCTCCTCCTGCTTGACGTCGACGTCGGCCCCGTCGGTCGCCGCGGCGTCGGCTGCATCGGCGCCGGCGGTGTCCGAGGCGTCCGGTCGCTGCCCTGGCAGCGGCACCGGGGGAGTGGTCCCAGAATTTTCCGCGGAAAATTCCGGTCCTGCCGACCCATCGGCCTGCCCCTCCGGGCTGCCGGTCGGAGCGGCAGCGGGTTTCTCCGACTTCCCCGCCGTCCTCTTCTTCTCTTCCTTCGCCTGCTTCCGCGCCTGCTTCTCCGACGACTTCGTCGCGGCGTCGTCCCGCAGCAAAACGGCGAGTGCCTCCTCCTGCTCGGCGAGCGACATCCCCTCAATGCCCTTCACCGAACCGAGCTCTCGCGCCATGCGGATGGACAGCCCCTTGCCGCCGGCCGCGTGGGCACGCACCTGCCCCTGCAGCTCGGGGTGGAGCTTGAGCAGGTTCTTGCGCTGCGAGATCCACGGCGCCGACCAGCCCTCAGCCTTGGCGGCCTCCTTGGCGGTGGCGTACTCGGCAACGATGCCCATCACGGCCCGCGCCTCTTCGATCGGGTCGAAGTCGCGGCGGCCCGTGTTCTCGTCGTACGCAGCGCGCTGCACGCTGGCCCGGGATGTGGCGATACCGTCGTCGACGACGACGACGAGCTTGGCCCGGCCGTACTTCTCGGCGGCAGCCCGGCGCCGGTTGCCGTTGATGATGACGACGTCGTCGGGGCCGGCACCCAGTCGCTCCCGGTCCTCGGGCCACAGCTTGAGGTACGCCTCGGGGGTGATCGCGAGGCAGCTTTGCAGCTGCCGCTCCTTGATGCCCTTCAGGTCCGACAGATCGCCCAGCTCTTCCCGAGGATTGCGCGGGTTGGGAAGACACTGCTTGATCGGCAGCAACTTCGCCGGGCCCTCGGAGCCGGGGACGCCTCGGCGGCGCTGGATGGTCTGCTTGTCGGCTGGCAGTTCGTCGCCGACGAGAGTGCCGGCCATCTCCTCGGCCAGCGAAGTACGGGTACCGGCCATCAGACGGCTGCTCCTTCGGCCTCAATGAGCTGCTTGAGCCGATCGTCCGCGCCCTTCAGCCCGTGCTCGAGGGCCAGGCGGTAAAAGTCCTCGCGGGCCTTCGCCGCGCCGCCGCTGGGCTCGTAGCGGGTGACGACGTTGTTCGCGTTGGTGTGTACGCGATACCGACGGATGACCGTGTTCGCCGTAGGGAACTGGTGGTTGTCGCACCACATGCGGGTGCCGGTCACATACGACTTGGATTCCATCGGGTTCCAGTTGTTGATCACGACCTGGTAGGGAACCTTGGCCGGCTCCACGGCCCACTTGATCGTCTGCCACGTCGGCTCGTAGCAGTCCTTCTCCGGGAACATCGGCACGATCACGTCGTCCGAGACCTCAAGCAGCTCGCGCAGCAGCGGGCCATACATCACCCGCTGGAACGGGTCGTTGTTCTTCTCGAACTGCTCGGGCGTGGGAGGTGTCCACCCGGGGGTGTCGACGAAGATGTGCGCGTACGACAGCTTCTTGAGCTGGTGCAGGTTCCCGGCCTCTTCGGAGATGTCCAGCTGATCGAAGGGACAGTCCGCAATCCGGTTCGCGCGCCAGAGGGAAGTTCCCTGCGGGTCGGCGGATGCAAGGGCCACGTAGGGCTTGCCGTTTGGCTGGTAGCCGCGGACGTCTGCACAGACAGCGGCGAGATTGAAGGCTAGAAGCGACTTGCCGACGCCGCCCTTGCCGCTCATAGACGTGTGAACTCTGGCCATGATTTCCTTCCGTAGTTTCGCCGAGCCCCCTTGGCGTAGGGCTCAGCTACTTCGGATGAGTTGTGAGCTCAGTCTTACAGATGATCAAGCGTGAGACTCACGGGTTGTCGCGTGTCGCGCTGCTCGACACCGTTCGCATGATGCCTGCTGAGGCCGACCTGCTACTCACTTGGGCAGGATGCGCAGCCTGACGCCGTAGTTGCCGTCGGCGAAGGGGTCGTAGTCGGTGTCCTCGACCCGGTATCCAGCGCGCTGGAAGTGGTTGCGGCAGGCGATGGCGTTGCCGCCGCTATTGACGTGCAGGATCACGGCCTCGGGGCGATCGGGGTCGCGTTCCACGCTCAGCACGGCGTGGTTGGGGTTGACGCGTCGGTCCCAGATGGCCTGGTGAGCGTGCTGGGCAACGTGGTGGCGCTGAACCTGCCGGATGGACTTGTCCGCGTTGAGCTTCATGGCCTCGCCGTTCCTTCACGTGAGAGACGGGACATCGTCATTGCCCCCCGCCGCCGGGGCGCGGCCGAGGGGACCAGAATTTTCCGCGGAAAATTCGAGGCACAACCGGGGCGGGCGTTACGCGACGCACGCCGTGAGTGTCCCGTCTCTGACGACGTGGCCAGATCTCACTTGGTCTGGCCACCTTCGGGGAGAAGTCTCACGAACCTGGCCAGTGGATCAGAGCTGCTGCGTACGCTCGGTGGTGTCGGTGCTGGGCGGTGCCGGGGGTGGGCATGGCGGGTGCGATCGGAGCGGCTGTCTCTCTGTGCGGGGCGGATCCATTCGAGGTGGAGTACGTCGACGGCCTGGGCCGGGTGGTCCGGTCCGCGCTGAGTGCCTGCTGGGACGTGCGCTTCGAGGAGTGCCGGCCGTCACGGTCCTTCCCGGCGTATCGGGGGCAGAAGAACTTCACGGGCTGGTGGTGGACCGCGACCACGGGCACGGATGTGGGCTACGAGTCCTGGCTGGAGCGGTCGGTACTGATCGGGCTGGACTTCGACCCGGCCGTTGTCGGGATCTCATCCCAGCCGTTTTGGCTGCACTGGCACGATGGCCGGCGCCTTCGACGGCACCCTCCGGACTATTTCGTGCGCCGCGCCGACGGCTCGGCTGTGGTGGTGGACGTCCGCGCGGACGAGCGGATCCGGGAGAAGGATGCCGAGGCGTTCGCGGCCACGGCGGAGGCCTGCGGCCGGGTCGGCTGGGACTTTGCCCGGATCGGGTGCCCGGCGGCGGTGCGGGAGGCGAATCTGCGGTGGCTGGCCGGCTACCGGCATCCGCGGTGCATGCGGCCGGAGATCGCCGCGCGTCTTCGTGAGGTCTTCGCCGTCCCCGGGCCCCTGCGCGCCGGCGCCGAGGCCGTGGGGCCTCCGCTGGCGGTCTTGCCGGTGCTGTTCCACCTGCTTTGGCGGCAGCAGCTGGCGGTGGACGTGGACGCGGCCCTGCTGGGATCCGAGACCGTGGTGGGCCCGGCGGCCGGTGATATCCGGTGAGCGGGGCATGGCCGGCCGGGCTGCGGGTCGGTGATCAGGTGCGGTTCGAGGACCGGGTCCACAGCGTGGTCGGTCTGGAGGGCACGCTGGTGCGGCTGGCCGACGCCGACGGGGCGGTGATCGTGCTGCAGCTGCCGCACCTGCAGATGTCCGAGGGCTTCCGGATTCTGGGCCACGCGGAGCGGCTATCGCTGCCGCAGCCCAGCCGCCTGGCCGGGGCCACGGCGGAGGCGGTGCGCGCGGCGGAGTGGTGGGAAGAGCACCTGCACGAGGTGCTGACCGGGATGATCCCGTCGGCGGAGGCGGGCGCAAGGCCGCGGCACGAGTACGACCCGGCGGTGCACACCCTGGCGGCCCGGGAGCGGGCCAAGGCGGCCGAGCTGGCGGCCCTCGGCGTTCCGGGCTGCTCCGAGCGGACCCTGCGGCGCAAGCGCAAACGCTACGAAGAGCACGGGCTGGCGGGGCTGCTTGATCGACGCGGGGACGGCGGAGTGCCGCTGACGGCCCGCTGTGATCAGCGAGTGGTGGCCGCGCTGCGGCAGGCGCTCGCCGAAGCGGTGGACGAGTCGTCGAAGACGGTGGAGTTCTTCCGCTGGCGCACGCAGCGGATCCTGGCGGCGGAGCACGGGGAGGGGGTGGTGGCGATGCCGTCCCGCGCCACCTTCTACCGGTTGTTCGCGAAGGTCGACGCCGGCGGGCATGCCACCGGATCGGCTGCCACACGCCGCTCGCTGGCGAACCGGCCGGAGGATCCGTTCAGTGGGGTGACAGCGGACCGTCCCGGTGAGCTGGTGCAGATCGACTCGACGCCCTTCGACGTCGCAGTGCTGCTCGATGCGGGAGTGCCGGGACGGGTCGCGCTGACCGGCATGGTCGATCTCGCCACACGCACGGTGCTGGCAGCGGTGCTGCGGCCGACGACGAAGTCGGTGGATGCCTCGCTGCTGCTGGCCCGCGCGGTCACACCCGAGCCTATGCGGCCGGGCTGGTCGCAGGCGCTGTCGATGGCCCGGTCGGTGCTGCCGCACCGGCCGCTGACGGATATCGATCAACGGCTGGAGCACGCCGCGGCCCGACCCGTGATCGTTCCCGAGCTGATCGTCTGCGACCGGGGCGCGGTGTTCTTGTCACGGAACTTCCGCGCCTCATGCCGGACGCTGGGCATCAGCGTTCAACCGGCCCACCCCGGCACCCCGACCGACAAACCGCACATCGAGCGGACCTTGGAGTCGGTGTCGACGATGTTCTGCCAGTTCGTGGCCGGTCACCTGGGCCGCTCGGCAGAGATGCGCGGCAGCGACATCGAGGGCGGGCCGTTGTGGTCGCTGCTGCAGATGCAGGAGCTGCTGGATGAGTGGCTCGTCGCCAGGTGGCAAAACCACCGTCACGACGGGCTACGCGACCCGGCGGCGCCGGGACGGGCCTTCACCCCGAACGAGAAGTACGCCGCCCTGGTCGCCGCGGCCGGCTACGTCCCGGTCGCGCTCAGCGGCGACGACTACGTGGAACTGCTGCCGGCCTGCTGGCGGACCATCGGCGCCGGCGGCATCAAGGTCAACCACCGCCGCTATGACTGCGCCGAGCTGAACCCGCTGCGTCGGCAGGACTCCGGGGACCGGGTCCACCGCGGACTCTGGGAGATCCACCACGATCCCTACGACGTCTCCCGGATCTGGGTACGCCACCCACAGGACGGCTGGATCACCGTTCCCTGGCGGCATCTGTCCACCGTCCCGGGCCCGTTCGGCGAGCTGGCCTGGGACCATGCCCGCCGCGAGCTGCCAGACGGCAGCGAGCAGGAACGAGCGGCGGCGGTGGCCGCGCTGCTCGATCGCGCCCACCGCGGCCCGCCCGGCCCCGGCAGCAAACGGCGCGACCGCGTTGCGGCACGCACCCGGGCAGCGGCCCGCGAAGCCATCCCGGCGCCTGAGCCGGAGCACGATCACGACGCGGGTGAATCGGAGGCCGCACCGGAGCAGGAGAGCGCGGAGGTCATCCCGCTCGGGCTGTTCGACCCGCTGGAAGACCCTTGGAGGCGGCGATGAGTTCCGCGCTTCCGCTGCCCAGCGGCGCCGAGGCGCCCGAGCGTCAGCTGACCACCAAGGAGGGCTGGCGCGACTTCGTCGGCCAGGTCCCGAAGATTCCCGCCCGGCTGTCCCGCAGCGAGTGGCGGCAGCTGCCGGCCGCTGAGCGGGAGCGCTACGACGAGGACCGGCTCGATCACCACACCCGGATGCTCGTGATCGCCACCTCCGCCATCGAGCACACCATCATCGTCGGCAGCCGCCTGGTGCTGCTGAACCGGCATGCGATCAGCGCCCGCCGCGGGCTAATCGTCTCCGGGCTGGCGGGCACCGGCAAAACCACCGCGATCACTCAGCTCGGCCTGCGGCACGAGCTGACCGACCGCAAGCGCCACCCCGGCATCACCGACCGGATCCCGGTCGTCTACATCACCGTCCCGCCCGCGGCCACGGCCCGCATGGTCGCGGCGGAGTTCGCCCGCTTCCTCGGCCTGCCCGTCCGCACCCGCTCGAACATCACCGACCTCATCGAGGCCGTGGTCGGTGTTCTCACCGACACCCGCTGCGGCCTGGTACTCGTCGACGAGCTGCACAACATCTCCCTGACCACCCGGCAAGGCGCCGAGGTCTCCGACACCCTGAAGTACTTCTCCGAACGCATCCCGGTGACATTCGTCTACGCCGGCATCGATGTTGAGAAGGAAGGCATGTTCGCCGGCACCCGCGGCGGCCAGATCGCCGGCCGGTTCACCCTCATCCCCACCCACCCCTTCCCTTACGGGACCGAGTGGAAAGGACTGGTCGCGCAGCTGGAGGACACCCTCTGCCTCCTGGACCACCAGGCCGGGACATTGCGCCGTCTGGACCGCTACCTGCACACCCGCACCGGCGGCATGATCGGCGCTCTGTCGCACCAGATCCGGGGAGCCGCCATCGATGCCATCCTCACCGGCACCGAGAAACTCACCCGCGCCGGCCTGGACCGCGTCCCGCTGGACTACACCGCCCAGCAACACGACAAGCCCCTTTCGAAGAAGCGCCGCCGATGACCGCACCACCGCTGACCACACTGCTGCCGATCACCGTCCGGCCGCATCTGGGGGAGGGCACCGATTCCTTCATCCGCCGCCTGGCCCGCGCCAATCACCTGTCTCCCAGCGGCCTGCACAGCTATCTCGCCGGGCCGCCGGCCTGGTTCGGCAAACCCCGCCTGGAGCGGCTCGCAGCCGTCAGCGGCTATGCGCCGGACGTACTCACCCAGGCCCTGACCGACATCCTCATCCCTCGTCGCCGCACCAACCTGCACACCGCCGCCGCACCGCCCCCGGAGCACCTGCTCCGGCTGCGCCAGCGCATCCGCCGCGATGCCGAACAACACGGCCTTCCACTCCGCTGCCTGGCCGTCCGGCACGGCGTCGACCGTCGCACCGCCCGCCTCGCCCTGAACACCCCGCTGCCGCCCCGGCGAGAACGGCCCAAAGAAGCCCGACCACCCGTTCTCGACGCCCACGCCCCTCTGATCGGCGAATTGGCTGGAGACGGCATGACCACCCGCGCGATCTGGCAGCACCTGATGGACCACGCCTCCGTCTCGGTGTCGTACTCCACGCTCAACGTCTTCCTGCGCCAGCACCCCGGCGGCCGCCCGTGATCCCACACCGGCAGCTTCCCTGCACCGCGCGGCCGTTCCACGACGAGACCGTCAACTCCTACCTTGCTCGCCTGGCCGCCGCGAACCACCTGCGCATCGAGGAACTGCGCGAACACCTCGGCGTCCGGATGCTCAAGAAGACGCCGATGGGCAAGCTGCTCGAGCCGCTGTCCACGCTCAGCGGCTATCCCGTCCACAACCTCCGCCTGGCGATGCCGGAGTTCATCACCGAGCAGTACACCGACGAACCCGGCTGCATCGAACGACCCGCCACCAGCCGCCATCGAGCCCTCAAGCGGCCTGCCTGCCGCCGCTGCACCCGCGCGATGGGAATCACCGAGCCTGTCACCTGCTGGACCACCCACGACCGCAACGTCTGCCTGCGCCACCGGCTCTGGATCGGCGAAGGCTGCCACCGCATCGACGACCAAGCCGATCTACGCCGCCTGCCCCGCGTCTGCCGGGCCCAACGCCACCACCGCAACCTCCTCGTCCGGCACGGCCGGCGCTGGGTCCGCGAACGCTTCCACGAAGCCCGCAGCATCTACCTGCAATGGCACAAGGAACGCGAGTTCCAGCCACAACACGAAATCGTCCGCCGCATGCTCAACCTCGCTGCCGCCAACCGGCGCCCGATCCGCAAAGATCTCCTGCTACCGGTGATCTTCCATGCCGAGATCGTGGCCCTCACCGGACTGCTCGCCTCTCGCCACTGGGAACAGCGTCTCTACCTCGGCGAAGGCAGCCCCCAGCGCTACGTCGAGGAAATCACCCGCCGCGAAATCCTCGCCGGCTACCAACTCACCGAGGAGGACGACCCACTCTTCGACTGGATCAAGGGGCGCGTCATCCAGCACAAATTCTGCCGAGTCCATTGGAGAGCCTGGGGCGCCCTCGACCCCGACGAGACCACCCGCCCCACCCCACCAAACCGCCCCAGCCGGGACTTCCGAACCTCGCCCTGGCCGTTCTACTGACAGCAGCGGGAACCTCAAGGTGGATCGCGGGGTAATCCAGGGATGGCGCCACCAACGTCCAAGGCCCCGACAGAAGGGGACGACGCTCGACATGACCCACTACGCAGCTCGGCCAGCCTACTTACGACACCTGACACTTCGCCGGCCCGGAGTGCTCGCAGCAATCATCCTGAGCACCGTGACCTTGGCAAGCTGCACCAACGAACAGCCCGCCACGAAGACCACCCGCGAGTCCTCGTCCGCCAACAGAACGGGCACCGCTGACAGCTGCCGGCCCGCGATGCGCTCCGGGAAGCTTCCCGACTGGGCCAACGCCGGATTCACCCACGGCACCACAGACCACTTCATCCTCAGCGACCGCCGCCAGATCGTCGCGGTGGTCTTCGGCTACCCCCTGACCGAACGGTCAACATTCAAGGGGGGACGCCAGAACAAGGTCAGGTTCATCCCCCGCGAGGCAGCGGCCGAATCGGCAGGCGAACTGCGGATCACAGCCGTGCTCGCCGTGAACGGACGGACAGAGAAGCGCACAATCTCCCCCTGGCCCGGGGCGTCCATCATCGATCTGCCGGAAGCAGGTTGCTGGTCCCTCACGCTCCACTGGGGTCACCGCACCGACTCGCTCGACCTGCGCTACCGCCCCGAGTGAGACCCAGCCGCCCACCCACAGCACCACGGAAACCCTCTTGGCCACTTCGATGAGATTCTCCGCGGGGCTGCTGCCTGGCCACACCGAATGAGACGCGAGCCTGGACGTCGTCTCACATCACCTGTCCAACCCCAGGTCACAGCGCGATCGACGGACAGGTCCGCTGAGACAGGACAGTGAGGCGTTCCCGATGAACTGGCCTGCGGCTGAGGGCCGGGGGAGTGGCTCCGGGGCTGCTCACTGCTCTGGCCGTTGTGTGGTTGCGCGGGCCAGGCGCAGCAGCGGCCGGCAGTACACATCGCTTTCGACGCCGATGCCGAGATGCGTGAACAGCGGGTCGCCCTTCTGCAGCGCTGCCATGGCCCGGACCACGTCTTCCTTGTCCGGGTAGATGAACAGCACAACCGGGCCGCCCTGCTGATGGTGGCGGGCCATGTCGAGGAAGAAGTCGCGTTCACGGTCCTCGGTGGCGCCGAGGCGGACCCCGAGCTTGAAGTGCCGCGGCGTGCGGCCGTTGAGAACCAGCAGTACGTGAGAGAGGTCGGCGGCCACGCGCCAATGCACGTCGATGTTGACCCCGGTCCCCGGCATGTGATCCGTGTCTGAGGTGCTGTCGAACGCGGCGTTCGTGTATGCCTCGTCGAGCTCGGGCGCGGCGGTGCGGGGGACCGGTTGCAGCAGGATCATCTCGCCCGTGGGCGTGATGGAGAACAGCGGGAAGGCCGGCGCGTCGACGACGGGATAGTCCGGGCTCTGCATCGTTCATTCCCCCTCGAGGACCGCGTCGCGGCCCTCCTTGATGTACCGGCCTGGGTTGATCTTTACGTTCTTCTCCGCGCCCTTGGCGATCAGGTCCCGGTACCACTCCATCGACCGCACCCCCTCTTCCTTGCAGTAACCGGGGTTCGGGCCCAGCCGGAAGCCGCCCGGCAGCGGACTGCCGTCCTCCTTCCGCGGCACCACGGCCCGTGCAGTGGGATACGCGGACGGGTACACAACGCAGTCCGACATCACCGCGAGGGGCACCAACCCGGTTGCCTGCCAGGACTTCACCATCTTCCGGTGCGTGCCGACGCGGGCGTTGGACAGCACTGCGGCCCGGATGTCCGGCCGCCATGTCGGCCGCTTCAGTGCCGGCCACTCGGCGTGCTTGCCCTCCCGCCGGCCCCGAGGCCGCTCCCGCAGTTTGCCGATGCCGCCCTTCGCGGTCTGCTTGATCGCTTTCAGCACGGCGGCGAGCTCCGGATCGCTCTTGTCGATCGTCGCCATGGCGGCGAGGAACTCCTCCTCGCCCATGTCCGGCGTGACCTTCAGCTCCGCGAGGGTGTCCATGTAGGCGTCCCGCAGCCGCTTTTGCCACAGGTCGAGATAGCCGCCCGGCTTGACCGTCAGCGGGCCACCCGGCCCGGGAACCACCGCCTCCGGCCGGATCCATGCCTCGGTCGGCCGCACGTCGACGCCGAGCTCGCGCGCGTACGTCAGGGTCGGAGTCGCGTACCAGGCCGGTCCGGTGGGGGGCTCGCCGGTCGGGGTGAAGGGGGAGGGGAAGCCGTCCGGCATCGGCCGCCACTGTTTGGTGTGCAGATCTTTGATGAACAGCTCGGCGCCGGAGAGATCGACCAGCCACACCCCGGGCAGCTTCGGATCGAAGCTCGGCCCCTCGGTGTGCACCGGCTCGCCGAGCCCGACCGTGAGCCGGTTCGCCGCGGCGAGGAACGCGGTGTTGATGTCCAGACCCACCACGTACGGCAGCTCGCCCTCTGCCTGGCTCGGCGGCCGTGAGCAGTCGTACGCCTCCTCAAAGAGCACATGCGCGGGGTCCTGGGCCTGTTCCCGGGTGCGGCCTTCGGCGAGGGGATGCTCGTCCGGAGCTTCCGGCGGCGCCGGTGCCATCGGCTGGTACAGCGAGGTCTCGACCGGTACCCGTTTCCTGCGCTTGGTCCCGCGGTCGAAGACCAGTCTCGTCGGCGGGCGGACCGCCTCCATCAGCGCCACCGAGCAGCCGGCGGTGGAACCGCTCGGAGGGATCACGCGCTCGGCATACACGCCGAGCGCGTACGCCAGCGCCGGCGGATCGGCGGCGACCTCTTCGAAGCCGCCCCAGCGGTACATCTCTCCCAGGCCGCCCCACGGCACGACGCCGATGTGCACCTCGTCCCGGTCCCGGAACAGATGGGTCCAGGGAGCCAACCCCGCCCGTGAGGCCGACCAGCCGGCCGCCGCCAGGGCCTCGGCTGCCGGGTGCTCCTTC
This sequence comes from Streptomyces coryli, assembly GCF_011044975.1. Taxonomy (GTDB): domain Bacteria; phylum Actinomycetota; class Actinomycetes; order Streptomycetales; family Streptomycetaceae; genus Streptomyces; species Streptomyces coryli. The sequence continues at coordinate 24,860 of NZ_JAAKZV010000010.1, read as the reverse complement.
GCCAGCCGCAGGTTTCTGCGGTCCTCGAGCTCGACCGGCAGGCCGAGGCGTTCCGTCGCGGCCGCCGTGAGGATGAGCACCGGCCCGAAGTCCTCACCCAACTCACTGATCCTCTCGGCGCCGATCCTGGCGGCAAGCGCCCAGTCGGCGGCCGTCGCCAGGTCGACCACCTCGGCCGGCACCTTCATCCGCTCCACCGACGGCAGGTGGCCGACGAGCTCACCATCGACCGCATCGAGGACGATCAGGGGAGCGGTGTACTTCGTACGCGTCTCAGCCACAGTGATCACCTCGAGTGGTACAGGTCGATGTAGTCGATATCGGTGAACTCGACCTCGAGCCCCTGGGCGCGCGCGTCGAACTGCCGGAAGTACGCCTCGCCCAAGCCTTCGGCGACGAGCTCGCTCAGCCGCTCCCGGTCCCCGTCGCGCAGTGCGTCGAACATGTCCGGCAGCAGATGATCGGGCATCTCCTGCGTCAGCAGCCGCAGCCGCGGGTCGTCGGTACTGCCGGCGGCACTGGAGAACCCGAACGACGCTCGGGCCTCCACCGTCAGGCCCTTGTCCTGCATCCGCTTCAAGGCCTCGGCCCGCACCCGCGGCTGATGGTCCTTGAGGACTTCCTTCTCCAGTCGCTCCTGCGTCTCCTTCTTCGCATTCTCGATCTTGGCCTCGCCGCTTCGGTAGCGCTGCACCTGGCGCCGGGAGATCCCCAGCCGCTCGGCCGCCGCCTTCGTCGACCCCTTCACCGCAGCGATCAGTCGGTTGAACCGGGTCTGCGGCTTCACCGGGATGTTCTTGGTGTGCACCATGCCGCGGAAGGCATCAAAGACCTTGTCGTCATCACTGGCCATGACGGATACCTCCTCGCGGTCAGGCCGTACGGATCAACGGGGTGACGGACGCATCGGACGAGGCGCGTTGCGGTGCGATGCCGGCGTCCAGGCACACCGCGCCACCGCACAACACGTGCTCCCCGCCGGTGGGGGAGTCGGTCCAGGTGACCGAGCCGCACACCGAGCAGGCCACGCCGCGCCGCTCGAGCTGGGGGGTGTACAGGTCGCGCACCGGCACCAGATACCGCCGCGGCCTGACCTGTCCGGTGACCGGGTCCTCTTCGCGAAGCTTGGCCAACAGCTTGGCCATGTAGGCGTGCGGGCGCCGCACCTGCCGCTCTTTCGACGCATCGAGAGCCTGCAGCAGCGCCTCTTCCGGCCACCCGGCGTACAGCATCCACCGCATGGCGATCTCGATTCCGACCCGGTCCTCGTGGTCGACCCCGGCCTTCACATACCAGTCGATCTTGCCGACGAGGGCCGCGGCCCGTGCCGGGACCGTCGCCTTCTCCGCCTCGGTCAGCCGCCGCGCGTACAGCCCGCTCATCAACGTGAACCGGGATCGGCCGCGCCCTTGGAAACGGCCGGCGGTCTCAGCGGGAATCGATACGGGCGTGAACTTCGCGAGCTTCCACGCCACGATGTGGGGCCGGTGCCGCTCAATCGACCGGACCGACTCACCGGCCTCGGCGGCGAGCCACTCCGTGTCGTACACCCCGTCGAAGCCCTTGCCGGAAAGGGCGATCAGGCATTTGTGGCACGTCGGATCGGGGGCCACCACACTGGCCGCCCACTCCTGCGCTCCCGGAAGCATCGGCTGACCGACGGCGGCACCGGCCAGCGGGGCGCGGCGGGTGGCGTCGATCCGGCCGTGCTCGTACAGGTGCGTCAGGTGGACACGGGTGGCCCGTTCCTTCAGCTCGACGGCGGCGCCGATCTGTCGAGCGGTCAGCGATTGGTTGGGTTCCTGCTTCTGGTGTGCGTCCAGCGCCGCGAAGATTCTGCGGCACTTGTCGCAGTCGTCCGGGCTCATCACCCGATGCTGAGACACCTGGATTCGGCCTTTCCGGCCCTGTTGAGGGCCTAACCGGCCCACTGCCGTGTCCAGGGCAACCGTCCCTGGGTACACTCGACAGCAGACCTACCGCGAGGTCGGCGGACGCCTCACCGGCACGAACGGGAGTTACCAGCTCCCGGCCGGCGGAGGCGTTCCGTGTTTTCTGGGACATGACTAAACCGTCACCGGCTCCCGCGAGCTGCGCACCAGCGCGAGATGCCGCACCCGGGGGAGTGCTTGGACGGCCACCGTCGGGCCGTCCAGAAGGTCAGACGCCTTGATGCCGTAGTGCGCGGCGAGCTTGTCGAGGTCCTCGATGGACCATTTCCCGTGACCGGTCTGCTTCCGGCTGACCTGGCCCTGAGTGAGCCGCAGCCCGCGCGCCAGATCTGTTTGGGTCTCGGTGCACGCCTGCATCAAAGCGGCCACCGTGACACGAAGGGCCTGTTGGGAGCTCAGCCCGTCCAGATTGCCCGTGGTCATATCTCGCTTCCTCACTGCTCATGCGCAATGCGCATAGTCACAGACAGGGATACACGGCTACGCGCCGTGTGGATCACGCATACTCAACCACATTCAAAAGTCACTTACAAGCGCTTCTTGTAGACGGCTTACCAGCGTGTCATCATCAGCCCATGACGACGACCGACCTCGCCACCCTGCGCGAGAAAGCAGCGAAGGCAGCCGACCTGGCCGAGCAGGCCAAGGAAGCCCTCCTAGATGCCGCCGTCGCCGAAGCGATGAAGTCCGACGAGCACGGCCACCTCTCGGCCGTCGCCCGCGAGGCCGGCATCACCAGCCAGTACCTCCGCCTCCTCATCGAGGACTTGCACCCCGGCTGGCTCGAGCAGGCGGCCGCCAACCGCAAGGCCCGCAAGGAAGCCGACAAGGAGGCCGGCCGCAAGCCGCCGCCCCGCCGCCGCCGGACAGCCGCATGACCACCCCCGAGGCGCCAAACGCAGCGGCCAGCAGAGGCAGCCGAGAATTTTCCGCGGAAAATTCTCGGCCTGCCAACAGACTCACCCGCCCCGCGACTGTGCCCCATCACGACCGACCCCACGCGATCGGAGCGGCCCGGTGACCACCGCCGCCGAACACCCGGGCACTCCACCCACGCGCAGCCCGTACCGCATCGAGCCGGACGAAGGCCCTCAGACCATCGGCGAACTCAAAGCCGCCCTTGCCGCCATCGACCCCGCCGAACTCGCCGCCTTCACCGCCCGCCTCGACGCCGTCCGCACCACTGACGCCTCCAGCCTTGACGCCATCCGCGCCCTGATCACCGAGTACCGGCATGTATGGGTGCTGCGCACCCACCCCGACATCCAGGCAGCGATCAACGCCTCGGTCGACCCGTCGGCGCCGCGCTACACCCTCGAGCAGCTGCTCGGCGAGGACCCCACCGCGTGACCGACCAGGCGCCAGACCCGGTCACCTTCGCAGCCTCTGCCCGCACCGGCATCATTTGACGATGCCTTCATGGCGCGCGTGGCGGCCGCGTTGCGTGAGTCCCCGACCTGCACGAATTACGTCCTTCCGGCTGGCGTGGCACGCCGCCTTCCGATGCCTCCATGAATGCCTCCACGGGTGGAGGCATTCCGCGATATCATGGGTGCATGCCGAAGATCTCCGTGGAACTCACCGAGGAAGAGCTGGCCCGGGTGAACGAGCACGCCGAGCGCCTGGGCATGTCCACGCGCTCCTGGGCCAAGCAGCTGCTGGTCAGCGACGCCGACAAAGCGCGCTTCCTCACCGCTGCGCGCTCGGCGCTGCCCACTGCCCTTGAGGCCGTGAAGGATGCGCCGGCGGGCCTGCGGTGAGCCCGATCGTCTATGTCGATCCTGGCTGGCTGCTGACCATCCAGGAGGAGGCCGCGCCGCAGAACATCGGCATCGCCGACTGGGGTGCGCTGCACTGGACCGGCAGCGCGCACCGCTACGAGCAGATCGCCGGCGAGCCGTACTACGAGGACGCCGCAGCCCGGGCCGCGACCTTCCTGCACCACGCGCTGGTGCTCAAGCCGTTCGAGGACTACAACCTGGTCGTCGGCTATGCCGCCGCGGACGCCTACCTGCAACTGTCCGGCCACGCCGTCACCGCCAAGCCGGAGGAGCTGTGGTCCCTCGCTGGCGCGGTCCGTGCCGGCGAAGAAGACCTCCGCGGCGTCGCCCGCACGCTGCGCGCCTGGACCGGCTGACGTGACGGAGACGACCCCACCCGGACAGCTGCCCGCGGACCGCCAGCAGCAGATCCTGCACCGGCAGATCCTGCCCCGCGCGCTGGCCGGCGCCGTGCGGCAGGACCGTCCGGTGGTGGTGTTCGTTGCCGGGCAGCCGGGAGCGGGCAAATCCACGGCCGGAGGCTGGATCTGCAAGGCGCTGTCCGCCCGTGGCGGGGCCGTGCAGATCAGCCGCGACAAATACAGGCCCGACCATCCGGACTACCCGCAGCTGCTGCAGGCCGACGACCGGGAGGCCGGCGCCCGGGTGCGGCCGGTGGTCAGCCGCTGGCAGGACAACCTCGAAACCCAAGTGCGGGCCCGCGGCGTCGATGCGGTGGTGGAGACCACCCTCGCGGACCTGGAAGCCTTCCGTACGGCGGCGCCGGCCTGGCGGGCAGCGGGCTACCGGATCGAGCTGGTGGTCGTCGCGGTGCCCGATGCGGTCAGCCAACTGGCTGTGCTGCACCGCTACCTCGCCCAGGTCACCACCGAAGGCACCGGCCGGTTCGTGGGCTGGCAGAACCACGACGCGGCGTCGACGGCCCTCGAAGACGCGGTGCGTGTCGTCGAGTCCGAGCAGCTCGCCGACCGGATCGCGGTCGTACGCCGCGACCTTCAGCCGCTCTTCACCAACGAACTGGCCGCTGGCCACTGGCGACACCCCGTCGGCGCCGGCACGGCGGTGGCCGCCGAGCGCAAGCGCCCCTGGACGGCCACGGAGACCCGCCGATTTCGCGGCCAGCAGGCCACGGTGGAGCGGCAGTTGGCCCGGGCGCCGCAGCCGGAGGAACGGGAGGTCGCGGTGCGGCCGGCGCTGGAGCGGGCCAGCGCGTTCGCGGAGCCGGTCAAGCGGCAGGCGCGGATCAAGCCGGGCCGGCCCGGGGTGCGCTTCCTCGGTCTGTCGGCCGCCGAGCACAAGGACACCTTCGACAACGCGATCGTGCCCGGCATGCTGGAGCCGATCACCCCGACCGAGCGGCCCAGGGTGGTGTACGTACTGGGGCAGCCGGGCGCCGGCAAGGCCGACGTCGCGGGCCTGGTGCGCCGCTCGCTTGATCTGCAGGGCGTGACGCACCTGGTGGGGGAGCACTTCAAGTCGCTGCACCCGGACTACCTGGAGCTCCTCAAGGACGATCCGCGCAGCGCCGGCGCTGCCATCCGGGACGACTACCGGGCCTGGATGACCCAGAGCGAGGCGTACGTGCGAGCCCGCCGCGGCAACGTCACGATCGAGATCGCCCCAGGCGACGCCGGCGAGTTCTGGGCATCCGCTCTGCCATTTCACCAGGCGGGTTACCGCGTCGAGGTGGTGGCGCTGGCGGTCCGGGAGGCGGACAGCCGGCAGGCAACGGCACACCGCTACGCCTTGGCCGTGGGCATGGGGTTGCCCGGCCGGTTCACGTCCCAGGCCGGGCACGACACCTGCTTTCAAGCGGTGCCGGACGTCATCGCCGCGGTCGCAGCGCACCCTTCGGTGGCAGCGGTGACGATAATTAACCGGGAGGGGCAGGCGCTGTGGCGGCACGAAGGCGCCGCCGCCGGACCCGGCGCCGGACCCGGCGCGGGAGCCGGGCGGCTGGTGTGGTCGCTGCTCGCGGAGCGAATGCGCCCCTACACCGACGGCGAGGCCGAGCGGTTTCTTGCCCTGCAGCGGCGGCTGCGCCAAGAGCTGCCCCAGTACCGCGACGAGCTCGACGACATTGCGGCATTGGCCCGGCCGCTGATGCCCACCTGGTTGCTGCCGCCGCGCCTGCCCCAGCCGGGACCGGCCACCTGGTTGCCGCTGCCGGCCAGCGACTACTCACCCTCGACTAGTTCGGTGTGCAGGGCCGCGTAGCGGGCGCTGATCGTCCGCAGCGTCTGGGGGGTGGCACCGGGGAGAGTGCGCAGATCCTGCAGCGCCGCCGCACGCTGCTCGCCGAGCTGCTGGATCCGGACGGAGTCTTGCGGCTCGGTGCGCCGTTCGGCAACGAGGGCGCGCTGCAGGAGAACGAGGACCGTGTTGATCTGGACGGAGACCGCGTCCGCGGACGGCGCCGGCCCGTCATGGCCGGCGGGGGGGATATCGGACATGGAGCGTCACCCTACCCGCGGAAATGATCAACGGGCGGTTGGTGTCTGCCCACACCAGGCACCGTAGCGCCGGCAGGACTGGTGGGGGAGGGGTCGTCCGCCCGCATGCGGGGGATCTAGGGTTTGGGCGCAGGGCGAGCTGGAGGGGGAGGTGCGGTGGCCGGACGGGATCTACGCTCGCTGTTCTCCTCCAACGACCGCGCCCTGGCCTCGGCGGAGGCCTTCACCAACCGCCAGGCCCAGTGGGCCGCCTTCCTCGACGCCCTCGCCCGGCACCAGGCGCAGCAGCAAGAGCCCGGCTTCGACGTCCAGGACGTCGAAGCACCCCGCCACAACGTGCTCGTCTTCCACGGCGTCGGCGGCATCGGCAAGACCACGCTGTCGGCGAAGATCGAAGCCTCACTGCGCAACACACAGGCGCGGCCGTCGCAGTGGCCGGCGCCGCCGGTCCAGCTGCTGCCGATCCGCATCGACCTGGCCCGCGCCGCCGGCACCGACTTCGAACAACTCGTGCTCACCCTCCGCCTGGCGCTCACCGACACCGGCCGGCCGATGCCGGCCTTCGATGTGTTCCTGCGCCGCTGGTGGGAGGCCCACCACCCGGGCGAACCGCTGGAAGAGTACCTGCGCCGCGGCGGCCTAGCGGCCCGTTTCGCCGGCGCCATACGGCTGCCCGAACAACTGCAGTCCACGCTCGCCGACGTCGCCGGCGCGCTGTCGCTGCCCGGCACCGTCGGCGCCGCCGGCGCCCAGCTGATCGGCTCCCTGGTCACCGCACTGCGCCAACGCAACGAACGCGTCACCGCCCTGGCCGGCTGCCACCGCCTCGCCGACCTCCTCGAGGCCGACCTCGACCTCGACACCCTTTCCTACGCCACCCACCTGCTCGCCTGGGATATCACCCAACTCCCCGCCACCAAGCGGCCGGTGCCGGTGGTGCTGCTGGACACCTTCGAAGAGGTCGGCGACCGCACCCACCGCGAGCTCGAGCGGCTGATCCAGCACGTCGTCTACCTGATGCCCAACACGATGTTCGTCATCACTGGCCGCGACCGGCTGCAGTGGGCCGATGCCGCCCTGTCCGGGCAGCTGGACTTCACCGGCCCCACCGCCTGGCCCGACCTCGCCGCCGGCCCCGACACCCACCCCCGCGGCCAAGTCCTCATCGGCGACTTCTCACCCCAGGACTGCGACGCCTACCTCGCCCACCGCCTCACCAGCGGCAACCAGCCGCTCATCGGCGCCGACATCCGCAACACCATCACCCGTCGCTCGCACGGGCTTCCGCTGCACCTCGAGCTGTCGATCAGCCGGTTCCTGGAGATCCGCCGCAGTGGCCGCACCCCGGTACCGGAAGACTTCGACCATCCCTTCCCGGCGCTGATCGTCCGCACCGTACGCGACCTCACCCCCGATGAACGCCACGTGCTGCGCTCCGTCTCCCTGCTGGACGCCTTCTCCATCCCGCTGGCCACCCGCGTCGCCGGCCTGGACCGCGACGCGGCCGCGCTCCGCCTGGCCGAGCGACCCTTCATCACCGAAGATCCCGCCGCCCCGTGGCCGTACCACCTGCACCAGCTGATCCGCGCCGCGATCCGCGACAGCACCGCCGACACCGGCGACGACCGGTGGTCGAGCAACGACTGGCGCCGCGCCGCCGAGCGAGCCCACACCGCCCTGGGCGAGGAATGGACCGAAGGCCCGCGCCGCGACCGTACGGTCCTCATCGCCTGCCTGCGCCAGGGCCTGGCGCTCGCCGCCGAGTACGGCCTGGCGCTCGGCTGGCTGATCGAGGCCGCGTTCGCGTACGTCGGCGACTCGGTGTGGGAGCCGCTTACCCCATCCATGGCCGAATCCACGGACCGCCCGGACACCGCGGCCGCGGCGCTGCTCGAGCTGCTCACCACCCTGCGGCAGCGCCAGCACGAACACCGGGAACGCACCGTCGCCCGCCTCGCCGAGCTCATCGCCACCGAGCTGCTGCCCCGGCAGCTCGCCGACATGGCCACGTACTACCGGGCCAAGGCCGAACGGGACATCGGCCGCGCCGACGACTCCCGCCGCCACATGGAAGCTGTCCTGGCCGGCGGGGGCCGCCAGGCTCCCGCCGCCCGCCGCGGCCTGGTTCATCTCGCCCGGCTGCGCGGTGACTTCCCCGCCGCCTTCGCCGCCGCCCAGGAGCTCGGCTGGGAAGGCCGCCAGCAGCGCGTCCTTGGCGACCTGTATTGGCCGCACGGCCGCGTCCACGAGGCCGCCGACGCCTACCGGGCCGGCCGCCGCGAAGCCGAGCAGCACGGCAAGGCCGGGGAGACGGCCACCTGCCAGGCGCTGTGCGCCTTCGCCCTGGCCTTCACCGATCCCGAGCGCGCCGACGACGAACTTGACCTCGCCGAGGAACTCCTGGCCGGCGTCGACCTCCGCGCCTCCAGCCTGAATGCCCAGATGGCCGCCCTGGTCCGCGACGCAGGCACCACCTCCGGCTGGCACGAGCGGTTCCGCAGCGTCGAAGCGGCCATCGACATTGCCGGCCTGGCCTCCGCTGCCCCCACACTGCAGCTGGTGGCCTGCTTCCATGCCGCCGTCCTGCAAGACGACGCCGCCATGCAGGCGACGATCGGCCGCCTGCGGGAGCTGACCGCGAACGGCGACTCCGCCCACCTCGTCGACGTCGCCCACATGATGGCCGCCCATCCCGCATCCGATAACTCCTCCACCCGCTGGCTGGACGAGCCGGAACAGGTCCGCCGCCGCTGGCGGGACCTGATCACCACACGGCAGCAGCGAAGAGCCGGCCCCGCAGGAACAGCAGAGGGCACCTAGACGATGACACCGTGCGCGTCGTCTTTCTCCGGCCCCTGACCGGACCCCGCGGTCGCATCAGACCGACCCGCCAGCGTCGGCGACCGAGTCCCCCAGGGTCCTCCGGTAGCGGACGCCTTCTTTGGCGGCGGCCTGCAATCTCCATTGCCGCTCAGAGATCTTCACAGCGTTCTCGATCAGGGCATTGAGGAAGTCCTGCTCGATCTCGTGATGCCAGAAGGTCTCCGTGGCGCCGCCGTACGGCATGTGAATGTCATCCACCGCCTCCATGCCGCACTTCCGCATGAAGCTCAGCACCGACCGTTCGGCTCGACGAGCGACTGCAGTGCTCGGCACCTGCCAATACCTCAGCAAGGAGAAGCCTTGGCGCCGGTGCTCGCTGATTCGCCGGCTCTCCTGGACCGGCCCTCTCACGCGCGTGATGCCTATCTTGCGGACCCGGAGACCATCGACCTGTAGACGGCCGCCCACGACGTAGACGTAGTCGGTGCGGGGAGCGAAGAGGTCCTCGAACCAATCGCGGAAGGGATCCTCGAACCAATCGCTGGAGGGGGCGTCGAAGAGGTCCGCCAAGGAGTCGTTCACCGTCAGCCTTTCGGGGAGCGCGCGCTGTGCAACGATCATGAAATCAAGATCATGTCGTGCGGCACTGACATCCCAGCCGCAGAGCGGACCCGAAAGCGGGGCGGGGGCCAGGCCCCCGCCCCGGGCGCCGGCGCCAGGCCCCCCCGCTAGCCGATGAGATGGTGCAGCCCCGGTACGGCGACGAGGAAGAGGCCCCCGCCGGCTATCGCGGCATCAGCCGTCGAATGGTCCTGGGCGTAGGCGAGGCCGGCCGCGATTGCGCCGATGACGGCCGCACCCAGCAGGACGGTGAAGGCGTGAAGGCTCAGCAGCGGCCGGGCCCCAGGCGGCGGCTCCGGGGCGGGCGACTGCGGGTGAGGGGTGGTCGGCTCGGCGGACATGGGCGGTGGTCCCTTCGGTCGTAGTTCAACGAATAGCCCCCGAGGCGCCGTCGGGGGCAGGTCTGCACTCTGGAGGACGGGAGCCTTAGCGGCGCAACCCTCGCGAAAATCTGCGGAAGCACCTGATCAGAAGGCCCGCACCGCGATTTCGCGAAGCCTTGCGACCGACGCCGGGAACAGCTAAGGGCGGTGGCGAAGAGCAGTGGCGGCTCCCAGGCCGCCGAGGAACTCCGGTGCGCTGCGCTGAAGATGATCACCCGCGCGCCCGGGCCGCGGCGGCACGGGCGGTGTGGCGGTCACCCAGCCGCTTCAGCTTCCGCCGCACCCGCTCGTGGTAGCCGTATGCCGGTGCGATGCCCAGGTTCGCGGCCGCCCGCCACCAGCTGCAGCCCTTGCGGGCCCACTCGATGGCGACGTGCGCCTCGGGCAGGGACAACTGGCGCAGCACGGCCGCGATCCGCGGGTCGTCGAACGCGTCGACTTCCGCCTGCACCTCAGCCTCAACCTCTGCCTTTCGCTCCGGCCGCTCCAGGTGCAGGAGCCGGTAGAGCTTTAGCGGGTCTTCGATGGGGGCACCGGGCGGCGGGCTGGACGGGATCGGTCTCGATAGCGACATGGGTTCCCTAGCAGTCGTCGGATCAGGGTCGCCCGGGAAAGTCGCAACGGGACAGCGGCCAACGGCAAAGAATCTTCGGCAATCACATGTGATGCTGGCCACCTCGGATGGATGCGATATCCGAGCACGCGAACGGGCCTGACGGTGTACCGCTCGGAAGCTGGCCGGAGCCGACGGCCGCGAGTACGGGACACCCGGTGAGGAGACGTAGAAGCCTGACACCAAGCGCGTCGCGACATAAACGACACGGAGACGAAGGTGACTGCGAGGGCCCCAGAGCGGGGCCCTCGCAGTTCGTACCACGGTTCTCGCGCTGACCGGCCCGGTCAGCGGTGCTGGGCCCACCAGATGAGGCCGGTGACGACGCCGGCCCCGATCGCCCGTTTTCGGTCCGTCAACCTGCTTAGGTAACTTTCCGGGCCGACTCGCCGCCGCCTCGGCCCTCTGATCCGAAACACACGACGCCGCGCCTCGCTGCTCTTCGGACACTCCGCAGCTCGGCCGCCGGTGACGAACCCTCCCAGCCCGCAGGGCCCGTGCTTGTCAGTGCTCCCGAGCAGACTCGTACTGGAGGGAGGAGACGTGATCACACTTAGCGAGGCGAAGACCGTGTTCACGGAGGCGACCCGAACCAGCAGCGTGTGGGCCGTCTTCCACCCGGAGCCCTGGGGGAGAGACCGGATCATCGTGGGAGACACCGCCATACCCGTCACCTACGACCGCGGCGCGTACCGGGTGGAGGAGGAAGCGCTGAACGCCGCGGCCGTCCGCCTCGCCACCGTGACTGTGGACTGGGACGACTTGGTACCCGTCCGCGAACGCCGCGGCGATCCCGCATGGGGATGGCGCCGACAGCTGGCCAGAAGGGTCTGCGACGACGGCCGCGAAAGCCCAGAGGCCGACGAAGCCGCCCGCTCCGCCATCATCGGGTGCACCTCTCCGGGATTCATGCTCCGCCCGCGCGCCCGAAGCACGGCCTGGGGCCTTCCCCGCGCCTACGCTGCCCTACTCGATCGCTGGCAGGAACAAGAAGCCAACGCCCGCACCGCCGAACGCGTCTGCATCGGATGCGGACACACAGGCCCGGAATCCTGGCAAGAGTTCACGCTCTGGCGCCGCCACGGCCACCGGCCCCGCGAGTCCGACCGCGCACTGTGCCCCGACTGCTTCACAGCCCAATACCTGCCGTACACCGGGCAGCGGACCGGCGAAACCTACAGCCCCAAGGCCCGCCGCCAGCCATCCCCGAAGGCGTACCGCTGCACCCGCTGCGCCGTACGCCCGGCGCTGGTGTGGGACCACTGCCACGACCACATGATGATCCGGGGGCCGCTGTGCGGAACATGCAACGGCGCCGCCGCAGAACGCCGCAGCGCCCGCACCGCCGACGGCCTGCGCTACCTGATGACCTGTCCCAGTTGCCGGGCGACGGGCATGCTGCCCCCGCGGACCCTGGTGGACCTGGCGCAGGACGCGGCAACGAACGAGGGCTGCCCGTACGGCAAGAGCCACCCGCCGAGCTGGAGAAGCGGCGGAGGAAGCACCGTAAAACAGCTCCACGAAGAACTGACCCGCACGGGCGCGGTAACCGTCACCTCCATGTGCGGCGATGGCCCTCAATGGAACACGGTCTACCGCCGCGCGCAGCTGGAAGCCATCGCCCGCGAACGCTTCGTATCCCTGCTCGGGATGCCCCTGGAATCCCGCATCTAGATCAGGCGTTCTATCTCCGGAGGTAACGGGTGGGCGGCGTTGTAGGCCTCGGCTTCAGCAATCGCCTCGGCGGACTCGTCGTATTCCGTGCAGAGGCACCAGGACGAGCTGTTGCCCCAAGGGCAGTCGCCGGCGCATGGGTGAGGCGGCTCTGGATTGTGAGTAGCGGCCTGGTGCCCGCACCAGCACCGCCCTTCCTCCGGCTTCACCGCTCGCTGCTGCAGCCATAGGTAGTACGGGCGCTCGGGATCGTACTTAGGCCAGTCGGGGACCGCAGGAGGGATCGCGCGGCTCTCCTCAAGCGCTGCCGTCACCACGGCAACGGCCGACTCCACCACCTTGATCGAAGTGTCGCCCAAGGGGCGGAGATCGAACCATTCGCCGTGCGCTCGATGATTCGCGAAGTGCTGGTGCAGCGCTAACTCAAGATCACGACCGCCTGGACAAGTCCAAAGGAGCGTCAGGGGAGTTGGAGACCCTGTCTGGAACGCGCATAGCCGGGCGCTGGGATCGGCGGCTGTCCCGATCTTGACTAGCGGTGTTGCAGCACTGCCGATCACGTAGATGTACCGCTGCTCGGCGTCAGCCATGTGCCGTCACCTTCCTCGACCTATTCCGTAGCGTCTGCACGTTCGGCGAGATCCAGCAGCTCAGGCGGAGCACTGCGACCAGCGATCAGAACAAGTTCGCGGATAGCGGCGCGCGCCGCTACGTGCGACCGCACGGTTTCGGGGGCGAGCTCTTCCGCGCGAAGTAGGCAGTCCAGCGCTTCCCCCGGATGCCGGCGCTGCACGTGAGCACGGCCCAGGTCCAGGTACAGCCGGGCCTGCCGCTCCGGGGAAAGCTCAGTAGGGTCCAGGTCGAGCCCGACGTCAAGCGCCTCGCCGGCGTCGCCGAGCTCGACAGCAGTCGATACGGCCTGGATTTCGCAGTTGGTCGGGCCGAACTCCAAGTTGTAGTCGTTGCGGTCCGCGCCGAGCGCGCGCGCTGCCAATCGTGCTGCCTCGATCTCTGCGCGGGCCTCGGGCCGTCGGCTTCCGCGGGCGTAGACGAGTGCCAGGGCGAGATGCAGGGAGCCGATCACGGAGAGCTCCTCCGGAGCGGCAGGCCGATCAGCGACATGCAGTTCGATCACCTGAACAGCGTTGCGTGCCGCGTACTCGGCTTGGTCAAGGCGCTGTAGCCGCACAAATGCCTGCGCAAGCCGGAAGACGCCGGCCCCGACGGCGAGCGGATCACCCGACTCCTCAGCGGCCCGGATCGCGCGGTCAGCTGCGATCCAAGCAGCGTCGGCCTCGTCCTGCCGTACGAACGCCGCCGATAGCGCTTGGTAGGTCCGGGCGAGGAGACGAGAGACTGCGCGGCGCTGATCAGAAGGGACGACTCGAAGTGCACGCTCGAGGTCCGGAACTAGGGACTGAAGGGCGGCGCTCATGTCTGCGAACTGGGAAGCATGCGCCAGCTCCCAGACATGTTCGACCCTCGTGACCAGCTCCTCGACGGAGGGGGAGGGCGCGGCAGTCGTTTGCGATCCGGGCAGCAGCACATCCAAGGCTGGGTGTCCAGAGATGAGCAGCCGTGCGCCATCGAGATCGTTTACTGCGCCGGCGTCCCGAGCGGGCGCCGGCGGCTCTGTGCGTGCTGTCGTCGGCACCGCCGGGTTGAGGGTCTGCACCGAGACGCCGAGCTCATCGGCGAGCTGCTGTAGCAAGTCGAGACGCCGCACGGGAATGCGCCCGCGCTCAACCTGGGACATCCAGCTTGAGGTGCGGCGCATCCGTGCGGCGAGCTCGTCCTGCTTCATGTCTCGGGCCTTGCGTAGCTCTGCAACGCGTCGGCCGAAGGCACGATCTTCTGCTGTCGGTTCGGTTGGCACTAACTCTCCAGGGCGGGGCGCTTGCCGGCGACCTCGGCGAGGTACGTCACTTCGGTTGCGGCTAGATGCTGCTCGCGCTCGGCCAGGAAGTGCTTCACGTGGGGCTGTTGTTCGTGGCGGTCGAAAGCGGATCGGTCGGCGTACAGCTCGTAGAAGATCCGCGTCAGTGGCTCGCCCTCGGGCGTGTGGACCACGTACACGAGAGTTCCGGACTCGTGATCGCGAATCCCCTCGAGCGTCTCGCTGGCGAGCTGGTCGAAGGACTGAGCTGAGGCTTCGTCCTTCATGACGAAGCGCACCAGCAGTCCGAAGGTCTGCGGCACATCCCCTCCTGAGCGTCGAGAGCGGGTTTACACCCTCTCATGGTCGCAGCTGAACTATGAATCACCAAGACTTCAACACGGCTGAAGTTCGGGTGTTGACTCGCAATCCAGGTGCGAGTAGCTTCGAGATCAGTTGCTACTGAGTGGCGTGAGTCACTCACGGAGCGCTGCATCGGCATGTCCGATCAGTGCTGCTCAGAGCAGCAAAAAGCGGCTCCCCGGATCTTGGCGGATGGCGGGGAGCCGCGGCACAGGCCGTTCAGCACTCAAGGAGAAAACGACCCGTGAACACCATCTTTGCAGGCCGTAGCCTGCCTGTCCCCAGTCGCCCCCGGCTTCCGATCTCTGAAGACGCCCGTGCGGATGTGTCCGCGCTGATCGGGCTCGACGTTGACCTCGTCACCGGCCGTACCTACGACATCCCCGACGAGCTGAGCGACGCGGAGTACACCGCGGCGCTGTTCGACGCGTTCAGTGACGAGGCGGCCCGGACCGCCGCCCTGGTCGACATGATCGACACCGGGTTCGTCGACGTCCCCCGCGCGTACGGCCGGCTGCTCGTGCTCGCCGACGAGCTCGAGCGTGCCGATGACGCCGACGGCTACGAGCTCGACGACGCCGACGAGCTGCTCGTCGGGGGGTGGGCCGCATGACCTTCAACGCCCGCACCCGCACCTTCGCCCGCGCGCTGCGCGGCTTCCTCACCCTGGTCGACCGGCTGCACCCGGTGGCGCTGTTAGTCCTGGTCCCGGTGCTCATCGGCGTCGTCTACGCCGCCGCGCCGTTCCTCGTCGCGCTGCTCACCGCGGTAGTCGCCGTACTGAAGGCATCTGCCTTCCTCGCCGGGGCCGGCCTGCTCGCCCGCCTCGCGATCCGGACCGCCGCGGCCTACCGCCGCCCTCTGCCCGCCGGGAGTTCGCCGGCGCTGTCCTCATGACCACCGTGTGCGCCCTGGTCCGCGACGTGTCTATGGAGACCCTCCGTGACGCCGGACTCCGCGACCAGGCCGCCGCCCATCGCGCCGCCCGCTGCGCCGAGATGTGGGCCGTAGAGAAGCGCCGGCGCCTCGACCGCGCCGCCCTCGACCGGCACGCCGAACCGGGAGCCAACCGATGACCCTCGCTATGCCCAACGCAAACCCCGCCCCCTCGCCCGCCGTCGACGAGGCGGAGGAGACCATCACCACGCCGCGGCGCCGCTGGTACTCGTGGCGCATCGTCCACGCATCGGTCCTCGACGGCCTGCACGCCGACGTCGAGCAGGCCGACCAGGACGTCGCGGCGCACGAAGTGGTAGCTGAGATGTGGTTCGAGCACTCCGAGGAGGAGAGCGCCTTCGCTGATGTCGCGGCGGCCCGCGCCGAAGGGCTGAACGACGAGCTCGAGCACCTCCGCCGGCGCCTGTCGGAAACGACCGTCGAGCTTCAGGCTCGTACGGACGAGGCCGAGCAGCTGCGCACCGAGCGAACCGCGATCGTCGACGAGCTCTCGGCGCTGGTCAGCAGCGATGAGCGCATGACGCTCGCCCTGAACGCGATTGCGGTACTCGCGATGACCGGCAAGGCCGATGAGACGCCGCTGCTCAAGATGCTCTCTGAGGTGCAGCCCTGGGCGCAGCCGCTGAAGTCGGCCGAGCGGGTGGCGGCGGGTGAGGTGCGGCTGCCGTCGCAGCGTGACCGGCTGTTCGCCGACATCACCGCCCAGCTCGGACCGGCACGCCCGGTAGTTGAGGGCGTGTTCGACTACCAGCACCAGACGGTGCCGACGCTGCTCGCCGATCACCTGGGGCCGGGCCGCTGCGCGGCGTGCGCGGCGTGTCTGCCGGCACTGGCTGACGAGGACCTGTTCGCCGCGTACCACCACGCCCGGACGCTCGAGCGGAACGCGGGCGCGGCCGCGATCCTCGGCGAGGAGCTGTTGAAGCGCGACAGCCGCGATGGCACGACTCCGGGGCCGCGCTTCGAGCGGCTGATGAGGATCAACAACTCGTGCGTTGCCTGCGGCAATCAGGCCACGGAGGCCGATCCACTGGTGCTGGTTGAGGGCGCCCCGATCCACAAGGGCCACACGACCGACCCGATCAGCGGCTTCTACGGCAAGACGGGGGAGGCGCTGTGATGTTTCGTCGTGTATCGGCCGCTCTGCACCACCTGATGGTCAGCATGCCCGCGCTGGTCGTCACTCCGTGGGCGGCGGTGGCCGCCGTGATGACCCGGCAGTGGATCGGCGCCGCGGTACTGCTGGCGGTGGCCGTGGCGCTGTGGGCCGAGCGACTGCGCGCCGACGCCGCCGACAACCCGTGCATCGGCTGCCCGATCTGCGTATGGAGCCAGCGCCGGGACGCCGCTGGCAAGCCGGAGCGCGGGTTGCGGATCGTGCGCGCCCGGACCCTGAACGGCCTTCGCGACCAGGCGGAGCAGGCCGAGATCTGGCACGCCAACTGGCGGACCGAGCTCGAGCGTGCCGAGTCCCTCGATGAAGAGCTGCAGGTCGCTCGCGCCCCACTGCCCGCCCACCCGCAGCGTCCGGCCGCCGTGCCGGCGCAGCGCGACCGCCGGGCGGGTGAGGAGCTGTGACCGCGCACCGCGCCGTGGCCAGCCGCGGTGGCGTTCTCGCCTTCCACCACGTACTGACCTCCTGGCCGTTTATCGCCGGGTGCGTGCTGTTCACCGTCGGCGCCGCGCTCGCGGGCTTCCCGTGGCTGGTGAGCGCGCACTTCGCGGCCGATGCGGTGGTGTTCACCGGCGAGCGCCTGCGCGCTAACGCCGCGGCCCGCCGCGGCCGGCCCCTGTACGCCGACTGCCCGCTGTGCGAGCGCCTTACGGCGCAGGACGCCAGCGCCCGTATCGCCCGCCTGCCGGAAGTTGCAGCAGGCAGCAAGGAGAGTGACCGGTGAGCCTGACGGACTACTACGAGGAGAAGCGGAAGGACAAGGCCGCCGACCGTGCCGAGTCGCGCCTCGATCGACAGCTCGAGCGCGAGGAGCGGCGCAAGGACGCCGACGCCCGCGACGAGAAGGTGCGCCGGGACCGGCGCGAGGCGAAGCGGGAGCGCGACCGCAACAAGGACAAGCGTAAGGCCGCACGCCGGCAGGCGTACGAGAAGATCCTGAAGGAGTTCGACACCGCCGGCGCGCTCGTCGCCATGGTGTGCTCCATCGTCCCCGCCCTGTATTTCCAGCTGAAGGCGCTCAGCGGCGCGGGCCTGCTGCTGATCATCGCCGTGTGCCTGGCGGTGATGCTGGAGTCCGGCGCCTGGGTGGCCACCGTGGCGGGGGAGCGGGCCAAGCGGGAGGGCCGCCCCACGTGGCCCTTCCGTCTGGCTATGTGGGGCTGCGCGAGCTTCGCCGCCTTCATCAACTACAGCCACGCGCCGGGAGAGCCCTGGCTGGCCTGGGTGCTCGCCGCCTCCTCCTACGGCGGGGTCTTCTTCTGGGAGCTGCGTGGTTGGGGCCGGCACAGCAAAGCGAAGACGGCCCGCAGCAAGGCGCAGCGCCGTACGGAGCGCGCCCGCGCCCGGCACGACCGCAAGCGCCGCCGCCACTTCCCGAAGGTCTACAAGCGATACCGGGACATCATCGCCGCTCACCCGTACGGCACCGTCGACCAAGAAGCCGCGTGGGCGAATGCGTGGCGCGATGTCTACGGCGACGAAATCGGCGTCACGCCGAAGGTACGGGCCGGTCGCATCGCCGCCGCGCAGGCTCTCGGCACGGCCGTCGAGCAGGCCGGGGTCAGCCGGGAGGCGGCGGCCGTCGAGCTCCTCCTCGCGGACGTCTTCCGCGATGACGACGGCGGCGACGGCCCGGCCGGCGACCCCTCCGGGAAGGGCCCGAACGGTAGTCCTACAGACGGACGTACGAACGCCAAAACCCTTGGGCGTAAAGGGAAGAAGGCGTTTCGCCGCCTGACTGGACGCAAGGCCCCGAAGACCCCCGGCAGGCCGCTCACGCCCGAACACATCGCGAAGGCGCGGAAGGTCGCCGACGCCTTCGACGGCGCCGTCTCCGTGAACAAGCTCCGTCAGGCCGGCGTCGGCGGCTCCACCGAGTACCTCATGCGGCTGCGCGACCACGTGAAGGACGAGGGGAAGAGCTGATGAGCCACACCCCGAACCGCCTCATCATCCCCGCCGCCGGCGCCGCGACGTACGTCCTGCTGCAACACGGCCTGACCGGCACCGGCTGGATCCGCGCCGCCATCACCGCCGCCGTGGTGTTCGCCGCGGTGCGGTGGGGCGCCGCCCTGTTGAAGGCAGTCGTCAAGTGGCTGGCCGTGCGCTCCGCGAGCAAGAGGGCGGAGAAGAAGGCCACCGGCGCCGTGCAGGCCGCGGTGAAGGAGGCGAGCCGGACATGACCGCGACCACGCTGCCGGCCGTCTGCCACCGGATCGCCGCCGATCTCGCCGAGGTCGCCGACGCCGAGGCCCGCACCCGGCACCCGCAGCTCGGCCGGGCCGCCGCCGAACTCGGCCTCGTCTACCTCGCGTTCGTCGACCAGCCGCCGACCGGCCCGCACGGGCTGCAGGCGTGGCAGGCCGCCGAGGCCGCCCGATACGCCGTGCGCGAGGGCAGCGCACTCAACGTCAGCGCCGATACGGCCCGCGCCCGGCTGCACCTGGCCCTCGACGCCCTCGACCACCAACGGCAGCCCGCCGCAGAGGCCGCCGCCTAGCTGCCCCGTGCCGACCGGATGACCTCGCGGCCAGTCGGCACGGGGCCCCAGACCACGCTTTGCGCAGGAAGGACCCATCTCCATGAGCACCACCGACACCGAGCACGAGCGCGAGGCCGAAGTCGTCCCGCTCGCCGAGTTCCAGCCCCAGGACCCGGAGACCCTCGAGCGGATCGCCGCGCTCTCCCGCGAGACCACCCACACCACCGAGGCCGGCCTCGCCGACCTCGCTTCCGGCACCGTCAGCCTCACCAAGCAGCACACCCCTGACCACGACACCGACGCGGCCGGTGACGGACTGGTCATCACCCGCCTCGACGCCCAGCCCGGCGACGTCGACGACGACGCGGGCGCCGACGGGCAGATGGCGCCTGGCCTGCGGCCGATCATCCCCGCGTCGCTGATGGACCCCGAGGTGTGGCGCCAGCGCCGCGCGGTGTGGACGAACACCGGCCTGTACCACCTCACCCGCAGCCCCGTCTACGCCTGGCGGATCGCGAAGGTATCCGCGATCGGCGCCAAGGTGGGGCTGCGTGACGCCTGGTCGTACCTGTTCGCCACCGAGTACGGCGACCTCACCGACAAGGTCCGCCGCAAGGACGCCGGCGCCGAGCACATCGCCGACCTGCGCGCGGACCGTCGCAAGGAAGGCAAGGCCCGGCGCCGCGAGGCGGTGACCGTCTACGCCGCGACCGGCGCCTCAACGTACGTGGGCGCGCTGCTCGCCCTGGCCGAGGCCTGGGGGGTGCTGCAGGCCAGCCCGGCCCTCATCCCGCTGATCGGGCTGCTGTACATGCTCGGCCACCGCGAGATGATCCGCCGCCTGCCCGACGGCGAGCTGTACACCCTCCTGGACAACGCCGCCGACCAGCCCGGAGCACCGCTCGGCGCCGACTCCATCACCGCCGCCCTGCGCCGCTCCGGCCTGCTCAAGGACGGCGAGGAGGTTTCCCTCGTCGGCCCGGTCCGCGCCGTCGACATCAACGCCGCCGAAGCGGTCATGGACCTCCCCGGCAACCTCACCATCAACGACCTGATCAAGCACCGGGACAAGATCGCCGCCGCGTTCCGGGTCCAGCCCGAATGGCTGGACTTCCGCACCGCCGGCAACCCCGGCCGGGTGCGCCTGTGGATGACGAGCGAAGACCCCTTCGGCAAGGGCCGGCCCTCCCCGCTGCTGGACGCCGTCACCCGCGGCGAAAGCCGCCTCGACGTGTGGAACACCGGCGTCCCGGTCGGCTACAACCGCCGCGGCGAAACCATCTTCATCAAGCTCGTGCACATCATGATCCTGCTGGGCGGCATGCAGCGCACCGGCAAGGGCATGCTGCTGCGCAGCCTGATCTGCGGCCTGGGCCTGGACCCGCGCATCAACATTCGCCTGGTGGCCGGCGCCAAGCCCGGCGAGCACATCGGCTATGCGAAGGTCTGCGCCACCTTCTTCGGCCGCCGCCCCGCCCGCCTGGTCGCACTGCTCGAGGCCTGGCTCGCCGATGCCTACCGGCGCGAGGAATACCTCGAGGACCAGGGCCGCGCCAAGATGAGCGAGGCCGACCTCAAGCTGTTCCCGCTCGAGGTCCTCATCATCGACGAGCTCAAGCAATACCTGCGCAAGGGCGCCCCGTTCGCCGAGCGCATCGCCGAGCTGATCGAGGAAGCCTCTGCATTCGTCGGCGCCCTGAACATGACGATCCTGCTCGCGACGCAGGACCCGGACGCCAACACCGTGCCCCGCGGCTTCAAGTCCAACTCCGGCGCCCGGATCGCCACCCGCACCGGCGGCCCCACCCAAACCAACGCGATCTTGAAGGAGGGGGCGACCGGCGCCGGCCTGCGCGCCCACGACATCAAGCCCAACCAGAAGGGCTGCGCCATCGTCGACCTCGACGGCGCCGAGGGCGAGCTCATCCGCTCCTTCTTCATCGAGGACGAGAAGTACGACGGCGCCGCCCCGATCATCGACGCCGGATACGAGCTGCGGAAGGCCTGCGGCCGGGCCCCGGGCACCTTCGAGGACCCGATCGAGGCCCAGCTGTACGAGGAGACCGGCAAGTCCTCAGTCGGCGGCGGCCCCAAGGGCTCCGGCCGGCCCGGCGAGATCGAAGGCGCCACGCCCCGCGTCGCCGGCGTCTTCGCCGACGTGCTCAAGGTGTTCGCCGACGCCGGCAACCCGGAACGGCTGGCCACCGCCGAGATCCTCGACGGTCTCGCCGAGATCGACGAGAAGACGTGGGCGCCCGCAGCCCTCGGCGTCGACGAAGGCGACCGGCGCACGTATGTGACCGTCGGCGGCACCGCGCTGAGCAAGGCCATCAGCGAGGCCCTCGACGACACCGACCGCACCCTTTCCCCGCGCAGCTGGAGCAAGGGCGGCCGAGCGAACGGCTACTACCTCGCCGACGTCCGAACCGCCGCAGGAGTGGCCTGACATGCCCGGTGTAGAGCCGGTACAGGCCAGAACACCGCAGGTCAACGACCGGTATCCAGCCCGTACCGGCCTCGAGGCGCCCGGGACGCACACCGGTGATCGCCACGGCCGCACCGACCCGCACCGGCCGCTGACCTGCGACAACCCGCCCCGTACGGCCCCGACCCGGCACCCCATACCGCCACAAACCGCTCAGCCGCAGGGAGACGACCCGATCATGGAATCGCCCGTGACGACCGACCTCGAGCCGCAGGTGTACCGGCCTGCGCCGCTCGAGAAGCCGATCCCCGGCTCGCCGACCACGATCGCCCTGCCGCTGCTGTCCCCGACCCCGATTCCGGGCGGCGTCGAGGTCGAACTCCCCAACGGCGCCACGGGCTGGGTGCGCTTCGCCCGCATCCACGCCACCGAGCCGGCCACCACCGACGGCGCGGCGAACGCCGTTCCCGCGTGGGCGAAGACCCTCGCCCTGCTGAGCCTGGCCCTGTCCGCATCTTCCGGACTGGGCGCCGGCGCCCTGTACATCGCCGCCGAAGCCACCAACGAATTCGCCGAGGCCGCGCACAAGGCCGCCGAGGCCGCCGCCGTCGCCACACCGCTGCTGGCCTTCCTCGCCGCCATCCTCGGCGGCATCTACCTCGTCGCCCGCCGCACCGCCGCCCGCGCCCGCCGTGCGCTGAGCGGCGGCGGCAGCGACACCGCGACCGCCACCTCCACCGCCGTCGCCAAGGGCTTCCGCGCCAAGGCCACCGCCACCGCAACCGCCTCCATCAGCAAGTGACCCGCCCACACCCGACGAAAGGACACCTCTCCCATGAGTGACGCCCTCTGGCCGATCACCGGCCGCATCGTGGCCGCACTGGACGCCGCCAACGGCACCAGCGAGCACGAGCAGGCCATGCGCCTGCTGAAGGTGAGCGAAGAGGCCGGCGAAGCCGCCACCGCCTACATCGGCATGACCGGCCAGAACCCGCGCAAAGGCATCACGCACGTACCGGCGGACGTGGCCGACGAACTCTGCGACGTGATCATCGCCGCTTCCGTCGCCCTGCACGCCGTCACCGGCGACCCGCGCGCCGCCCTGGAAGCCAAGCTCTTCGCCGCCCAACTGCGCCTCGCCGCCGACCGGAAGGGCCAGGAGCAGACGGAGCACGCCCGTGCCTGACATGTACAACGGCCGCCCGCTGCCGGAGCGCAGCCCTGTCCTCGAGGACATTCACTACCGGCTGTACGACCAGCGCACCGGAGCCGTGCTGTCGATCAACACGACCAACTGCCTCGACGTACTCGTCAAGGACGTCATCGACACCTGCGCCCGCCATCCCGAGGCCGAGCTCGTCGCCGTCCAGTACGACGGCCCTGCCTGGGACACCGGAGGCCGCTGATGGCGACCGTCACCGTCAAGAAGCTGGCGATCAACGGCGTGTGGGTGCGCTGCCCCGGCCGCGGCGCCGGCGACGTTCCCCGCAAACTCACGCTCATGCCCGGCGAACAGGGCCAAGTCATGGCCACCTGCGGCGAGAAGCACGGCCGGCCCCGCAGCGGCTGCATGTTCCCCGTCGGTATTCACCGCAGCGTGCTCAACGGCCTCGCCGACGAAAGGCCTGGTGCCATCCGCGTCACGACCCCCGGCGGCAACACGATCGAGGGCACCATCCTGCCGCCCAGCAAGAAGGCGAAGGCCGCAGCCACGTCGACCGGCAAGGCCGCCGCCGCCGTCAAGGGCAAGAACGGCGCGGCCCCGGCACCGGGCCCGGCCAAGCCCGCCGGCCGCGCCACCGGCGGCGCATTCGCCGCCGCCTGCGGCGCCCTCGCCGCCATCGCCGGGGCCGCCGGACAGGTCGCCACCGCCGGCGCCTCGGCCGTCGGCTCCGCCGCCGACCTCGGCAAAGAAGGCATCGGCCTGGCCCGCGACGGTGTGAAGGAAGCCGGTGCCTACGGCGAGCGCCGCCACGAACGCAAGATGCGCGACAACGACGCCGGCACCGACACCTGGCTCTGATTTCGGCTGAGCAGGACGAGAGGACTGCCCGCAGCGCATGGGCCAAATGATCAACGGCCACCCCTGTCACCTGATCGTCAAGTGCCCGAACAACCCAACCCCACCAGCAGAAAGGAACGATCACAGATGTCTGCAAGCACGTACGAACTGGCGCGGCTGCCGAAGCTGCGCGACGCCGCCGAGACCTTCCTCGACGCCCTCGCCGCGGAAGAAAAGCAGCGCCGGCAGGCAGAAGCCGAAGCCGACCAGGCGCGGCAGCATTCCGAGATCCGGAGCGCCGAATACTCCGCCGCCAGGCTTGTGCGCGAGCACTTCGCCGACACCTTGGCACCAGTCATCACCGCCGAGGACTGGAAGGGCAGTCCGGTGATCTACCCGGCCGGCACCGCCGAGCGTGCGCAGCCGAGCGCTACCGCTTACCTCGGCTGCGGCACCTTCCTGCACTGGCGCGACTCGACAACCCGCATGGGCGGGCGCCTGCACCTGGTGCGGCCCTGTGACCTCGGTGGCTTCTGCGAAACCGAGATCAAGTACCAAGTCGAGCTGGCCGGCATCCTCGTCGACCCCGCCGGCGGCTGCGGCTGCCGCATCGAGAGCGAGACCGACGAGCCGCCGGCGTCCCGCCCTGCACCCGCGGCGGGGGAGGAGCGCATGCCCGGCCTGACCGGCCCCGAGGACCTGATCGGCCGGTACGCGAAGGAAGTCGCCTTCGTCGCAGAGGAGGCGCCCGCCACCACCCTGGATGAGATCGCGGCCCAGGCGGAGACGGCGGCGGACAACCTCACCGCGGTCGGCATCGACGGCGGCGACCTGTACGCCGGCGCCGTCTACCTCGCCGACGTCGACGCCGTCGAGGAGCCCGACCGGCCGGTGCTGGCACGGCTGGCCGACAAGCACCTGAGCAACGGCCTCGACGCCATCGACGAATACCGCCTTCAGCTCTGATCACGCCCCGGGGCGGCCGTCCGGTCTGCCAACTCGCCGGCCGCCCCGGGCCCATCCCCACATCCCGCGTACGAGACGAGGAGAACTCCCATCATGGCCCGTACCACGAACCGCCGCCCCGCCCCCGCCCAGTTACTCGAAGGCGCCGGCCGCGTCACCCTCGAACGCATCGGCGGTGGCGCCGGCCCCGACTGGGGCGCCTACGCGCTGCTGTACACCACCCGGCCGCTGCCCGGAGGGCTCGAGGCCGTCATCGCCGCCGCCCCGCCCGAGCAGCTCAACCCCGCCTGGGGCCTGGACCGGCCCCGCCCGTAC
>NZ_JAAKZV010000109.1 GCF_011044975.1 Streptomyces coryli | reverse complement strand
GGCCGGGACACCACCACCCCCCGCCCCCTCGCCGGCATCACCGCCCGCGAGCGCGAGGTGCTGACCCTCGTCGGCTCCGGCCTCACCAACGCCGAGGTCGCCGACCAGCTCTCCATCAGCATCGCCACCGCCAAGACCTACGTCACCCGCCTCCTCGCCAAGCTCGACGCCCGCGACCGCGTCCAGCTGGTGATCCTGGCGTACGAGGCGGGGCTGGTGTCCGTAAGAGAGCGGTGAGGGCGGGCACGCCAGACGGACCGCCTCCCTGTGGGTTAAATGTCCCATATGTAAAGTTCGCGGTATGGCTGCTGACACCGCATCAGGCCCCGGCGCGAAGGGGCTGCGGTCCGCGCTGTGGGAGTTCCTGCAAGGGCTCGGCAAGACGTTCATGCTGCCGGTGGCGCTGCTGGCGTTCTGCGGCATTCTGCTCGGCATCGGCAGTTCGCTGTCGTCCGGGGCGGTCACCGACTCCGTCGGATTCCTGAAGCACGAGCCGTTCCAGACCTTCTTTCTCGCGCTGGCGCAGATCGGGAAGGTCGCCTTCACCTTCCTCCCGGCGCTGTTCGCCATGGCCATCCCGCTGGGGCTGGCCCGGGAGGACAAGGGTGTCGCCGCCTTCTCCGGGTTCGTCGGCTACGCGTCCATGCTGCTCGGCGCGAACTTCGTCCTGCAGCGCCGCGGGGCGCTGGAGTCCACCGACACCAAGGAGGACTACGACGTCACCCCGGTGCTCGGCATCGAGTCGATCGACACCGGCATCCTCGGCGCGGTCATCGCCGGCATCGTCGTCTGGCGGCTGCACGAGCGGTTCCACCGGTCGAAGATGCCCGACGCGCTGGCGTTCTTCGGCGGCACCCGGTCGGTGCCGATCATCTCCGCCGTCGTGCTCAGCGCGGTCGGCCTCGCCGTACCGCTGCTGTGGCCGCCGCTCGCGGACGGCATCGCCTCCGTCGGCCGGGGCATCGCGTCCACGGGGCCGTTCGGCCCGTTCCTGTTCGGGATGGGGGAGGCGCTGCTGCGGCCGATCGGGCTGCACCACATCCTCGTCGCGCTGTTCCGCTTCACCGACGCGGGCGGCTCGGGGATGGTGTGCGGCGAAGAGGTGCGCGGGGCGCTCAACCTCTTCTACGCGCAACTGGACTGCGACCAGCCGTCGAAGGCCGCCGCCGACGCGACCGACTTCCTGTCGCAGGGCAAGATGGCCACCTATCTGGGCGGACTGCCGGGCGCGGCGCTGGCGATGTACCACTGCGCCCGGCCCGAGAACCGCGGCAAGATCAAGGCGCTGCTCATCTCCGGCGTGGTGGCCTGCGCCGTCGGCGGCATCACCGAGCCGCTGGAGTTCCTCTTCCTCTTCGTCGCGCCGTTCCTGTACGTCATCCACGCGGTGCTGATCGGCCTCGGCTTCCTGGCCGCCGCCCTGCTGGGCGTGCACATCGGCAACACCGACGGCAATCTGATCGACTTCTTCGTCTTCGGGATCCTGCAGGGCACCGCCACCCGGTGGTACGTCATCCCGGTGCTGGCCGCGATCTGGTTCGTCGTCTACTACGTCATCTTCCGGTTCTTCATCACCCGCTTCCATCTCAAGACGCCGGGGCGGGACCCGGGCCCGGCGGAGGATGCGGGGGAGGTGGTCACCGAACACGACCACACCCACCCCACCGGCGAGGTGCACGGCGCCGCCGGGCAGCCCGCGGGCACGGCGACCGCGGTCGGGCTGAAGGGCGCCCCGGCGATCCTGGCGGCGCTGGGCGGGGGCGCGAACATCACCTCGCTCGACAACTGCATCACCCGGCTGCGGCTGAGCGTTGAAGACATGAGCCTCGTCGACGACGACGTGCTCAAGGCCAACGGCGCCGTCGGGGTCATGAAGCTCGACGACCACAATCTGCAGGTCATCATCGGCCCGCAGGTGCAGTCGGTGAAGGACGAGATCGACGGCCTGATGGCCGACGGGAACTGAGCGGCGGCAGCCATGAAGCACGACTTCGACTTCGACCGCGTCATCGACCGGCGCGGCACGTGGTGCACCCAATGGGACTACGTCGAGGACCGGTTCGGGGCCGCCGACCTGCTGCCCTTCACCATCTCCGACATGGACTTCGGGACCGCGCCGGCCGTGCTGGAGGCGGTGCGGCGGCGCCTGGAGCACCCGGTACTGGGTTACAGCCGGTGGAAGAACGGCGACTTCGAGTCGGCCGTCGAGCACTGGTACGAGAGCCGGTTCGGCTGCCGTATCGACCCGGAAGAGGTGGTGTACGCGCCGTCGGTGATCTATCTGGTGGCCCGGCTGATCCGCCTCTGGTCCGCCCCGGGCGACGGCGTCGTCACGCACACCCCCTGCTACGACGCGTTCCCGAACGTGATCACCCAGGCCGGGCGCAAGCTCGTACCCGCCCCGCTGACCAAGGGCGCGGACGGCGGCTGGACCTGCGACTTCGACCGGTTGGGGCAGTTGCTGGCCGCGCCCGCGAACACGGTGCTGCTGCTGTGCTCGCCGCACAACCCGACCGGGACGGTGTGGCCCGCCGAGACGCTGGAGCGGATCGCGGAGCTGTGCGAGCGCTACGGGGTGCGGGTCATCAGCGACGAGATCCACATGGACCTGGCGCGGCCCGGCCATCCGCACCGGCCGTGGGCGGAGTTCGGGCGGGGCGACTGGGCGATCGCTACGTCGGCGTCGAAGTCGTTCAACATCCCGGCGCTGACGGGCGCGTACGGGATCATCCACGGCGATCGCAGCCGCGACGGCTACCTGATCCAGCTGAAGGCCGCGGACGGCCTCTCGTCCCCCGCCGTGCTGTCCCTGGTCGCGCACATCGCCGCCTACAACGAGGGCGCGCCGTGGCTCGACGCGCTGCGCGCGTATCTGCGCGGGAATCTCCGGATGGTCGAGGACAAGCTCAACGAGGCCTTCCCGCAACTGCGCTGGCAGCCACCGCAGGCCGGCTATCTGGCCTGGATCGACCTGCGCCCACTGGAGGTCGACGACGCCGCGCTGCAGCAGGAGCTCATCCGGCGGCAGCGAGTCGCGATCATGCCGGGGGAGACGTACGGGGAGGACGGGCAGGGCTTCGTACGACTGAACGTCGGCTGCCCACGCTCGAAGGCCGAGGCGGGCGTGGACGCGCTGGTCACGGCGCTGCGGAGGCTGCACAAGGGGGCCTGAGGGCCAAAGCCCCCAGACCCCCTGCAGCGATGCGGCTACCGCACCTGCGGCGGACTCACCACCGCCCCTGCGGCGAAGCCGCGCCCGCCCCTGCGGGGAAGCCGCGCCCGCCCCTGCGGCGGAGCCGCGACCGCACCTGCGGCGAAGCCGCGACCGTACCTGCGGCGGATGGACCCACGACCGCCCCCGCGGCGAAGCCGCTATCGCACCTGCGGCACCCCCGCAGGCACCCGCGCGTACCCGGCCGGCCGGGTCGTGAACGTGCCCCGGCCCTGCGTCCGGCTCCGCAGCCGCGACGCGTAGCCGAACAGCTCCGCCAGCGGCACCGTCGCCGTCAGCACCGCCGTATCGCCGCGCGCCTGCGACCCGGTGACCTGCGCCCGCCGCGCCGCGAGGTCACCGAGCACCGCGCCGAGCGCGTCCTCGGGCACCGTCGCCGTCAGTTCGGCCACCGGCTCCAGCACCGCCATGCCCGCCGCGCGCAGCGCCGCCCGCAGCCCGAGCCGGCCCGCCGTGCGGAAGGCGACCTCCGACGAGTCCTTCACATGCGTCGCCCCGTCGGTGAGCGTGACCCGCAGCCCCGTCACGGGATGCCCCGCGAGCGGCCCGTCGGCGAGCGCGTCCCGGCAGCCGGCCGCCACCGCACGTACGAACTCCGGCGGCACCCGCCCACCGGTCACCGTCGACCGGAACTCGAAGCCGTCGTCCGGCCCCAGCCCTTCCACATCGAGGACGACCTGCGCGAACTGGCCCGGCCCGCCGTCCTGTTTGACATGCCGGTACGGCACCCCGGACACCCCGCGCAGCACGGTCTCCCGGTAGCTGACCCGCGGCCGGCCGGCCACGGCGTCGAGCCGCTGCGCGCGGCGGATCTTCTCCAGTGCCACCTCCAGGTGCAGTTCGCCCATGCCGGACAGCAGCGTCTGGCCCGTCTCCGGGTCCGTCCGCACCGCCAGCGACGGGTCCTCCTCGGCCAGCCG
Source organism: Streptomyces coryli (assembly GCF_011044975.1). Lineage (GTDB taxonomy): Bacteria > Actinomycetota > Actinomycetes > Streptomycetales > Streptomycetaceae > Streptomyces > Streptomyces coryli. Next base: position 21,399 of record NZ_JAAKZV010000109.1, on the reverse strand, counting down.
CGCCAGCGCCGCCGCCAGCCGGTCGGCGTCCGCGTTCGTACGAGCCTCGACCGCGACCGACACCACAGGATCGGCGGTGACCGGCGCCTCGAGCAGCAGCGGGGCACCGGGCGCGGCCAGCGAAGCGCCCGGCCTGGCACCCTTCACCCCGGCCACGGCGACGATGTCACCGGCCACCGCCTGGTCCGTATCGGCGTGCCGGTCGGCCTGGACCCGTACGATCCGGCCGACCCGCTCCGTACGGCCCGCGCCCACGTCGAGCACCACATCTCCCTTCCGCAGCGTTCCGGCGTAGACCCGCAGGTACGTCAGCCGGCCGCGGGCCGTCGAGTTGACCTTGAAGACCAGGCCCGCGAACGGCGCCCGCGGGTCGGCCGGCCGGTCCTCGGCCACCGGCGGCACGTCCAGCGGCGACGGCAGATACGCCACCACGGCCGCCAGCAGCGGCTCGATGCCGCGGTTGCGGTACGCCGAGCCGCACAGCACGACCACGCCGTCACCGGCGAGCGTGATGTCGCGCAGCGCCGCCGCGAGGGTGTCCGCCGAGAGCCCGGAGCGAGCGAAGAACTCCTCCAGCGCGCCCGCGTGCAGCTCCGCCACCGCCTCCTCCAGCAGCCGGCGACGGCGCCTGGCCTCGTCGAACAGGTCATCCGGTACGGGCAGTTCCACCGGCCCACCGCCCGCGCCGTCCCACACAAGCGCGCGCATGCGGAGCAGATCGACGACACCGGTGAAACCCGCCTCCCGGCCGATCGGCAGCTGCACGGTGAGCGGCACGACGCCGAGGCGACGACGGATCGACGCCACCGCCGCGTCCAGGTCCGCGCCGGCCCGGTCGAGCTTGTTGACGAACGCGATCCGCGGCACCCCGTGCCGGTCCGCCTGCCGCCACACCGACTCGCTCTGCGGCTCGACGCCCGCGACGGCGTCGAAGACCGCCACCGCGCCGTCGAGGACGCGCAGCGAACGCTCCACCTCGTCGGCGAAGTCGACGTGCCCCGGTGTATCGATGAGATTGATCCGATGCCCGTCGAAGTCGCAGCTCACCGCGGCGGCGAAGATGGTGATGCCGCGATCCCGCTCCTGCGGGTCGAAGTCGGTGACGGTGGTGCCGTCGTGGACCTCGCCGCGCTTGTGGGTGGCGCCGGTCAGGTAGAGGACGCGCTCGGTGACGGTGGTCTTGCCCGCGTCGACGTGGGCGAGGATGCCGAGGTTTCGGATGTCGCGGATGTTGCGGATGTTGCGCACGGCTCATGGCCTTTCAAGCGTGAAATGGGCGCAGGGCAGCGCGATGGGCCGGATGTGGGCAGAGCTGGGTACGTGGGTACGTCAGTACGTCACATCGCGGACCGCGATGACGGGCGCGCAGCCGTCATCGGGCGGCGGAAGAGATCAGGACCACGTCGTACCGAGACGGCGACAGCGGGAACAGGGAAGCGGCGAAGAAGGTGCGGGTGCGCACGGCCGGTCTCCCCTCATCTCGTCGGTGGTTGCTGATCGACGGCGAGTGTAGGCGCAGGGGAGCGCTGCCCGCACCGCATTTATCCGCGACCTCCGCCCCGGTGCGCCCGCGCCCACAGCCCCTGCCAGCCCCCGCCCCCGGCCAGCCACTCGCCGGGCACGCGCAGCCCATCGGCGGCGATGTACTCCCACAACGCCCCGGTATCCGCCCCCAGTTCGGCCGCGTCCGGCAGCGCCCGCTGCCAGGGCCCCTTCTCATCGGCGAGATCCGACGCCGGAAAACCGGGCACGGTCACGGCGCGCGGCTCCGCGATCCGGAGGTCTCCGGGCCGCGCCGGCCGGCAGGTGGCGGCGAGGGCGAGCGCACAGAGCATGGCCTCGCTCGTCCGGCGACGGATGCCGTCCGCGACGGCCGGATCGCCCTCTTCCGCGAGCCGCCCGATGGCGGCGCGAAGCCGGAACGCGACGAGGTTCATCGCATACGCGGGCGCCAGCTCCTCACGACGGACGAGCTTGCGGAGCGCGCGGGGGAGCGGGTCGGGGGCGGTGAGGAGCGCGAGTTGGGGGAAGCGGTCGTGGAGGACGGGATCGAGGCCGTCCAGAGCGCTGCTCAGCGGCCGGGCGGCGGAGGCCCGCCAGAGGCCGAGGAGATCGACGGCCCCCTCGGCGAGGGCGGCGCGACAGGCGTCGGTCAGGTCACCGGTGCGGCGGAGGCGGGTGAGCGCGGCGGTGATGTCCGGAGTCGCGCCGGCCCTGTCCGGGGCGGCCCGGGTCGGGCGGGTGCCGTCCGCTGGCGACGGGGCCGAATCCGCCGCCCGTGCGGGCCAATCGCCCGCAGCGCGGTGGCGAGTGCGACCGCCCGCGAGCCGCGCGTCGCGGCCGCCCGCAGCGGCGTCGGCGACGGCGGCCACCGCTGCCGCGACCTGCCCCGTCACCTGCTCCTGCCACGCCTGCCGCGAGAGCGGCACGAGCTCCGGCGCCACCGTCTCCAGCACCCGCGGCGCCGGGCGGCGGCCGGCCGGACGGGGCGGCAGCGCCTCGTCCGGGGTGGCAGCCACCTCCTCCGGCGGCGCAGGGGCCGGGATCGTCTTGACCCACGCGGTGAACCGCTCCGCGAGCTCCGGATCAGGCGCCTCGTTGAACCGGCCTTGCAGCTCCTCCACCACCCACCCCCGCGCCGCCGGCCGGGCGGCCACGATCTCGGCGTTCGCCAGGATGCGGCCGTTGTCCGCGTACAGCGCGGCGAGGATGCTCCGCCCCTTGGTCGCCTCGTCCGGGTACGGCCAGCCCGCGATGCAGTTGCCCATGTACGACGCCCACTCGGCGAGCGTGCGGGCGTTGTACGCGACCCTGAAGTGGGCCCGGCTGCCCGGGACGAGGGTCCGGTCGACCGCCGCGAGCGGCGCCGGGACGCGGAACTCCGTGCTCAGCACCTGATTCACATCCACCCCGGCGCGCAGCGCGGCCACCAGGTCCTGCCAGGACTTCATGCCCTTGCCCGGCGTGCCGCCAAGTGCCGCCAGTTGCGCCGCGACCGAGGCGGCATGGGCGATGGAGTCCAGCCGCGGGGCGAGTGGCTCCGGCTCCTCGGGCGGCGGCGGGTTGTGGCGCAGCGGCAGGATGCCGGTGCTCCAGCCGCCGGCCGCGGCATCGTGCCCGTAGACCTGGGCCAGCGCGTCGTACAGATCCGCCAGCCACAGCAGGTCGCCCTTCACCTCGACTTCGGCGGCGTCCGCCTCCGGGCGGTCGCGCAGCCGTCGCATGAGCGGCTCCTCCTGCGCGAGCCGCTCCCGCACGGTGACCGGTACGCCGTCCCACTCCTGCGGCGGCCGCGCAGCGGTGTAGCCCGCTCGCTGCCGCCAGCCGGTCACCGGGCCCTTGGCCCAGTCGCGCAGCGGCTTCACCGGCACCTCGGCCGGGCCGTCGAGTGCGGCCTCGACGTCTTCGAGGACCGCGAGGCCGTAGTCACGGGCGTGCGCCAGCTTCGGCTTCACGGCGCCGGCGAGGTGGGCGTCGTCCGCGCGCTCCTTGCGCAGCCACCGGAGGATCTCGCGTACGTGATTGCCGGGACGGGCAGGCATTCCGGTCAGGCCCGCGACCTGGCGGGCGGAGCTGTTCGCCTCCATGTCGGTCATGTAGGAGGCGGCAGCCTCGAGCAGCGCCTCCGACCTGGCCAGTCCGTCTCGCATCCCGTGATCGGCGACGGCGACGGCGGTGCGCAGCAGAGCAGTGGCGGCCAGGGCGTCCGCGAAGAGGCGGTTCACCAGGAACACCCAGTAGTGGGCGGGCGGCGTCCAGCGCGCAGCGGCGGCGAGAGAGGGCCGGTGGACGCCGAGGTCGTTCCGCAGTTGCACCTCGATGTGCCCGTCCTCCCAGCGCGCCCGTCGCTCCCGCAGGTCGGGCAGCCGGTCCTGCCTGCCCTGGGACGCCAGCAGCCGCTTGTTCCGGGCCAGTTCGGCCTCGTGCGCCAGCACCCGCTCCCACAGATCGACCACCAGCCCGACCCGCTGCCGCGCCGGTACGGGCTCCAGCACCGCCCGCAGATCCGCGGCCAGCGCTGACGCCAGGCCGCCCCGTACCGGATCGAACCCCTCCGGCGCCCGCAGCGCCAGCACCTGCTCCAGCTGCTCGGGCCCCAGCACGTCACTCGCGGCCGCCGCCAGCCGCAGCGCCGCCCACCGCCCCTCGGCCACGGCCGGCGCGGCCGCCGCGCCGACCCGCTTGGTCGCCGCGGGGCCGAAGAGCGCGACGAGCACCGCGCCGCGCGGGCCCAGCCGCTCGTCCCCATCGGCCCCGAGCGCGCGCAGCGCGCCCAGTACCGCGTCCCGCTGATCGCCGCGCCCGCCCGCCAGCCGCGCGGAGCGGAACCCGTCCCCGAGGTCCACCCCGGCCGCCGCCGCGACCACGCCCCCGGCGGCGACCAGCCGGTCCAGCTCGGCCGCGGCCCGCCGGGCCCGTCCGTCGTCGGCACCGTCGGGACCCAGCGCGACCGCGGCCCCCGCGGGTGCGTCCCCCTGCTGGGTGATCCGGACAGCACCGGACTGCCGCGACAGCCAGGCCCCCTGCCCCGACGTCACCAACCCACCCGCAAGCCGCAATCTCATTCCGGCCATGGTGACGGAAGGGGCAGGTCATGCCAACGGAGTTTTGTCAGCGCAGCCTTCGTCAGACGTCGAAGTACAGCTCGAACTCATGCGGATGCGGCCGCAGCTGCAGCGGGGCGATCTCGTTCATGCGCTTGAAGTCGATCCACGTCTCGATCAGGTCGGCCGTGAAGACCCCGCCCTGGAGCAGGAATTCATGGTCGGCCTCCAGCGCGTCCAGCACCGCCGGCAGCGACGTCGGCACCTGCGGGACGCTCGCGTGCTCCTCCGGGGCGAGCTCGTAGAGGTCCTTGTCGACGGGCTCCGCCGGCTCGGTCTTGTTGCGGATCCCGTCCAGGCCCGCGAGCAGCATCGCCGAGAAGGCGAGATACGGATTGCAGCTCGGGTCGGGAGCCCGGAACTCCAGGCGCTTGGCGCGCGGGCTCGGGCCGGTGATCGGGATGCGGATGGCGGCGGAGCGGTTGCGCTGCGAGTAGACGAGGTTGACCGGGGCCTCGAAGCCGGGGACCAGGCGGTGGTAGGAGTTCACCGTCGGGTTGGTGAAGGCGAGCAGCGCGGGCGCGTGCCGGAGCAGGCCGCCGATGTAGTGCCGGGCCAGGTCGGAGAGGCCCGCGTAGCCCTGCTGGTCGTAGAAGAGGGGCTCGCCGGCGCGCCACAGGGACTGGTGGGTGTGCATGCCGGAGCCGTTGTCGCCGAAGATCGGCTTGGGCATGAAGGTGGCGGTCTTGCCGTTCCGCCAGGCGGTGTTCTTGACGATGTACTTGTAGAGCATCAGGTCGTCGGCGGCGTGCAGCAGCGTGTTGAACTTGTAGTTGATCTCGGCCTGGCCCGCCGTGCCCACCTCGTGGTGCTGCTTCTCGACCATGATCCCGGACTCGATCAGGGCGAGGGTCATCTCGGCGCGCAGATCGGCGAAGTGATCGACCGGCGGCGCCGGGAAATAACCGCCCTTGTAGCGGACCTTGTAGCCGCGGTTGCCGCCGTCCTCGAAGGCGCCCGTATTCCAGGCGCCCGCCTCCGAATCGACCTCGTAGACGGACCTGTTGGCGGTGGTCTCGAAGCGCGCGCTGTCGAAGACGTAGAACTCCGCCTCCGGGCCGAAATACGCCGCGTCCGCGATGCCCGTCGAGGCCAGGTACGTCTCCGCCTTCTTCGCCACATTCCGCGGGTCGCGGCTGTACTGCTCGCCGGTGATCGGGTCGTGGATGAAGAAGTTGATATTGAGCGTGGTCTCCTTGCGGAACGGGTCCAGCCGGGCCGTCGACAGGTCGGCGCGCAATGCCATGTCGGACTCGTGAATGGCCTGGAATCCCCGGATCGACGAGCCGTCGAACATCAACTCGCCCTCGGGATCGAAGATCTCCACCGGCACGGTGAAGTGCTGCATGATTCCCGGAAGATCGATGAACCGGACGTCGACGAACTTCACGTCCTGATCCCGGATGAACCCCTTGACCTCATCGGCGTTCTGGAACATGTGACCCCCTGCCGGGAACGAGCACCGTCGCCTGAGCCGAGTGAAGCCCCGTAGCCCGGAGGGGTCAACCCCGGGCCCGTAGCGCATCGACCGCGATCCGGGCGGCGGTGCCGATGGCCGCGTCCGCCTGCGGGAGCGTGGCGGCCGGATTGGCGGCCCGGGTGAAGACCGCGACCGCGTACCGGCCGCCGTCCGGGTATTCGACGACGCCGGCCTCGCTGCGTACCGTCGGCAGGCTGCCGGTCTTGCCGGCGACGTGCACATCGTCGAACGGGAAGCCGGAGGCCAGCCGGTGCGGCCAGACCTGGAGCCCGAGCAGCCGCCGGATCGCGGCGCCGTGCGGTGGCGGGCAGGCTTCGTCGCGCCAGATCGCGCGCAGCAGGCCGGTCAGGTCGCGCGGTGTGCTGCGGTTGGAGTGCGCCGGGTCCAGGGCCCGCAGCCGGGTCAGGACGTGCGGGTCGGTGAGCGCCCGGGCGCCCAGCGGGCCCGCGTCCTCCTTGACCGTGGCGAAGAGGCCGCCGAAGGTGTGGCTCATCCGGGTGGCGGCGAGGCCGAGCCGGTCCGTGGTGGCGTTGACGGCGTCGATGCCGACGCGGTCGAGCAGCAGGTCGGCGGCGGCGTTGTCGCTGACGCTCATCATGAGGTGGGCCAGGTCGCGGACCGAGATCCGGACCGGGTCCAGCATGGCGGCCAGTCCGGTGGGGCCCGCGGTACGGCCGTCCGCCGGGCACTCCACCTGTTCGGTGAGGTCCAACTGCCCGGCGGCGGCGCGTTCGTGCAGCGCCACCAGCAGGCAGAGCTTGTGCACGCTCGCGGTGACGACCGGCCGGTTGCCGCCCGCGTCGATCTCCGCGCCGGAGTCGATGTCGAGCGCGTGCAGCCTGCCGGTGACCCCGGCGTCCGTGAAGGCCGCCTGAATACGGCCGACGGCGCCCGTCACGGCCAGTACTCCGCGTCCGGGCGCAGATGCATCGGGGGCGGCGGCGCCTCGGCCGCGGCCGGCGCGGCGGACCGCAGCGCCCGCGCCGCCGCGTCCGCGAAGGCCGCGACGGCGGCGTCGCCGCGGCCCTCGGGCCAGGCGACGGTGTGCCGCAAGGTCAGCGGGGCCCCGGCCAGCGGCCGCCAGACGACGTCCGTCGCGTCGTCCGCGGGCCGGGTGTCCTTCGGGCTGAAGGCGACAGCGCCGGCGGAGAGGATCAGGCCGCGGATGAAGCTGGCCCCCTGGCCGTGCCGGAGGGCGCTGGGCGTATAGCCGCCGCGGGCGCAGGTGGTGAGCACCTCGTCGTGCAGGGCCGGGGCGTCGGCGCGCGGGAAGAGGACGAGGCCGTGGCCGGCCAGCGCGGCCAGCGGCACCTCGTCGAGCTCGGCCGCCGGGGCGTCCCGGGCCAGCAGCACGCCCATCTCGCGGTGCAGCACGGGGCCGAGGCCGAGGCCGGTCACGTCGCACGGGTGATGGATCAGGCCCACGTCCAGCTCGCGCGCGGCGAACGCGTCGAGCTGCCGGGCAGTGGACAGCTCGCGCAGCTCGAGCTCCACCCCGGGGCAGTGCCGCTCGAAGTCGGCCAGGATCGCCGCCACCGACTCCCCGGCGATGTCCGGCGGCAGCGCGGCCCGCAGCAGCCCGCTCTCGCCGTCGCGGATCCGGCGTGCGGTCGCCCGCAGCGCCTCGGAGCGGGCCAGCAGATCGCGGGCGTCATCCAGGAGCAGCACGCCGGCCTTGGTGATGGTGACCTGACGGCTGGTCCGCTCGAAGAGGCGCACGCCGAGCTCGGCCTCCAGACGTTTGATGCGCTGCGACAGGGGCGGCTGGGCCATGCCCAGCCGGGCGGCGGCCCGGCCGAAATGTGACTCTTCTGCAACAGCCACAAAGCAGTCCAGGTGCCGTATCAGGTCCACAGCCAGCAATGATACCCATTGCGAATCGATTCGCGATTGATATGCGACTTGGACATCTCGGGCTGTTGTGCTGTTCTCTCGGCGCTATGCCCTTGAATGTCCGAATCACCTCGTGTTCCGCGCTGGTCGTCGGCCTGCTGCTGGTCAGCGGCTGCGGCCAGGATTCCGGGAAACCGCCGAGCCACCCGTCCGCCTCCTCGTCTCCCTCGGCTTCGTCCGCCGGGAACCTGCGGGTGGACGGCGTCAGCCGTACGTATCTGCTCCACGAGCCGGCCGCGGACGCCGACGAGGCGCCGCGACCGCTGGTCATCGCCTTCCACGGGCGCGGCTCCAGCGCCCAGGAGATGCGGAAGATGACCGGCCTCGACCAGGCCGCCGACCGCCGCGGCACGCTGGTCGCCTACCCGGAGGGCCTGCGCCACGGATGGGGCGCCGGCAGCAAGGCGACGCGGCAGCGCCCCGACCCCGGCGCCGACGTCGCCTTCACCGAGGCGCTGGTGAAGAAGCTGGTACGCAGCAGGCAGGCCGACCCGCGGAAGGTGTACGTCGCAGGGTTCTCCAACGGCGGGTCGATGGCCCTGCGGGTGGCGGCGCAGCGACCCGGCCTGGTGGCGGGCGCCGCCGCGGTGGCCGGGCAGCTCCCCGCCGGCTCCGCCGAGGTCAAGCCGACCGGTCCGGTGCCCGTGCTGCTCATCCACGGCGCCGATGACCCTGCCCGCCCGATGGCCGGCCTGCCCCGCCCCGGCCCGGCGCCCGCCGGCCAGGAGCCGATCACCCCCAGCCTGTCGACCCGGGCCAGCGCGGAGGCCTTCGTGGCGGCGGGCACGGGCAAGGCGGTCGAGAAGGCGGAGCCGGGGTACGAGCGGACCGTCTGGGGCAAGGGCCAGGTCGAGCTCATCGTCGTACGCGGGGCGGGCCATGTCTGGCCAGGCGGCGACTACGCGCCGCCGGAACGCTTCGGCAAGCCCAGCGACGCCCTGGACGCCACCGACACCGCGCTCGACTTCTTCGCCGGCGGTGCGTCGTGAACCGGCCGCTGCGGCGCATCGCCGTCTTCTGCGGCCTGCTGATCATGGCGCTGCTGCTACGCGTCACCTGGGTGCAGTTCGCCCAGGGCGAGTCCCTGGCGAGCGACCCGGACAACCGCCGGGTGAAGATCGACGCCTTCTCCCAGCCGCGCGGCGACATCATCGTCGGCGGCGAGGCGATAACCGGCTCCGAGGCCACGCGCGGCTCGGACTTCAGATACAAACGCACATACCGGGACGGCCCGATGTATGCCCCGGTCACCGGCTTCTTCTCCCAGACCCAGGGCGCGACCTTCCTGGAGGGCGTCCACGACGACTTCCTCGGCGGCGCCGACGACAGGCTCATGGGCAACCCCCTCGACCTGCTGACCCGCGAGCGGCAGCGCGGCGGCGACGTCGTCACCACCATCGACCCGGACGCGCAGAAGGCCGCGTACAAGGGCCTCACGGACCTGAAGGCGAAGGGCGCGGTCGTCGCCCTCGACCCGCGCAGCGGCCGGATCCTCGCGATGGCGAGCACCCCCTCGTACGACCCCTCGGCCTTCGCCGGCTCCTCCACCGCGGAGGCGGAGAAGTTCACCGCGCTGGACAAGGACAAGGGCAAGCCGCTGCACAACCGGGCGCTCCGGGAGACGTATCCGCCCGGCTCGACCTTCAAGATCCTCACGGCGGCCGCGGCGCTCGAACACGGCGTGGTCGGCGACATCAATGCCCCGTCGAAGGCACCGGCCCCGTACCGGCTGCCGCTCAGCTCGGACGAGGTCGGCAACGTGGTCCCCAACTCGCTGTGCGACGGGGTGTCCATGAAGACGGGCCTGCAGTGGTCCTGCAACAACGTCTTCCTCGACGCGGCGCTGAAGACCGGCAAGGACCGGATGCGCGAGACGGCGGCGAAGTTCGGCTTCAACGAGGAGCAGTTCATTCCCGTACGCAGCGCGGAGAGCAGCTATCCGAAGGACCTGGACAAGCCGCAGACCGCGCTGACCGGCATGGGCCAGGGCAGCGTGGCCACCACCCCGCTGCAGATGGCGATGGTCACCGGGGCCCTGGCCAACGACGGCAAGCTGATGAAGCCGCACCTGGTGGACGAGCTGCGCGGCGCCGACCTGTCGACGGTGGAGAAGACCGAGCCGGAGGTCGCGAGCCAGGCCGTCTCCGCGGACACGGCGAAGAAGGTGCAGGAGATGATGGAGTACACCGTGACCGACGGCACCGGCGACAAGGTCACCATCGAAGGGGTCACGGTCGGCGGCAAGCCCGGCACCGCCCAGCACGGCGCCGATGTGCGCAACGAGCGCCCGTACGCCTGGTTCGTCTCGTACGCCAAGCAGCAGGACGGCTCCTCCCCGGTGGCCGTCGCCGTCTTCGTCGACCCGCGGGACATGGACATCTCCCGCGCCGACATCGCCGGCGGCCGGCTGGGCGCCCCGATCGCCAAGTCGGTCATGGAGGCGGTGCTGGACCGCTAGCCGGGCGGCGGTCATGACCTACGCCGCGAAGAGCAGGGCGGCCGATATCAGGATCACGACCGACGTGGCCAAGTGCACGCCGAAAGCCGTGGCCTTGGGGCCGCCGTGGCGGAGGACGATCACCATGTCGCCGAGCGGGGCCAGGGCGACGACGAGCATGTACCAGGCCCCGGCGTAGGTGCCGACGGCGAGCAGCAGGGCCAGGCCCACGAGGCCGAAGGTGGCGTCGCGTACTCCCTTGACGGTGAGGTACGCGGCGTCGCCGTCCGGCTTCGCGGGGACGCCGTAGCCCGCGGCCCAGGTCTTCGGCCGGACCAGAAAGCCGAGGCCGATGTAGAGGACGAAGAGGTTGAGCACGGCGGCGAGCGTGTAAGCGATGGCGGTCATCATGGGGTCCATCTCCCTTGCTAGCGTTGCTAGTTGATATAGCGAAGCTAGCATAGCTTCGACAGGGAAGCTAGCGGTGCTAGCATTCCGGTCATGTCGATACAGACGCGCCGCGAGCGCGAACGAGCGGAACGCGAGCGGCTGATCGTGACGGCCGCGCAGGAACTGGCCGAGGCCGAGGGCTGGTCCGCCGTCACCACCCGGCGGCTGGCCGCCGAGATCGAGTACAGCCAGCCGGTGCTCTACAGCCACTTCAAGGGCAAGGGCGCCATCATGGCGGCCGTCGCCGTGCAGGGGTGCGCCGACCTCGCCGCCGAGCTGCGCCCGGCCCGTACCGGCGCCGAGCCCGACGGCCGCCGCGCGGCGCTGGCCGCGGTGGCCTCGACGTATACGGACTTCGCGCGCCGCCGCCCGGCGACCTACGACGCGATCTTCACCAACGCCGTCGACCTGCCCTTCGCCACCCCGGAAGCCCCCGCCCCACTGCGCGACGCCTTCGGCGAAATCCTCGCCGCCGTCGAGCCGGTCGCGGCCGCCGACGACCCCGCCCTGCTCACCGAGACCTTCTGGGCCGCCCTCCACGGCCTGGTCACCCTCACCCGCGGCGGCCGCCTCCCCGCCGAGGCCCACGACCACCGACTGGCCATGCTGGTCGAGCGCTTCGCGCCCGGCGACTAGCGGCTAGGGGAGCGGCCGCAGCCCCGGCTGTCCGGCCTCGATGGTGAAGGAGGCCGCGGTGGTGACCGGGGCGCCCGGGGCGGTGACATACGGGAGGGTGTGGAAGTCGGCGCGGGCCCGCTGGTCGTCCAGGTCGAGAATGACGTAGCCGCGGCGGCCGTTGTAGAAGCGCAGGTGCGGATTGGCCGCCTGCATCGCGTCCCACAGCGGGAGCCGGTCGGCGCCGTCGCGGTCGCTGGAGACCGAGGTGACGATGAGCTCCGCGGCCATCACCGGCGAGGCGGCGTCGTCGAAGTCGCGCTTGATGTCCAGGGCGCAGTGGACGTGGACGTCGCCACCGAGGACGACGAGATTGTCCAGGGCGGCCTCCTGGGCGCCGGCCAGCAGCCGCTCGCGGGAGGCCGGATAGCCGTCCCAGGCATCCATGTTGACCAGGTACGCGGCGTCGCCGCGGTCGCGGCGCCGCGCGAAGACGACGGGCTGGGCGAGGACGTTCCACAGCGCGTCCGACGCATGCCAGCCGTCCAGCAGCCAGCGCTCCTGCGCCTCGCCGGTCATGGTGCGCGCGGGGTCCGCCGACTCCGGGCCCGGCCGCTTCCAGCCGTCGCCGTACGCCTGGTCGGAGCGGTACTGGCGGGCGTCCAGGAGGTCGAGCTGGGCCAGCGTGCCGAAGTGCAGCCGCCGGTAGAGATCCATATCAGGGCCGACCGGACGGTGCCGCTCGCGCAGCGGCATGTTCTCCCAGAAGGCCCGGTAGGCGGCGGCGCGGCGGGCCAGGAACTGCTCGGGCGGGCTGCCGGTCTGGTCGTACGGGCCGGCGTAGTTGTTCTCGACCTCGTGGTCGTCCCAGGTGACGATGAACGGGTGCGCGGCGTGCGCGGCCCGCAGATCGGGATCGGACTTGTAGAGCGCGTAGCGCAGCCGGTAGTCGTCCAGCGTCATCGCCTCGCGGTTGAAGACGGACGGCAGCACGCGGTCGGTGTAATTGCGGTCGCCCGCCTTGGAGTTGACCGCGTACTCGTACAGGTAGTCGCCGAGGTGGACCACGGCGTCCAGGTCCGCGTCCGCCAGATGCCGGAAGGCGGTGAAATAGCCGTGGTAGTACGCCTGGCAGGAGGCGAGGCCGAAACGCAGCCTTGCCGGGCGGGAGTCACGCGGCGGCGCGGTGCGGGTACGGCCCGGCGGGCTGGTCCACGTATCCGCGCGGAAGCGGTACCAGTACGGGCGTCCGGCCTCCAGACCGGCCACCTCCACGTGCACCGTGTGGTTGTCCTCGGGACTGGCCGTCACCTCGCCCTGCGCGACGAGGGTCTGGAAGCCGTCGTCTTCGGCGAGCTCCCACCCGACGGCGAAGGCCTCCGCCGGCAGTCCACCCCCGCTCCGGTACGGCTCCGGCGCCAGCCGGGTCCACAGCACCACGCTGTCGGGCAGCGGATCGCCGGAGGCGACGCCAAGGGTGAACGGGTCCGTGCCGATGGCCTGCATGGGAGCAGTGCAGGAGCTAAGTCGGCCGGGCGCTAGGTGCGTTCACGCCATCTTCGACATTGCCCCGACCGGATCTATCCGCGGCCGCAGCCGCGGTCCAGACTCGCCCGCACCAGCCCCCGGCGCATGTCGTGGGCTCGAAGGGGGAGTCCAGTGGGTGTTTTATCGAGCGCAGCCAGACGCATGCCCCGATCCGCGCCGCTGTTCGTGGCGCTGACGACCGTGGGGATCACGATGGCCGGGCCCGCCCCGGCGCACGCGGAGACGACCTTCTCCGCGAAGGTGGACTTCGGCGCCGCGAGCACCGTGCCGGTGACCGGTTACCACCTCGACTACGGGCAGGCGTTCGGCGCCCGCACCGGCCCCCACCAGGGCAGCGGACTCAGCTACGGCTGGGTGGGGATGGACTCCGCGACCCCGCTGAACCTGACCGGCAACGGCCGCGACCGCGGCTCCGCGGAACCCGACCGGCTGCTGGCCACGCTCATGCACATGCAGCTGCCCGCGAGCTCCGCGGGCGTCAAGACGCCCGGCCGCTGGGAGATGGCGGTCCCCAACGGCACGTACTCCGTGAAGGTCTCGGTAGGCGACCGCACCGCGACGGACAGCGTGCACGCCCTGCAGATCGAGAACCAGAACGCCATCGACGGCTTCCGGCCGACGGACGCGACCCGTTACCAGACCAGGACCGTCACCCCCACGGTCACGGACGGGCGCCTCACGGTCAGCCCGAAGACCGGCACCAACACCAAGATCACCCACCTGGAGATCGCGCCGCTGGCCGACGCGGCCTCCCACCCGGAGATACGGGCCGTCACCCCGTCCAACACGGCAACCGGCGTCGCGACGACCGGCAGCATCGTGGCGGACCTCCGCCTCATCGACTCCGGCGTCGACGCGGCCAGCCTGTCCGCGACCACGGTCACCCTCAAGGAATCCGTGAGCGGAGCCGCGGTCGCCGCCCGCGTGCTCACCAGCGGCGGCGGCGACGTCATCAACGTATCGCCGACGGCAGGCCTGAAGCCGAACACCCGCTACCAGCTCGCCGTCACCAGCGGCGTCAAGGATCTCAACGGCCGCACCTTCACCCCGTGGCGGTCGGTCTTCACCACCGGAGCGGGCACCGGATCCGGCACCATCGCCTTCGACAAGGCGGCCAGCGGCGCCTCCGGCAAGAGCTTCACCTCGGTGGTCAAGGGCCCGGACGGCAAGCTGTACGCGGCCACCCTCGACGGCTACATCATGCGCTGGGCGATCGCCGCCGACGGCACCCTGACCAGCCCGGAGACCATCTCCACCGTACGCAGCGACGCCACCGCACGCGGCCTCCCCGGCGCCCCGAACCGCACGATCATCGGCATGGCCTTCGACCCCGCCGCCACCGCGGCCAACCCGATCCTGTGGATCAGCTCCAACACCATGTACGCGGGCGGCACTCCGAACGAACCGGACTGGTCGAGCATGGTCGCGAAGCTGAGCGGCCCCGCGCTGGGCACGTACACCGAGGTGCTGAGCGGCCTGCCCAGATCGGTCAAGGACCACGAGACGAACTCGCTGGCCTTCGGCCCCGACGGCGCGCTCTACATCAGCCAGGGCGCCAACAACGCGATGGGCGCCCCCGACGCGGTCTGGGGAAACCGCCCCGAGCACCTCCTCAACGCCGCGATCCTGCGCCTGGACCGCGCCAAGCTCCCCGCCACGCTGCCCCTCAACGTCCGCACCGAGAGCCCGGGCACGTACGACCCGTACGCCGCGAACGCGCCGGTGACCCTCTACGCCACCGGCGTGCGGAACGCGTACGACCTCGTCTGGCACAGCAACGGGCACCTGTACGCGCCCACCAACGGCTCGGCCGCCGGCGGCAATTCCCCGGCCACCCCCACGCCGCTGCCCGCCTCCTGCGGCAACCGCCGTATCGACGCGGCGACGAACGGCGCCTACACCGGACCCGCCGTGCCGTCCCTCACCTCGAATCCCACCGCGGAGACGGACTACGTCTTCGACGTGAAGAAGAACCGCTACTACGGCCACCCGGCCCCGGTCCGCTGCGAGTGGGTGCTGGCGGGAGGCAACCCCACGTCTTCGGTCGACCCGTTCGAAGCGGCCGCCTACCCCGTCGGCACCCAGCCCGACCGCAATCTCGACCTGGCGGGC
Organism: Streptomyces coryli; assembly: GCF_011044975.1. Taxonomy (GTDB): domain Bacteria; phylum Actinomycetota; class Actinomycetes; order Streptomycetales; family Streptomycetaceae; genus Streptomyces; species Streptomyces coryli. The sequence goes on along the minus strand of NZ_JAAKZV010000109.1, from coordinate 6,260 downwards.
ATGTACGACGCGGGCCTGCACGCCTCCGCGGACGGCGCCGTCGAATACCGGGGCGGCGCCTTCGGCGGCGCGCTGCGCGGCAAGCTCCTCGTCGTGCGCTACAGCAGCGGCCAGGACATCGAGGTCTTCACCGCCGACGCCGGGGGCAGTCTCTCGCCCCCGACGACCGGCATCACCGGATTCACCGGCTTCCAGCAGCCGCTGGACATCACCGAGGACTCCGCCAACGGCAACCTCTACGTCACGGAGCTGGGCGCCTCCAGAATCACCCTGCTCCGCCCGCGCGTTACGTGACCGCCTACTGCGCGTACGTCTCGAACTCCGCCACCTGAGGTGTGGCGCTCGCGCCGGTGATCTCGAACGTGACCTTGCTCAGCGAGGTCGCGGGGAAGGAGATGACGCCCGCTCCGGTGCCGGAGGTCAGCACCGCGCCCGTGGTGCCGTTACGGACCCGCCAGGACGTGATCCGGCCCGCGCCGGCCGCCGTCTCCCTGATGTTGATCCGGGAGATGGCGGTGGCCGTGCCCCACTTGACCGAGATCGAGCCGGTGGTGCCGGCCGGCGACCAGTAGGTGGTCATGCTGCCGTCGCGGACGTTGCCGTAGCTGGTGCCGTCCGCCTTGCTGGAGCCGTCGGTTCCTGCGCCGATGCTCAGGTTGGTGCCGGAAGGCTGCGTGGGCGTCGGCGTGGGGGTCGGGGTCGGCGGCTGCGCCTCGCAGTTGCCGTCCGACACCTTCATGCCCTTGTTGGCGCCCGCCGTCTCGCCCACGACGTCCGGCACGCAGTTCGCGCCGTCCAGCGGATAGGCGTAAGGGATCGAGACCGTGGTGTTGGACACCGGATTCGGGCCCGCCGGGTTGGTGTCGGTGCCGCGGGGTGACCAGGTCACGTTGTCGAAGATGTTCCCGCCGACCTGCCAGTAGCCGGCCGCGTCGGTGTAGAAGGTGCCGAGGACGTCCTTCGAGTTCTTGAAGTAGTTGTTGTCGACCTTGGCCTTGGCGCCGGCCCGGGAGTTGATGCCCGACTCGTTGAGGCTCACGTAGTAGTTGTTGTACATGTGCGCCGTGCCGCCGCGCAGCAGCGGCGTGCGGGAGTCGATGTTCTCGTACAGGTTGTGGTGGAACGTGACGTAGCCGTTGGAGACATCCGATTCGCTGGAGCCGATGAGGCCACCGCGGCCGGAGTTGCGCAGCGTGCTGTACGAGAGGGTGACGTACTGGGTGTTGTCCTTCATGTCGAAGAGGCCGTCGTAGCCCTCCGACTCGCCGCCCGAGGCGAGGAGGTTCACATGGTCCACCCAGATGTTGCGGACGCCGCTCTCCATGCCGATGGCGTCGCCGCCGTTCGAGGTGGGTGAGCCGGACTTCTTGACGTTACGGACCGTCACGTTCTGGATGATGATGTTGCGGGATTCGCGGATGTGGATGCCGAGTTGGTCGAAGACCGCGCCGCCGCCGACTCCCACGAGCGTGACGTTGCTGATCTGCTTGAGCTCGATGACGCCGTCGGCCGTGCTGCAGCTGTCCCCGGATACCTTGCTGGTGTTGCCGTGGTTGACGGTGCCCTCGACCTCGATGGTGATCGGGGTGCTCGCACTGGCACGGTTGCACAGGGCCGCGTGGATCTGCGTCCCGGTGGTGGCCCGTACGGTCGTCCCGCCCGCGCCTCCGGTGGTCCCGCCGTTCTGGGTGGCGAAGCCGGTGGCGGTGCCGGTGACGGCGGCCGACGCGTCGGACGTCGACAGCGTCACCGCGACCGCGCTCGCGAGGGCGAGCGCGCCGATGCCGGCGGTGAGGCGGAGCGTGACGGGTCTGCGTAATCTCATGGTGGTGTGCCCTTCGGTACGGGTCCGGTGAGGGCATGCCGCTGCTACCGGTGGGGTGGCCGGCAGGAGATGGGGGAAAGCGCTTTCTGCGCCGGAGAATAGAGTGCCGCGAGTTCGGGTGACAAGGTTTTGCGCACGGCTTGTGGCGCAACGGCCCGCAGCCGGGGTTCAGTCGGCCGGGCCCGCCAGATCGCAGCGGTGCGCGGGGGCGCCGAGCGTGAGCGAGATCCGCCGGGCCGCCTCGGTGACGGCCCGGCCGTGGCCGGCCATCGCCCCTGCCTCCACGGTGTGCCGCAGCGCCGCCGCGCTGACGCCGCCGAGCACCTGCCCGAGATGGTCGAAGACGGGGGCGCCGACGGCGACGACACCGTCCTCGTTCTCCTCGTTGTCCTCGGCATAGCCCCGCAGCCGGATCGCGTCGAGCTCGGCGAGCAGCCGCCGGGGGGCGGTGTGGGTACGGGCCGTGCGCGCCGGCATGCCCGTACGCGCGAGCAGGGCGCGGGTCTCCTCGGGCGGAAGGGCGGCGAGGATGGACTTGCCGACGGACGTGGAGTGCAGCAGCAGGCTCATCCCGACCCGGGACGCCAGGTGATACGGCCGGTCGCCCTCGAGCTTGGCGGCGTAGACGGCCTCGTCCCCGGAGAGCAGGGCGAAGTGCACGGTCCAGTTCGTCCGCTTCTGCAGTTCCTCCAGCGCGGGCCGCACCTGATCGGCCAGGTGCGCGGCGCGCTGGTGGCGGCTGATCAGGGTGAGGATGCGCGGGCCGCCGGAATAGCTCCCGTGGCTGGTCTGCTGGGCGAAGCCGCGTTCCACCAGGGTGCGCAGAATGCGGTGCACGGTGGGCTTCGGCAGCCCCGTCGCGTCGGACAGCGCGGCGATGCTGTGGTGCTCGGCCAGCGCCTCCAGGACATCGAGTGTCTTGTCCGCGGCCGTCCGTCGGGCTTCGCCGGTCATGCCGCGAGTCTACGGCCGGGGCGGCGGCCTCTTCGAAAGACCCCGTGCGGCCCGGGTTCACAACCCCGGGGAGCCGTGGCAGCATCTTCGAGGTAAATACGGAACGATATTCCGCCCGACGGAATACGGAGCCCGGTGTGACGGAGAACGGACAGCGGAGCGACGGCCGGGAACGGCTCGTCGGCGCCGCGGAACTGACGGACCTCGCCGCGGCGTTGCTGCGCGCGGCCCACGTGCCGCCGGAGCCGGCGCGGGACATCGCCCGGTCACTGGTCGAGGCCGACCTGGTGGGACACGGTTCGCACGGCGTACGACGGCTGCCCGCCTATCTCTCCGCGGTCCGGGACGGGGTGGTCGACCCCACCAGGACCGGCGAGGTCCGCTCACGGCACGGCGCCACGGCCGTGGTGGCGGGCCAGCGCGCCTTCGGGCAGCTGGCGGCCCGCCGCGCGGCAGCTGAAGTGGCCGCGCTGTGCGAGGAGTTCGCGGCCGGCGTGGTCACCATCGAGGACTGCAATCATGTGGGCAGGCTCGGCGAGTACACCGCGGAGCTGGCCGACCGAGGCCTCGTCGCCGTCGCGATGTCCAACGCCGACCCCACGGTCGCCCCGTACGGCGGCCGGGAGCGCAGGCTCGGCACCAACCCGATGTCCTGGGCGCTGCCGCGCGCCGCGGGCCGGCCCCCGCTGCTCATGGACTGGGCCACCGCCGCGGTCGCCGAAGGCAAGCTCGGCGTCGCCAGGGCCGAGGGCCGCAGCGTGCCGCCGGGCCTGGTGGTGGACGCCGCGGGCGCGGCGACCACTGACCCGGAGGACTTCTACCGCGGCGGCGCCCTGCTCCCGTTCGGCGGCCACAAGGGCTATGGGCTGAGTGTCGTCATCGAGGTCATCGGCGGCCTGCTGACCCGTACCGGCATCTCCAGCCTGCCCGGCTACGACGGCCGCTTCGGCACGGTGCTCATCGGCGTCCGCATCGACGCCTTCGTGTCGCTGGCGACGTTCCGCGAAGAGACCGAGAAGTTCTGTGCCGAGCTGGCCCGCACCCCGCTCGCCGAGGGCCACGAGGAGATCCTCGTGCCCGGCGAGCCGGAGGAGCGCACCCGCACCCACCGCCTCGCCCACGGCATCCCCCTTCCGCGGCAGACGTGGCAGGAGCTGCTGGCGCTGCGCGACGAGGCGCCTTCGGAGACGGGAGCGAGCGGGCCCGGCTGACCGGCACGTACGCCAGGGGACACCGACGTCCCTCGAGGAGGCGGCGATGGTTCAGCAGGAAACCGACCCCACAACCACCACCCGCACGGCGCCGAACGACCGCGAACTGCGACGCGTGGTCGCGTCGTCGATCGTCGGCACGGCGCTGGAGTGGTACGACTTCTTCATCTACGGCACCGCGGTCGTGCTCGTCTTCAACGACCACTTCTTCGTCCAGGACGACCCCGCCATGGGCACCCTCATCGGCTTCGCCACCTTCGGCGTCGGCTTCGTCTTCCGCCCGCTGGGCGGCTTCGTCTTCGGCTCGATCGGCGACCGGATCGGCAGGCGGGCCACGCTGGTCCTGACCACGCTGATCATGGGCCTGTCCACGGGGGTGATCGGCCTGCTCCCGTCGTACGAATCGATCGGGCTCGCCGCGCCGCTATTGCTGACGCTGATGCGGATCTGCCAAGGGCTGGGCGCGGGCGCCGAGTTCGGCGGCGCCTCGACGCTGCTCGCGGAGCACGCGCCGCCCGCCCGGCGCGGCTTCTTCACCTCGTTCGCGCAGCTGGGCGTGCAGATCGGCCTGGTGCTGAGCACGGCCTCGTTCCTGATCATCGAGCTGTCGCTGTCCGACAACGCGACCGACACGTGGGGCTGGCGGCTGCCGTTCCTGTTCAGCTTCGTGCTCATCGCCGTGGCCCTGTATCTGCGGCTGCGGGTGGCGGAGTCCCCGGTCTTCCGGCAGCTGCAGCAGCGCCGGAGCGTGGTGAAGCTGCCGGCCCGCGAAACACTGCGCCGCTACCCGCGCAACTTCCTGGTCGGCATCGGCGCGCACATCTGCGACACCGCCGTGGTGTACATCTACGCGACCTTCTCGGTGTCGTACATGACCGACGAACTGGGCCTGGAGCGCTGGACGGCGCTGACCGGCGTCATCCTCTTCGGCCTCGTCGTCATCGCGCTGCAGCCCGTCTACGGAGCGCTCTCCGACCGCATCGGACGCCGGCCGCTGAACCTCTTCAGCGTGATCTTCACCGGGCTGTTCGCCTTCCCGCTCTTCCTGCTGATGGAGACGGAGCAGCCGGTGGTCATCTACGGCGCGCTGATACTCGCTACCGGGCTCGGCCTGGCGCCGATGATCGCCGTCCAACCCGCCTTCTACGCCGAGCTGTTCGGCGCCCGGGTGCGCTATACGGGCTTCGCCGCGTCCCGCGAGGTCGGCGCCGCGGTGGCCGGATTCTCCCCGATGATCGCGACGGCCCTGCTGGCCAAGGGGGACGGATCGCCGTGGCTGGTCGCCGGGTTCATGATGCTCACGGCGGTGATCTCGCTGATCGCCTTCCTCTACTCGCGCGAGTCCCGGGACGTGGACATCGCGGACGAGACCTTGCCGGAAGAGAGGAGGTGACGGCGGCGGTGGAGATACGAGGAGCGGTCGCCGTGATCACCGGCGGCGGCACGGGCATCGGCAGGGCCACCGCGCTGGCCCTCGCCGAAGCCGGTGCGGCGGGCGTCGTCGCGGCGTACTCCCGGTCGGCGGCCGACGCCGAGTCGCTGCTCCCGGAGCTGAAGACGCTCGGCGCGCGGGGCCTGGCCGAGCCCGCCGACGTCACCGACGACGCCGCGGTGCGGGCGCTGGCGGCCACCGCCCGGCGGGAGTTCGGCCGCGTGGACATCCTGGTCAACAACGCGGGCATCACCCGCGCGGTGGCCGACCACGACCTCGAAGGGCTCAGCGACGCGGACTTCCACGACGTGCTCGACGTCAACGTGATCGGCGCCTTCCGCTGCGCCCGCGCCTTCGCCCCCGCACTGCGCTCGTCGGGCGGCGCGATCGTCAACATCGCGTCCATCTCCGGCTACCGGGCGGGCGGCTCCTCGATCGCGTACGGCGTGAGCAAGGCCGCCCTGCTCCAGCTGACCCGCAATCTGGCGAGCGCCCTGGCGCCGCAGGTGCGGGTGAACGCCGTCGCGCCCGGGACGGTCGCGACCCGCTGGCAGACCGGCCTGCACGGCGAGGAGGGCTTCGCCGAACGCGCGCGGGAGGAACGGGAGTCGGTGCCGCTACGGGCCACGGCGCGTGCGGAAGACGTGGCGCAGGCGGTGCTCGGGCTGCTGCGGATGGACCTGGTGACGGGGGAGTCGGTGATCGTCGATGGCGGCAAGCACATCCGGTACTGAGGCGGCGGGATCGCCCCGGCTGCCGAGGCTCGGGCCTGCGACTGTCGGGATCCTGCCCGCCTACGCCCGCCCCCGCGTGCCGCTCGGCGGGGGCGGGGGGAGGG
>NZ_JAAKZV010000108.1 GCF_011044975.1 Streptomyces coryli | reverse complement strand
GGGGAGGTGTGGGCGGGGCGCGATCGCTCGCTGCGGCGGGATGTCGCGGTCAAGCTGCTCGCCATGCAGGACGCAGCGTCGCCGGACCTGCCGGCGCGCTTCGAGCGCGAGGCGGTGGCCGCCGCCCAGATCAACCACCCCAACGTGGTCGCGCTGTACGACCGCGGCGTCCACGAGGACATGCTGTTCCTGGTGATGGAGAAGGTCGAGGGCGGCAATCTGGCCGAGCACCTCCGTGACGAAGGGCCCATGGACCCCGACCGCGCGCTGGCCATCGCCGGCGAGGTCTGCGCTGCCTTGGATGCCGCGCACACGGCCGGTGTCATCCACTACGACATCAAGCCGCAGAACATCATGATCACCCCGGCCGGTGGCGTGAAGGTCGTGGACTTCGGCATCGCCGGATTCCTCCAGGCGACCTTCTCCGTGGCCCGCTCCTCCCAGCTGATTCCGGCGGGCACCCCGGAATACGGGGCGCCGGAGCAGTTCCTGTCCGAGCGCGGCAACGTACGCTCCGACCTGTACGCCCTGGGCGCGGTCCTCTTCGCCCTGCTGGCCGGCCATCCGCCGGTCACCGGGCACAACGCGCTGGCGCTCGTCCGCCGCAAGCTGGACGAGGACGCGCCGTCTCTGTCCGACGTACGCCCGGGGACACCGGCCGCGCTGGTTGTGCTGGTCGCGGAGTTGCTCGATCGGGACGCCGAGCGGCGGCCCGCGTCCGCCGGTGAAGTGCGGCAACGGCTGCGCCAACTCCGGGAGGACGCGGGCCGGACAACCGCGTTGGCGCAGCCCGCGGCAACCGTCCGGCAGCCGCCCCGCACCGTCCAGGAGAGCGACAGCGACGACACGTACACCTTCACCTGGACGGCGCAGGAGCCCCTGGCCGACTACCCCGGCACCATCGCAGGACTCGGTCGCAGCAGGAAGGCCACTCAGATCAGAGTGGCGGTCGCGGGCGTCCTCTGGGTCCTGATCGGGATGCTGGCCATCGCGGTGCTCAACTTCAACGCCGACGGCGATCGGGACGCCTGGGACCAGGCCACGCTCCAAGGCGTGATCGGCGTTGCCACCCTCGGGCTCGTCGGCTGTGTCGTGCACGCCGGCATCACCGGCGCCCGCGCCCGGGACCACGAACGACGGAGCAGCTGGACCCTCACCATCGGACCGCACCACATCCGGACCACCCACGGCAGCAGGCACAAGACGTACCCCTGGGAGCAGATCAGGACCGCAACTGTCGTGGCGATCTCAGGCACGTCACCCGGCGACGCCTACCTCGGACTGCACATCCGGCCGGAGTCCGGCAGGCTGCGCAACGCCGCGCCGCTCCCTGCCGGCTGGCCCGAGCCCCGGCCCGGCCGGCCTCGTCTCGGTGCCTCCAGCGCACCCGCGGCACGCCGCGACGCGCTGGTTCCCGTCTGCGTGCTCGGTCCCATGAACCCGGGCGACCGCTTCGATTTCGCCGAGGCGATGGAGAGGTACGGCGACCAGCGCTGGACCCCGACCGCAGCCCTTCAATGACCGCCTCTGCCGTCAGGCCGATTCGCGTATCACCAGCAGCGGTGGCGTGATCACCGGGGCCGGTGGGTCGTCCGTGCCGGCGCCTATGCGGGTGAGGAGCAGGGTGGCCATCATGCGGCCCATTTCCTCGACGTCCTGGTGGACGGTCGTCAGTGGTGGGTGGGTCCAGGTGGCGGGTTCGAGGTCGTCGTAGCCGACGACGGCGACGTCGTCGGGGACTCGGCGGTCGTGCAGCTGGAGGGTGCGGAGGGCGCCGGTGGCCATCAGGTCGGAGGCGGCGAAGACGGCGTCCAGGTGCGGGGCGCGGGTGAGCAGTTCGGTCATGGCGCGTTCGCCGCCCGCCGGGGTGAAGTCGCCTTCGGCGACCAGATCGTGGGGGGCGTCCGCGGGCAGTTCGTCGCGGTAGCCGCGCAGCCGGTCGACGGCGGAGGTCTGGTCCAGGGGCCCTGCGATGTGGGCGATGCGGTGGCGGCCGCGGTCGAGCAGGTGGCGGACGGCGAGGCGGGCGCCCGCGCGGTTGTCGGTGTCGACGAAGAGCGGGTCGCCGCCGAGGCTGTCCTCGCCCTCCCAGCCGGGGCGGCCGCCGTACACGACGGGCAGGTCGGCGGCCGCCGCGATGCCGGGCAGCGGGTCGTCGCTGTGCAGCGAGAACATCAGCGCGCCGTCCACGTGGCCGCCACCGAGGAAGCGGCCGATGCGGCCGTAGTCCTCGCGGTCCTCCACGTACAGCAGCACCAGCTGGGTGTCGGCGGCCGAGAGCGCGCGGCTGATGCCGCGCAGCTGCTGGGCGAAGAACGGGTCGGAGAAGACCCGGCTCTCCGGCTCCGCGATCACCACGGCGACCGCGCCGGTGCGCCGGGTCACCAGGGTGCGGGCGGCCTGGTTGGGTACGTAACCGAGCTCGGCGATGGCCTCGCGCACCCGCTCCTGCACCGCCGCGCGCACGTTCAGACCGCCGTTGACCACGCGCGAGACCGTGGCCCGGGAGACCCCCGCGCGGGCGGCGACGGCCTCGAGGGTGGGGCGGACGTCGTTCACGGTGAACTCCATGTGTGGTTGCGGGGGTTGACAGTGCACCGTCGTGTGGCATTGTGCCTGAACGAGCTTGAGAGCGCTCTCAAATCATCGTCAAAAACAACCGACAGAACCACTCCTCACCCCCCATCCCCGAAGAGGAGATTGGCATGAACTCGACATTACGGCGGACTCTGTTCGGCGGCTGCGCCGCCTTCGCCGCGATCGCAGCCCTCACGCTGCCCACCGCACAGGCGGAAGAGGAACCCCCCACCGCCCTCGCGGAGGTCTTCCGCGACGACTTCGACGGCGGCGCCGGCACCCCGCCCTCGGACGCGAACTGGATCATCGACACCGGCACGTCGTACCCCGGCGGCCCGGCCAACTGGGGCACCGGCGAACGCCAGACGTACACGGCGAACGCCGACAACCTGCAGCAGGACGGCAGCGGCAACCTCACCATCACCCCGCGCCGCGACGGCTCCGGCAACTGGACCTCGGCCCGCATCGAGACCCAGCGCACCAATTTCGAGGCCCCGGAGGGCGGCAAGATGCGCATCGAGGCGCGCATCCAGATGCCGAACGTCTCCGGCAACGAGGCGCTCGGCTACTGGCCCGCCTTCTGGACCCTCGGCGACGCGTACCGCGGCAACTACTGGAACTGGCCGGGCATCGGCGAGTTCGACATCATGGAGAACGTCAACGGGATCAACAAGGTCTGGGGCGTCCTGCACTGCGGCACCGCGCCCGGCGGCCCGTGCAATGAGAACAACGGCATCGGCGCGAACCGCGAATGCCCCGACTCCGCCTGCCAGTCCGGCTTCCACACATACGCGCTGGAGCTCGACCGCACCGGCGGCGACGAGCAGCTGCGCTGGTACGTCGACGGCCAGCAGTACCACTCGGTCTCCGAGTCCCAGCTCGGCGCCGAGACCTGGGCCAACGCCACCCACCACGGCCACTTCATCCTGCTCAACGTGGCGATGGGCGGCGCCTTCCCCGACGGCGTGGCGGGCCACGCGACCCCGACCGACGCCACCAAGCCCGGCGTGCCCATGGTCGTCGACTACGTATCCGTCCAGCAGAGCTGAGGAGCCGCGCCAAGTGATCACCCGTAGAACACTGCTCGGCGGCCTCGCCGCCACCGGAATCGCCGCCGTCGCCGCCCCCGCCTGGGGCGCCCGCGAAGCCGGGCCGACGGCCGCCTCCCTGAAGCTGAACGTCGTCAATCGCACCGGCCAGTACGAGAACGGCTCCATCCATCTCTACATCGTCGGCAACCAGGGCGACCGCCAGGTCCGCGTCACGCCCGACGGCACCCTCGCGCCCATCGATCTCGCCGACAACGGCTCCGACGGCTTCACGGACTACGCGATCCCGCTCGCCGGCAGCGGCGAGACGTCGCTGACGCTGCCCGCCATGTCAGGCCGGATCTACGCCGCGCTCGGCGGCAAGCTCAAGCTCAAGGCCGTCGCGGACGGCAACGACAAGCCGGCGCTGCAGTACCCGGCCGGCTGGGTCTCGGGCGACCCCAACTACGAGGTGCTGCACGACTGCATGGAGTTCACGCTCAACGACTCCGGAATGTTCTGCAACACCACGATGGTCGACATGTTCAGCGTGCCGATGTCCATCCATCTCACCGGCGCGGGCGACAAGACCACCGGAGAGCTGAAGGAGGGCGGCCGCGAGCAGATCTTCGCCGACGTGGCCGGGCGCGAGGGCTTCGACCGCCTCGTCCTCGGCGACAAGCTGCGGGTCGTCGCCCCCGGGCACGGCCTCGGCTCCGGGCTCTTCGACGAGGGGTATCTGGCCTCGTACATCGACCAGGTCTGGTCCGCGTACCAGAGCGCCGATCTGAAGGTGACGACCAACGCCGGGACCTTCACCGGCCGGGTCTCGGGCGATCAGTTCGCCTTCTCCGGACCTGCGGAGGTGGCCTTCAAGAAGCCGTCCACGCGCGACGTGCTCTTCTGCGACGGGACCCTCGCGGCGCCCAACGACGGCACCACGGGACCGGTCGCCGCCATCCTGGGCGCAGGCTTCAACCGCACCACGCTCCACAACCACGCCGATCAGCCGGTCACCGATCCGGCGCGCTTCTACCAGGAGGACGTCACCAACCACTACGCCCGCGCCATGCACGAGGCGTCCAAGGACGGCAAGGCCTATGGCTTCGCCTTCGACGACGTCTCCGGCTTCGCGTCGTACATCGAGGACAACGCGCCGCAGCAGCTCACGCTGACGCTGACGCCGTTCTGAGCCCCCGGGGCCGCCTCAGTAGGTCAAATACGGGGCCTTCCGTACGTACGTGTCGTCCTCCAGCTGCTTGAGGAGGAACTCGGCCGCGTCCGCCCGGGAGATCTTGCCCTTGACCTTCGAGGTGGCGGTCCCGGTGGCATGCTCGTAGCGCCCGGTGCGCTCGCCGTCGGTGAGCGCACCGCAGCGCACGATCGTCCAGTCCACGTCGCTCTCCTGGATCACGGCCTCCTGCCGCGCGGTGTCCGCGAAGGTCGGGCGCAGCAGCAGGGGTATCAGCAGCCAGCGGTACTTGGGGCCGAGCATCGGCCTGGTCTCGCCCATGCCGATGGTGGACTGGGCGACGAAGCGGCGGATGCCGGCCTTCTCCATGGCGGCGAGCATGTGGCGGGTGCTCTCGGAGCGCACCCGTCCCGCCTTGGTGGCCGTCGCCCCGATCGCACAGATCACGGCGTCCTGTCCGTCCACCGCGCGGGCCACCGCCTCGAATTCCAGGGCGTCGCCCTGGATGACGGTGAGTCCTTCGCGGGTGGGCCCGGCCTTGTGCGGGGCGCGGGCGAAAGCGGTGACCGTGTGCTGCTTTTCCAGCGCCTGGCTGACCACCTGGCGGCCGGTGCCGCCGGTGGCGCCGAAGACGGCGATCCTCATGGTGGCTCCCTCCGTTGGAGCCAGTTCAGCCTAGTCGCGTACGGACCGCCGGGAGCGCCGCCCGCAGGGGTAAGCGGCCCTGCGCACAAGGCTGTACGCGGGGGAGCGCAGGCCGCATCCCCCCGGTTCGTCAGGCTGCCGTCCGCTCGTCCAGCAGGCCTGCCGCGCGCAGGTCGTCCCACAGCGCCGGCGGGACCGGTGCGGCGAAGGCGGCGGCGTTGCGGCGCACCTCGTCCGCCGTGCGCATGCCGACGACGACGCCCGCGACCGCCGGGTGCTGGAGCGGGAACGCCATCGCCGCCTGCGGCAGCGTGACGCCGTGCGCCGCACAGACGTCCGCGAGGCGCTCGGCGCGGTCCAGCAGCTCCTGGCCGGCGGGCGCGTAGTCGTAGCGGGCGCCGGGGGCGGGGCGGTCGGTGGCGAGCAGGCCCGAGTTGAAGACGGACGCGGCGAGTACGGAGACGCCGCGCTCCACGCACGCGGGGAGCAGGTCGTCCAGGGCGCGGTGGTCGAGGAGGGTGTAGCGGCCGGAGAGCATCACCACGTCCGGATCGGCCTCGGTGACCAGGCGGGTGAGCATGGTGTTGTCGTACATGCCCGCGCCGACGGCTCCGACCACGCCCTGGTCGCGCAGCTCGGCGAGCGCCGGATAGCCGGTGCGCACCGCCTCGTCGAAGCGGCCCTCGGCGTCGTGCAGGAACAGCACGTCGATACGGTCCGTGCCCATGCGGACGAGGGAGTCCTCGACGCTGCGCAGGATGCCGTCGCGGGAGAAGTCCCACACCCGGCGGTGGGTGGCGGGCACCTGGAAGCTCTCGTCCATGCGGCCCTGCGGGTCCTGCTCGACCAGCAGCCGGCCGACCTTGGTGGAGAGGGTGAAGGAGTCGCGCGGCTTGTCGTGCAGATGCTCCCCGGTGCGGCGCTCGGAGTGGCCGATGCCGTAGTGCGGCGAGGTGTCGTAATAGCGGATGCCGGCGTCCCAGGCCGCGGCGAGGGCGGCGGCCGCGGTGGCGTCGTCGAGCGGCTCGAAGAGGCCGCCGAGCGGGCCGCCGCCGTATCCCAGCTGTGTGACCTCGACGTCGGTGCGGCCGAGCCGGCTGTGCTTCATGCGGTCCCCTCCCGTGGTGGCGTCACGGGGGCACATCCTGCCCAGCGGGCCGGGGGCCGTACAAGAGGGTTATTTGCAGGTGGTGTTCCGCTGCGGCAGCTTGCCGTCGAAGAAGTAGTTCTCGACGCTCTGGTGCACGCAGTTGTTCGGCTGGATGTAGGCGGCGTGGCCGTTGCCCTCGTACGTCAGGACCACCGAGCCGTTGTCGAGCGCCTTGGCCATGTCGGGGCCGCCCTTGTACGGGGTCGCCGGGTCGGCGACGGTCGAGACGAGCAGCGCCTTCGGGGCGCCGGGGGCGTCGACGAAGCGTGAGTTGTTGTCGCCGGCGATCGGCCAGCCGGTGCAGTTGAGCAGCTGGGCGGCGGAGAGCTGGGCGAAGATCGGCGTGATCTTCTTGAAGTCGTCGACGGCCTTGTCGAAGTCCTCGGGGCCGTAGCGCTTGCTGGTGTCGCGGCAGTTGATCGCGCTGTAGGCGTCGTCGCTCATCCCGTCGTCGGCGTCGCCGGCGTCCTCGTCCTCGGACTGGGCACGTACCGACGCGCCACCGCCGCCGCCGAGCCGCACGAGCAGCCCGCCGTTGCCCTCGGCGAGCTGGGTCAGCGACTGGCGCAGCAGCGGCCAGCCCTCCTGCTTGCTGTACAGCAGGTTCTTGATGGCGTTGACGAAGGTGGGCTGGTCGAGGTCGCCCCACAGCGTCGGCAGACTGGCGCCGTCGAGGTCCTCGAAGAGCTCGCGCAGCTCCTTCTGCGCCTCCTCGTCGTCGTCGCCGAGCGGGCAGGTCTTGCGCTTCACGCAGTCGGCGGTGAAGTTGTCGAGAGCCACCTGGAACGCGCGGGCGTTGGACAGCGCCATCTCCCGCGGGTCGTCCAGCGGGTCGACCACGCCGTCGAGGACCATCCGGCCGGACCGCTTCGGGAACTTGTGCATGTAGTTCGCGCCGAGCTTGGTGCCGTAGGAGAAGCCGAGGTAGTTGAGCTTGTCCTCGTCGAGCGCCGATCGCAGTACGTCCAGGTCGCGGGCGGAGTCCACGGTGCCGACCCAGGGGATGAGGTCGCCGGCCTTCTTGCCGCAGCGGGCGTTCGCCATCCGCTGCGCCCGGGCCAGCTGCCGGGCCTCCTCGCTGGTGCGGGGGGTGGCGTGCTCCTCCTGGAGGTCCTCCTCCTGGTCCGACGGCTTGCCGCAGCGCACCGGGGTGCTCTTGCCGACGCCGCGCGGGTCGTGGGCGACGAGGTCGTAGCGGGCGTTGAGACGGTCGAACCGGTCCGCCATCGTCGACAGGCCCTCGATGCCGGACCCGCCGGGACCGCCGAAGTTCAGCACCAGCGCGCCGAGGCGGTCGCCGGGTCCGGTGGCCTTGAGGCGGATCATGTGGAGGGTGTACGTGCCGCGGTCCGGGACCATGTAGATCTTGGGGACATCGACGGTGCCGCACTCGATCCGGTCGACGTACTCCGGCGGAATGCCGCCTGCCGCCTCCATGTCGTCGGCCATGTCCGGGCCGCACTTCTTCCAGTCGATGTTCTGTCCGTAGAAGTCGGCGAGCGGCCGCGGCTCCGGCTGTCCCGGCACCGCATGACCGGACGGGGCGAGCGCACCGCCGAGGAGCGCGGTGGAGGTCAGAAGCGTCAGCGCTCCGATGCGAAAGCGGCGTATCGCAGGATTCTCGCCCATATCGCAACGATAGGTTCGTGGCCAGTGGCCGCAATCCGGGTGCCGCCATCGGAGCGAAGCGCGGCACGCTGTGGGTGTCCCGGTCGTATATGAGCAGTTCAGCGGCCTAGCCTCCTGCAGGTTCCGGTACACCGAAGGAGGACGCGGATGCCCCTGCGCCGCTCGCACCGTCTGCTCGCCGGCGGCCTCGCCGCCACGGCCCTCGCCACCGCCGCCCTCGGCGCGGATCTCACCGCGGTCGCCGATGGGCCGCGCGACGCGGGGAAGGGCACGAACGTTCTGATCGTCGGCGTCGACGCGCGCAAGCATCTCAGCAAGAAGCAGAAGGACTGGCTGCACGTGGGCGGCAAGGAGTGCGACTGCACCGACGTCATGATGCTCGCGCACCTCTCCGCCGACGGCCGCCGGCTGAGCGTGCTCAGCATTCCGCGCGACTCGTACGTGCGCTTCGCGCCGCACACCGACCCCGGCGACGGCGAGCGTGGCTCCACGCACCCCGGGAAGATCAACGGGGCGTACGCGCACGGCGGCGCCGACCTCGCCATCCGCACCGTGGAGCAGGCGACCGGCCTCGGCATCGACCATTACCTGTCGCTCACCTTCGACGGCTTCACCCGCCTCGTCGACTCCTTCGGCGGCAGCAAGGTCTGCACCGAAAAGCGCCTCTGGGACGACTTCTCCGGCCTGCACCTGAACAGGGGCACCCGCGTCCTCGACGGCCGCCGCACACTGCGTTACGTCCGCACCAGGCACGTCGACCCGCCGGGCGACCTGCCCCGGATGCGCCGCCAGCAGCGGGTGGTCGCCGACGGGCTGGCCAGGACGCTGGCGTCCGGGCAGCTCGACGGTGTCAGCGGCCGTATCGACGCCGCCGCGAAACTGCTGCACGCGGCCCGCGCCAACTCCCTGACCGGCTTCGACGACCTGCTGCGGCTCGGCTACGCGGCGCGGAATCTGTCCACGGAGAAGACCGAGTTCGCGACCGTCCCGATCGCGGACGTCAACCACATGACGCCGCGCTGGGGTTCCGCCGTGAAGTGGGACGACGAGCGGGCGCAGCGTCTGTTCCGCGCCCTGCGCGCGGACCGCCCGCTCACCCCCGCCGACCGCCGCGACCCGCACGTCCGCGGCGACAGCGAGGGGCGGGCTAGCGCGGGCACCGACCTGCTCTGCACGGACTGATCACTCGGGCGCCGCGAAGGCGACGGTGATGTCCAGCCCGCCCTCGGGCCCGGGCCGGGCGGTCACCGGGGCGCCGTGCGCCCGCGCCACGGCGGCGACGATCGACAGCCCGAGCCCCTGCCCCTCCGGGCCGCCGGTGCGCTCCTCGTAGCGCTGGAAGGGCTGGAAGAGGCGGCCGATCCGCTCGTACGGGATGTGCGGGCCGCTGTTCACGACCCGCAGCACGGACCGTCCGGCGACGGTGCCGGTGGACACGCGCACCCAGCCGCCGGGGACGTTGTGCCGCACGGCGTTGCCGACCAGATTCGTCACCAGCGGCTCGATCAGCCGCGGGTCGCCCGCCGTACGGGCCTCCTCCAGGTGCCGCTCGACCGCGGCCCGGCCGTCCTCGCGCTCGGGGAGCAGCTTCCCGGTGAGCTCCGCCAGCTCCACCGGCTCCCGGCGGGACAGCCCGCGCCGGCCGCGGGCGAGGGTCAGCAGCGCCTCGATCAGGTGCTCCTGCTGCTCGCCGGCGGCCAGCACCCGCTCGCAGACCTGGCGCAGCGACCGGGCGTCCGCCTTGGGGTCCGCGAGCGCCACCTCCAGCATCGCCCGCTGCAGGGTGAGCGGGGTGCGCAGCTCGTGGGAGGCGTTCGCGACGAAGCGCTGCTGGGCGGAGAAGGCGGTGTCCAGGCGGCCGAGGAGGTCGTCGAAGGTGTCGCCGAGGTCCTTGAGTTCGTCGTCGGGGCCGGTGACGGCGAGGCGCTCGTGGAGATTGTCGTCGGAGATCCGGCGGGCCTTGTCCGTCATCGCGCTGACCGGCCGCAGCGCCCGCCCGGCCATCAGCCAGCCGAGCGCCACCGACACCGCGGCCATGATGGCGAGGGCGATGACGGACTGGGTGAGCAGCTGCTGCAGCATCTCCTCGCGCTGCTCCTTGCCCGGCGTCGGCAGCCCTTCCGGGAGCGGCTGCCCGACCGCCGGGGCACCGTCGCGCTTGGTTATCAGGTACTGCGGTTTACGGGCGGCGACCAGGACATACGTGATCGCCAGCAACCCCGCGCCCGACACCAGGAACAGCGCCCCATAAGTGAGCGTCAGCCGCAGCCGCACCGTCCAGCGGAAGCGGCGCGGGCGGGCGGGGTCAGATGCGATAGCCGGCATGGGGCACCGTCTCTATGACGGGAGGGTCGCCCAGCTTGCGGCGGAGCCGGCTGATGGTGACCTTCACGGTGTTGGTGAAGGGGTCGGCCGCGTGGTCCCAGGCGCGCTCCAGGAGCTCCTCGGCGGAGACCACGCCGCCGCGGGCGGACAGCAGCAGCTCCAGCACGGCCAGCTCCTTCGGGGACAGGTCGAGCCGGCGCCCGCCGCGACGGGCGAGGCGCTGCGCCGAGTCGAGGCTGAGGTCGCCGTGGGTGAGGACGGGCGGCACGGCCGGCTGGGAGCGCCGGGCCAGCGCCCGTACCCGGGCGATCAGCTCGGCGAAGGCGAACGGCTTCGGCAGATAGTCGTCCGCGCCGAGGGCGAGGCCGTCCACCCGGTCCTCGATCGCCGTGGCGGCGGTGAGCATCAGGATCCGGGCGCGGGCGCCGTGTTCGACGATCTTCCGGCAGACGTCGTCGCCGTGCAGCCGCGGCAGGTCGCGGTCGAGGACCACGACGTCGTAGTCGTGCACCAGCACGAAGTCGAGCGACTGCTCACCGTCGTACGCGACATCCACGGCCATGCCGTCCTGCCGCAGCCCGGTGGCCACGGTGTCGGCCAGTTCCCGGTGGTCCTCGACGATCAGCACGCGCATGCCGGACAGCATGCAGGAAGGGGCATAACACCGGCATAACAGCGATCGTTCCCGCGGTGTAACCGCCCGCTGAGCAGCCTGGGCCGCATGAATCAGTCACGGAAACGCAAGAGCGTGCGCATCCTGTCCATCGCCCCGCTGGCGGCCTCCGCCCTGCTGCTCGCCGGCTGCTCGGGCGGCACCTCGGAGGCGGACTCGGGGTCCGGGAAGTCCGGGGCGTCGCCGACCTCGCAGGCGGACAAGGGAATCGCCTACGCGAAGTGCATGCGGGAGAACGGCGTCAAGAACTTCCCCGACCCCGAGAACGGCCAGATCAAGATCACCCCGGGCAGCGGACTCGACATGAAGTCGCCGGAATTCCAGAAGGCGCAGGAGGCCTGCAAGAAGCTGTCGCCCCAGGGTGACGCCGGCGCCGGCGGCAAGATCGACTCGGCGAAGGCCGCCGCGTGGGCCGAGTGCATCCGCAAGAACGGCATACCCGACTTCCCCGACCCGGAGATCAAGGGCGGCGCGATGGAGATCGACCTCGCGGCCGCCGGTATCAAGCCGCAGGGGGACAAGTTCCAGAAGGCCATGTCCGCCTGCCAGAGCAAGCGTCCGCAGGGCGGCATGATGATCAAGGGTGGGGCACCGCAGTGAGCCCGCAGCAGCGAACGGACGAGGAAGCGTCCGGGGTGATCTTCGATTCCAGCGACGGTACGGCCGCGCCCGTATCACCGCCGCGGCGGCGCCGGCACCCGGTGCGTACGACCCTGATCATCGCGACCGCCGTGGCGCTGGCGACCGCCGGGGGAGTGGCCGCCACCGGAGCCCTCGGCGGCGAGGGCGACGAACCGGCGGCGACGGCGCCGTCCGGGCCGGAGCGGACCGCGGCGGTCGAGCGCAGGACGCTGACGCGGAGCGAGACGGTGGACGGCACGCTCGGGTACGGGGAACCGGACACGCTGCAGGCGCCGGGCGGCAGCCGTTCCGGCACGCTCACTCAACTCCCCGGCGAGGGCGACGTCATCAAGCGCGGCGAGAGTGTCTACAGCGTCGACCAGCAGCAGGTGCCGCTGCTGTACGGGGGCGCGCCGCTGTACCGCGCCCTGTCCAGCGGCAGCGAGGGCGATGACGTAGAGCTGCTGGAGAAGAACCTGGCGGCGCTCGGCTATACCGGCTTCACGGTGGATGAGGAGTTCACCGCGGGCACGGCCGAGGCCGTGCAGGAGTGGCAGGACGACCTCGGCCGCGAGGAGACCGGCAAGGTGGCGCCCGGCGACGCGGTGGTGGCGTCCGGGGCCCGGCGGGTCGCCGAGGTGAAGGCGCTGATCGGGGCGCCGCCGAGCGGCCCTGTACTGACCTGGACCGGCACCGAGCGGATGGTCAGCGTCGACCTGGACACGACCTACGAGGACCTGGTGAAGAAGGGCACCAAGGCGACCGTCGAGCTGCCCGACGGGAACTCCGCGGACGCGAAGGTCACCGAGGTCGGCAACGCCGCCACCGCCAAGCCGGAGGAGGGCGATTCCGGCTCCGGGAGCTCCGACGAGGCGACGCTGCCGGTCGAGCTGTCCGTACCGGACCAGAAGAAGCTCGGCCGCTACCAGGCCGCGCCGGTCGAGGTCACCCTCGCCGCGGACACCCGCAAGGACGTGCTCGCGGTCCCGGTCGCCGCGCTGGTCGCGCGCAAGGGCGGCGGCTACGCGGTGCAGGCGGTCGCGGCGGGTTCGGTGGAGCACCGGCCGGTGGAGGTCGGGCTGTTCGCGAACGGGATGGTGGAGATATCCGGCGACGGCATCACCGAGGGCCTGAAAGTGGGGATCCCCCGATGAGACCGCCCGTAGTCGACCTCGACGGGGTCGCCAAGACGTACGGCGATGTCGCCGCCCTCGCCGACGCCCATCTCACCGTCCGGCGGGGCGAGATGCTCGCGATCGTCGGGCCGTCGGGGTCCGGCAAGTCGACCATGCTCAACATCATGGGCACCCTCGCCCGCCCCACCGCCGGCACCGTCCGCATCGACGGCCACGCCGTCGACGACCTCTCCGACCGCGAACTGTCCGCGCTCCGCGCCCGCACCATCGGCTTCGTCTTCCAGTCCTTCCATCTGGCGGGCGGCGTCCCGGCGTTGGACGCCGTCGCCGACGGGCTGCTCTACAGCGGGCTGCCGCGCGGCGACCGGCGGCGGCTGGCGGAGGCCGCGCTGCGCCGGGTCGGCCTCGGCCCGCGGCTCTACAGCGAGCCGCACCAGCTCTCCGGCGGCGAGAAGCAGCGGGTGGCGATCGCCCGCGCCGTCGTCGGCGACCCGCCGCTGCTGCTCGCGGACGAGCCGACGGGTGCGCTCGACTCCCGCTCGGGTGCGGTGGTGATGGAGCTGCTGCACGAGCTGCACGGGGCCGGGACGACGGTTGTCGTGATCACCCACGACCGGGACATCGCGGAGTCGCTGCCGCGCGAGGTCCGGATCAAGGACGGCCGCATCGAGCACGACTCGGCGGCGCTGCGCCAGGAGGCGGTCGCGCGATGAGCACCCTCACTCCACCGCAGCCCGCGCCCTCGCCCGCGCCGGAGCCCTCGCCCGCGCGCCGCCCGAAGCCCGCCCGGCTCAGCCTCGCCGACGTGATCCGCACCGGCGGCTCGGGGCTGCGGTCCCGCCCGATGCGGGTCTTCCTCTCGGCGCTCGGCATCGCCATCGGCATCGCGGCGATGATCGGCGTGGTCGGCATCTCCACCTCCAGCCAGGAGGAACTCAGCCGCAAACTGGCCGCGCTCGGCACCAACCTGCTCACCGCGGAACCGGGGCAGTCCTTCACCGGCGAGCAGGCGCATCTCCCGGACGACGCGGTGCGGATGGCGCGCGCCGTCCCCGAGATGGAGTCGGTCTCGGCGATCGGCAAGACCGACGCGAAGGTCTATCGCAACGACCGCGTCCCGCCCCAGGAGACCGGCGGCCTCTCCGTCTACGCGGCCCGTACGGACCTGCCGGACACGGTCGGCATCGAGGTGACCGGCGGCCGCTGGCTGAACGCGGCGAACACCAAGTACCCGGCGGTGGTCCTCGGCTCCCGCACGGCGCAGCAGCTCGGGATCGATGAGGCGGGCCCGGACGCGCAAGTCTGGCTGGGAGACCGCTGGTTCACGGTCATCGGCCTGCTGGCGCCGAACGAACTCGCACCCGAGCTGGACTCGGCCGCCCTGGTCGGCTGGCCGGCCGCGGAACGCGAGCTCGGCTTCGACGGCTACCCGACGACGGTGTACACGCGGGCGGAGGAGGCCGCGGTCACCGACGTCCAGGAGATCCTCGGCGCCACGGTCAACCCGGAATCCCCCAACGAGGTCGAGGTCTCCCGCCCCTCCGACGCCCTGGCGGCAAAGCAGGCGACCGACGACGCGCTGTCCGGCCTGCTGCTGGGCCTCGGCGCGGTGGCGCTGCTCGTCGGTGGTGTGGGGGTGGCGAACACCATGGTCATCTCGGTCCTGGAACGCCGCGCGGAGATCGGCCTCCGCCGCTCCCTGGGCGCCACACGCGGCCAGATCCGCACCCAATTCCTGTGCGAATCACTGCTGCTGTCGGCCCTCGGCGGGGTCGGCGGCGTAGCCCTCGGCATCGCGGTCACCACCGGCTACGCCGGCTACCAGGGCTGGCCGACGGTCGTCCCGCTCTGGGCGATGGCCGGGGGAGTGGGCGCGACACTGATCATTGGCGGCCTCGCCGGCTTCTATCCGGCGGTACGAGCCGCGCGCTTGCCCCCGACGGAGGCCCTCGCAGCGGCGTGACTACGCGGCTGCCCGGGCTTACCAGCGGGGCGAGGTGTGCGGGGTGCAGTCGGGGTTGGCGAGGCGCATCCCGGTCTCGTCGTCGCGGTCGAGTACGACGCCGAGGCGCGGGGTGTCGGTGGTCGGATCCTCCAGGTATTCGAGTACGCCGGTGAGGCCGGCCGCGACCTTCAGGCTGGTGTCCACGCTCCAGCCGTGCACGGGCAGCCCGGTGGCCTTGCCCAGGGCGTCGAGCATGGTCACCTCGAAGGCCGAGGTGACGCTGAGGCGCAGCTGCCGGCGGTCGGCGGCCGGTCGTAGAGAGGGAGTCAGCGAAACGTCAATGGTCCGCGGACCTAGCCCAGCTCGCGGCTGAGCGTCACCTCCTCGTCGGCGAAGCCGAGTGCGGCGTAGAAGCCCCTCGCCGGGGCGTTCGCGGCGCCGGTCGTCAGGCGGATGCGGCGCAGGCCGCGCTCGCGGGCCCACGATTCGGCCGCGGCCATCAGGCGGCGGCCGATGCCCTGCCCCTCGGCCTCGCAGGCGACCGCGAGCTCGCCGACGTAGGCGTCCACCGCGCCGGTGAAGTGCCGCTGCTCGGTGATCGATACGACCCCGAGAACCCCGTCCGGCCCCGCGGCCACGTAAACCGCCGACCCGCCGGACGCCGCCGCGTCCAGCGAGCCGGCGAGCCACTGTTCGGCGGCCGCCAGCACCGCCGCCGGGTCCCGCCAGGGTGCCGCGCCCTCGGTGAGGCGTGGCGCCAGGGCCAGAATCCCGGGGCGGTCGGCTGCGGTTGCCGGGCGGACGGCGACGACCGTCATCCCGCGGCCTCGTCGGTGAGACGTGATCGCGCCTTCACGAAGGCGGTGACCGCGCGTTCGACGTCTTCTTCGGAGTGGGCGGCCGACAGCTGGATCCGGATGCGGGCCTGGTCCTTCGGTACGACCGGGTACGAGAAGGCGATCGCGTAGACACCCTCTTCCAGCAGGAGGTCGGCCATGCGGGCGGCCTTGGTGGCGTCGCCGATCATGACCGGGGCGATCGGGCGGTCGCCGGGAAGGATGTCGAAGCCCTCCGAGGTCATACGGGCCCGGAACGCAGTCGTGTTGGCGGCCAGTTGGTCCCGTAGGGCTGCCGAGTCCTCCAACAGGTCGAGGACCTTCAGTGATGTCGCCGCGATCACCGGGGCCAGGGAGTTCGAGAAGAGATACGGGCGGGATCGCTGCCGCAGCAGGGCGACGATCTCAGCGCGCGCCGCTACGTAGCCGCCCGACGCGCCGCCGAGGGCCTTGCCGAGGGTGCCGGTGATGATGTCGACGCGGTCGGAGACCTCGTGCAGTGCCGGTGTGCCCCGGCCGCCCGGGCCCGTGAAGCCGACCGCGTGCGAGTCGTCGACCATCACCATCGCGTCGTAGCGGTCGGCCAGGTCGCAGATCTCGCGCAGAGGCGCCACGTAGCCGTCCATCGAGAAGACGCCGTCCGTCACGATCAGCCGGCGGCGGGCGTCCGCGGACTCCTTCAGGCGCTGCTCCAGCTCCGCCATGTCGCGGTTCGCGTAGCGCAGCCGGCGGGCCTTCGAGAGGCGGATGCCGTCGATGATCGAGGCGTGGTTCAGCGCGTCGGAGATGACCGCGTCCTCGGCTCCGAGCAGCGTCTCGAAGACGCCGCCGTTCGCGTCGAAGCACGACGAGTAGAGGATCGTGTCCTCCTGGCCGAGGAAGCCCGAGAGGCGCGACTCCAGCTCCTTGTGCACCTCCTGCGTGCCGCAGATGAAGCGGACCGAGGCCATGCCGTAGCCCCAGCGGTCCAGCGCCTCGTGCGCGGCCGCCAGCACCTCGGGATGGTCGGCGAGGCCGAGGTAGTTGTTCGCGCAGAAGTTCAGTACCTCGCCCGCGCGGCCGCCGCCGGTGACGGCGACCGTCGCGTTCTGCGGGGTGCCCAGCACCCGCTCCGGCTTGTGCAGACCGGCCGCGCTGATCTCCTCGAGCGTCGCGCGCAGGTCGTCTCGTACGGACGTGAACACTTCTTACTCCTCACGCGGTCCAGTCGAGGATGACCTTGCCGCCGGTGCCGCTCGCCGCGTCGGCGAAGGCGGCCTCGAAGTCGGTGTACGGGTAGCGGCCGGTGATGACCGGGCCGAGGTCGAGGCCGCCCTCCAGCAGCACCGACATCGCGTACCAGGTCTCGAACATCTCCCGGCCGTAGATGCCCTTGATCGTGATCATGGACGTGACGATCGACGCCCAGTCGACGGCGAAGTCCTCCGACGGCAGGCCGAGCATCGCGATCCGGCCGCCGTGCGTCATGTTCGCGAGCATGTCGCGCAGCGCCTCCGGGCGGCCGGACATCTCCATGCCGACGTCGAAGCCCTCCCGCAGGCCGAGTTGCCGCTGCCCGTCGGCGATGGTCGCCTCGCCGACATTGAGCGCGAGGCTCACGCCCACTTCCCGGGCCAGCTCCAGGCGCTGCTCGCTGACGTCCGTGACGACGACGTTCCGCGCGCCCGCGTGCCGGGCGACCGCAGCCGCCATCAGGCCGATCGGCCCGGCCCCGGTGATCAGCACGTCCTCGCCCACGACCGGGAACGACAGCGCGGTGTGCACCGCGTTCCCGAACGGGTCGAAGACCGCCGCCACGTCCAGGTCCACCGGCACCCGGTGCACCCACACATTCGACGCCGGCAGCGCCACGTACTCGGCGAACGACCCGTCCCGGCCGACGCCGAGGCCGACGGTGGCGCGGCAGAGGTGGCGGCGGCCGGCCAGGCAGTTGCGGCACTTGCCGCAGACGAGGTGGCCCTCGCCGCTGACCAGGTCGCCGGCCGTGATCTCGGTCACCCCGGCCCCGGTGTCCACCACCTCGCCGACGAATTCGTGCCCGAGGACGATCGGCGTACGGACCGCCTGCTGCGCCCAGCCGTCGTAGTCCCGGATGTGCAGGTCGGTGCCGCAGATCCCGGTCCGCAGCACCTTGATCAGCACATCTCCCGGGCCTGGCGCGGGCTCCGGCACATCGGCCAGCCAGAGCCCGGGCTCGGCCCGCTCCTTCACGAGCGCCTTCACCGCTGCTGGCCTCCGTCGAAGTACGCCACCAGCTCGGGATCGAGCTCCGGCACGTCGTACGGAGTCCCGCCGTCGCGCAGCGACCGCGTCGCCATGTAGCCCGCCGCCACGCTCATCCGCGCCGCCACCGGCGACGTGTCCGTCGCCCCGCCCTCGCGGGCGAAGCGCACGAACTCGGCCATGAGCCGCGCGTCCGCCCCGCCGTGCGAGCCGCGCGCTTCGGGCACGCGGTGGACCACGTCGGCGTCGGAGCGGTAGCCGGTCGGGCCGGTGTTCCAGACGCGCACCTCGTCGCCCGGCCGGTCGCCGAAGTTCTCGAGCCGGCCCTCCGTGCCGATGACCGTGTAGTTGCGGAAGTAGTCGGGGGAGAAGTGGCACTGCTGGTACGCGGCCAGAACGCCGTTGTCCAGGCGCATGTTCATCATCGATACGTCCTCGACGTCGACGATGTGGTGCAGGTTCCTGCGCTCGGTCGGCGGCCACTCGTACTCCTCGAGCCAGCCGTCCGGACGCGGGGTGCCCGGCTCGCGGCGCGGCAGGTCGCCGTGCAGCATCAGCTCGCCGAGGGCGTTGACGCGGCTGGTGTAGCCGCCGGCCAGCCAGTGCACCACGTCCAGGTCGTGGGCGGCCTTCTGCAGCAGCAGGCCCGTGGTGCGGCGGCGGTCGGCGTGCCAGTCCTTGAAGTAGTAGTCGCCGCCGTACGAGACGAAGTGCCGCACCCAGACGGTCTTCGGCTCGCCGATGTCGCCGCGGGCGATGATGTCGCGCATCAGGCGGACGACGCCCATGTGGCGCATGTTGTGGCCGACATAGAGGCGGGTGCCGGTCTCGTGGGCCGTACGGAGGATGGAGTCGCACTGGTCCACGGTGATGCCGAGCGGCTTCTCGACGAAGACCGGCTTGCCGGCCTTGAGGACGTCGACGGTGATGGCCTCGTGCGTATCGTCGGGGGTGGCGACGATGACGGCGTCGATCGTGTCGTCGGTGAGCAGCTTCCGGTAGTCGTCGACCGCGATGGCGCCGTCGTAGCGCTGCGGGACGTCGACCCGTACGGCCGGGTCGAGGTCGGCGACGGCGGCCACCACGGAGCCCCTGCCGGGGCGGTGGGCGGCGGTGGCTATGGAGCGGCGGAGGCCGAGGCCGATTACGCCGATGCGGAGGTCGTGCGTCACTTACTTGCCCTTCTCGATGGCGCGCTCGTACTCGCGGCGGATCTTGTCACCGGCCTGGCGGCGCCACTTGGGCAGCATCTCCTTGCGGTAGGAGGAGATCGGCTTGCGGCCGGAGACGATGTCCTTGATGCCGTCCTGGAGCTCCGTGAGGGCGGACGCGCCCTTGGATGCGTCCGTGTCGGAGAAGTGGCCGGTGGCGGCGTTCGCCTTGCCGAGCTTCAGCAGTTCCACCTCGGTCGCGTGAATGCTCCGGGTGAGGTCGGCCTTGCCCGGGAGGTACAGCGACTGCGGGGCGTTGCCGAAGAAGTCGATGGGCTGGCGGGTGGTGAGCGCTTCGGCGTTGCCCTTCTTGGTGAGAATGACGTCGCCTTCCTTGTTGCGCTCCCAGTGGGTGCCCTCGATGCCGTTGTTCAGGAAGAGCCGCGTTTCGGTGCCCATGGGTGCGCTCATGTAGTCGAGCACCTTCAGCAGCGTCTTGATGCGCTTCTTCGGTACGTTCTTGCTGATCGCGGTGTAGCCGACCGAGCCGTAGCCGAGCAGCCAGCTCGGGTCCATCCCCTTCTCGGCGGCGAACGGCACGATGGTCTTCATCGGCCAGTCGTACATGTTGGCATCATTGAGGAACCCCGGGAACGACTGCACGTGCACACCCAGGAACCCGCCGCCCAGCTTCTCCAGGGTGGTGCGCAGATTGGGGTCCGGGTAGAAGAGCCCCGCCTTCTCGCACTTGACCGCGAACTCGAGACCGGCGAGATATGCGTCGGTCTCGTACATGTACGTGAGCTTGCCGTCCTGCTCCGCCCAGCCGTTGTGGATCCCGTGCCACATCGCGAACTGAAGGACGTGGTTCGCATAGGCCGGCTCCAGCACCCACTTCCTGCGCTTGGTGTCGAGCAGGTCCTTCGCCTTGTCGAAGAAGTCCTGCGCACTGTCGAACTCCAGGCCGCCGACCGGCTTCCAGAAGTCCTCGTTGGCGACGTACACCTGACCCATGCGACCGTACGGGACCGCGTAGCCCGCGATCCGCCCGTTCACCACCGCCGTCTTCCACGCGTAGGGCGGAATGTTCGCGAGGTTCGGGTACTCCTTCACCGCGTCCCCGGACAGGTACGGCGTCAGGTCGTGGAACTTCGCCTCCAGCAGCTGCGGGACATTCTTCAGGCCCTGGTTCGGCGGGAACCACATCAGGTCGGGGAGGTCGCCGCCCGCGATCAGTGCGTTGAACTTGGACCGGTAAACCGACTCTTCGCCGAGCCCGTTGACGATGGTCATGTTGATTTCGGAGCCGACGCGCTTGTTCAGCTCCTGCCAGTGGGCGTTGCGGTTCATCGCCGGCGGCATCGTGGTGAAGGTTTCGGTGAGCACGGAGATCGGCTTCCCGTCACCTGGCTTCTCGCCCTTCTCCGGCACCAGGTTCTTGGGGTAGCGGAGGTAGCCCGCGTCCAGGCCCTGCTCGTTGCCCGGCAGGTCGGGCTTCGGCACCTTGGCCGCGACGAACGTCGGCAGCTTCACCTTCTCCGACGCCGCCGCACCGCCACCCGTACCGGCGCCTGACCCGCAGCCTGTAAGCGCGGCTCCACCGGCGACGGCAATCCCGGCGGCGCCCGCCGCGCCTATGAACCCGCGGCGGTTGATGTTGTTCGAGGAGGACATGGGACTCCTAGGAAACGCGAGGGAAAGGGGGAGGTCAGGCCTTGATGGCGCCGGTCAGGACGCCCTTGACGAAGTACTTCTGCAGGAAGGGGTAGACGGCGACGATCGGGATGACCGCGAGGATCAGCACCGCCATCGACATCGAGGTGGAGGACGGCAGCGTCGCGACCCCGAGGGCCTTCGCGTTGAAGGTGTCGCCCTGCAGGACGTACGAGCGGAGCACGAGCTGCAGCGGCATTTTCGCGCCGTCGTTGATGTAGAGCATGCCGTTGAAGAAGTTGTTCCAGTACGAGACCGCGTAGAACATGCCGACCACCGCGATCACGGCCTTGGACAGCGGCAGGACGATCCGCAGCAGGATGCGTACATCTCCGGCGCCGTCGAGCCGCGCCGCTTCGTGGAGTTCGTCCGGGATGCCCTGGAAGAAGGCGCGGACGACCACGATGTTGAAGGCGTTGAGCATGATCGGGGCGATCAGCGCCCCGTACGTATCGATCATGCCCAGCTCCTGGATGACCAGGTAGTTGGGGATGATGCCGGGCGTGAAGAGGAAGGTGCCGAGGACCAGCATCAGCAGCGGCTTGCCGGCGACCGTGCCCGGCCGGGACAGGCCGTAGGCGAGGGCCACGGTGCACAGCAGGCTGAGTGCGGTGCCGATGAGGGTGATGCCGATGCTCACCATGGCGGCGCGGGTGACGACGCCGCCGGAGAGCACCACGTTGTACGACTCGAAGGTCGGGTTGGAGGGGAAGAGGACGTAGCCGCCGTTGGCCGCCAGCTCCTCCTTGGTGGCGAGGCTGGTGCCCAGGCACAGCAGGAACGGATAGCCGACGGCCACGATCATGCCGACGATGACCAGGAACTTCAGGCCCTGCGCCGTAATGCTGGGGCGCTCCATCCAGGCCGGGCGCTCCGCGTGCCGGCGGTCGCGCTTGAGGAACGCGGTCAGAGAAGCGGTGCTCATCGGTAGACCCCCTGCTCGCCGAGGCGGTGTGCGACCTTGTTCGCGAGGTAGATGAGGACGAAGCCGATGACGCCCTTCATCAGCCCGGCCGCGGTGGACATGCCCCAGTCGCCGTCGACGACGCCGTGGAAGTAGACGTAGGTATCCAGGACTTCCGAGGCCTCCTGGCCGACGTTGTCCCGCTGCAGCAGGATCTGCTCGAAGCCGACGGTGAGGATGTCGCCGAGGCGCAGGATGAGCAGCATGATGATCACGGGGCGGATGCCGGGGAGCGTGATGTGCCAGATCCGGCGCCACCAGTTCGCGCCGTCCATGGCCGCCGACTCGTACAGCGAGTTGTCGATGTTCGCCATCGCGGCGAGGAAGATGATCGCGCCCCAGCCGGCGTCCTTCCAGATCGCCTGCGAGGTGATGAGGAGGAAGAACGTGTCGGGGTTGTTCATGACGTTCCCGACGCCCACGCCGTGGTCGTTGAGGAACGAGGTGACGGTGCCGGCGCCGCCGAGGACCTGCTGGAACATGCCCACGACCACCACCCACGACAGGAAGTGCGGGAGGTAGACGATGGTCTGCATCAGCCGGCGGGTCTTCGTGCTGATGAGGGAGTTGAGGAAGAGCGCGAGCGCGATCGGCGCGGGGAAATAGAGCATCAGCTGGACGGCGCTGATCTCGATGGTGTTCCAGACCGCGGTCCAGAACTCCGGCTCCTGCACCAGCGCCTGGAAGTTCGCCCAGCCGACCATCGGGCTGTTCTTGAAGCCGAGATACGGCTGGTAGTCCTGGAAGGCGATGACGTTGCCGGCCAGCGGCAGATAGAAGAAGACCGCGAAGTAGAGCACGCCCGGGATGCACAGGAACAGCAGCATCTTGTCCCGGCGCAGCCGCTCCTTGAGCGGTCTGCGGGCGGCCTTGCGGCCGGCGCGCCGCTTGGGCTTCGCGGCGGGCCCCTGGTCGTCGTCTTCCGGTGGGGCGGGGTGGGGCACGACCGAACTCGGGGATGCTGACGCTGCGGCCGACACGAGTCACCTCCGGCGTCTGTATCAGGGCGCACGGAAGCGCGCCGAGGGCATGAGGAAGGGGGACCTCGGGACGGCCTGATCCGGCCGTCGGGAGATCCCCCGCATCCTGCAACGCTGCGCGCGCCCATGACAAGAGGTGCTTGTTAACTCTTTGTTTGTTGCAGTTTCGAGCAGGGAGCAATCATGCCTGGATGACGGTGATGCCCCGGTCCTCGAACTCCTTCGCCTTCTCCGGCTCCCGCGCGTCCGTGACGAGGGTGTCGATGGCGGCCGGCGCGCAGATCCGGGCGAACGCCTTGGCGCCCAGCTTCGTCGAGTCCGCGACCACGACGAGGCGCCCGGCCTGCTCGGCGAGCAGCGCGTTGATGTTCGCTTCATGCTCGTTGCGCGCACTGGCGCCGCGGTCGGCGTCGACCGCGTTCACGCCGAGGAAGGTGATGTCGAGGCTGATCTCGCGCAGGATGTGCCCGGCGAGCGGGCCGACCAGCTCGTACGAGAGCGGCATGGCGACGCCGCCGGTGGTCACGACCTTCACGTTCGGGCGGACGGCCAGTTCGTTGGCGATGTTGAGCGCGTTGGTGACGATGGTGACCGCGGGCTCGTCGCCGGGCTCGGAGTCGGCGAAGTCGCTGCGGGTGGCCAGCGCGCGGGCGACCTCGGTGGTGGTGGTGCCGCCGTTGAGGCCGACCACCATGCCGCGCTCCACCAGCGCCGCCGCGGCCTGCCCGATGCGCGATTTCTCCGCGGAGTCGCGCACGGATTTGTAGCGCAGCGGCAGGTCGTACGCGACGTCGTTGGGCATCGCACCGCCGCGGGTACGCACCAGCAGCCGCTGCTCGGCGAGCTGGTCGAGGTCGCGGCGGATGGTGGCCGCGGACACGTGCAGTTCCGCGGCCGCGCCCTCGACGTCGAGCTGCCGTCGCTCAGTGAGCAACCGGAGCAGCTCACTGTGCCGTTCGTACCGATTCACCCTCGCGCACCTCTCTCCTGGCCCTCCGTGGCGTCCCGCCAGGGGTTACAGCATCCCACCGGGTCCGTGGAAGTCGGCTCTGACCAGCAGAAGTGTCATCCGGATGCTTGATGCTGTTCGAAACTCTTGCTTAGCATGCATAATCAAGCAGCACATCCACCATCACGCATCCTCACGCACGGGAGTGGTACATGCATCACGTAGCGACAGAGCTCGCCGACCAGCCCGAGTGCTGGCGGCGCGCGGCCGGCATAGCCGCCGAGCACGGCGCGGCCCTGCCTCAGCCCGGCGAGCGGACCGCCTTCGTCGGCTGCGGCACCTCGTACTTCATGGCGCAGGCCGCGGCGGCGCTACGGGAGGGCGCGGGGCTGGGGGAGTCGGACGCCTTCGCCGCCTCCGAGTTCCCCGCGGGCCGCCGCTACGACCGCATCGTCGCGCTGTCCCGCTCCGGCACCACGACCGAGGTGCTGCGGCTGCTCGACCAGGTGCGCGGCGGCGCGACCCGGACGACCGCGATCACCGGCGATCCGACGACGCCCGTGATGCAGGCCGCCGACGACGTCGTGGTGCTGGACTTCGCCGACGAGCGCTCGGTGGTGCAGACCCGCTTCGCCACCTCGGCGCTGACGCTGCTGCGTGCCCACTTCGGGCTGCACAGCGACGCCGTCGTGGAGGACGCGGAACTGGCGCTGGTCGAGCCGCTACCGCCGGCGCTGCTGGCGTGCACGCAGTTCAGCTTCCTCGGCAACGGCTGGACGGTGGGCCTGGCCAACGAGGCGGCGCTGAAGATGCGCGAGGCCTCGCTGTCCTGGACCGAGGCCTACCCGGCGATGGAATACCGCCACGGCCCCATCTCCATCTCCACCTCCGGCACCGCCACCTGGATGATCGGCCAGGCCCCCGACGGCCTGGAAACCGAGGTGCACGCCACCGGCGCCCACTGGGTCACCGGCGGCCTCGACCCCCTCGCCGAACTGGTCCGCATCCAGCGCCTCGCCCTCGCCCTGGCCGAAGCCCGCGGCCTGGACCCGGACGAGCCGCGCCACCTGAGCCGTTCGGTCATCCTCAGCCCGGTGGGGTGACGGCCTACTGGTAGACGGCGGCGATCCCGACCTGCTTCAGCGACGCGGCGCCCTTCGCTTTGTAGGCGATGGTCCATACGGGACCGCCGGTGTCGGGATCGCCGTAGGCGTACCCCTGCGGACAGCCGAAGTTGAGGCGCTTGCCGCCGACGGTGGTGGTCGCCCCGCCCATGTAGCCGCAGGTCTGCCCGTTGGCGAGCTTGATCCGGTACGCGCCGGTGTACTCGCCCGGCGCCGGGGAGTTCCCGTACTCGTCGGGGTCGGGGAGCTGCTGCGCGAGCTCGAACCGCAGCATCTTCTTCGGTGAGTCCGCCATGCAGAGTACGTCGTGGTGCTGCGCGTCCATCGGACCACCGGTGAAGCATGGGTCCAGGATCTGTCCGTCGTCGGCGTTGCAGCGCCAGGCGTCCGGGCGCCCGGACAGCGTCAGGGAGCCGCCGCCGCAGCTGCCGTATGCGCGGCCGGTGATCTCGATGCCGGCGGCGGGCTTGGCGCCGATCTCGTCCCACGGGGTGAGCTGCGTGACCCGCGTCGGGCCAGGGGCGGTGGTGGCCGGACGGCTGGCGGAGGACTTCGCCGGTGCGGGGCGGTCGGTGCCCGTGGAGGCTGCGTCGTTCCCCTCGTCCGGACCGTCGATCAGCCCGTAACCGCCCAGGACGAGGCCTGCCGCCAGGGCGAGGACGACGGCGACGCGGGCCGCGGTCCGCCGGCCGCGACGCGGGGCGGCGGACCG
>NZ_JAAKZV010000107.1 GCF_011044975.1 Streptomyces coryli | reverse complement strand
ACCACCACAGGCCGCCCCGCCGACACCCCGGCCCGCCGCATCGCCGCCCCGAAGACCTCCAGGTCAGGCAGCGGATGACGGCCACCGTCCCCAGGCGGCCCCGCCAGCTCCGTGTCCATGTCCACGTACACCGCCCCGGGGATGTGCCCGGCCTCGTACTCAGGGCGCCCGGGCGGGCCCCCCAGCTGATACCGGGCGTCCAGCAGCACCGCAGTGCTGCCCCCCGTGCTCAAGTCGCTCGCGAGTTCGGATGCGGAGATGATGGAAGCAGTCATGCAGGCCATCTTGGCGTACGGCGGAAATTCGCCGCAGAGGGGCAGCGCAATCACAGAAGCGATGGAAGCATCTACAGCGCGTTACGCCTGCCCCACCGCCCGCGATGGCCATAGGAGAGAGTGACCATGACCCCGCACCCGCGCACCCCCGGCATGCCGTGCTGGGCGAGCCTGATGGTGCACGACCTCGAGGCCACCCAGGACTTCTACAGCGCGCTCTTCGGCTGGGAGTTCCGCCCGGGACCGCAGCAGCTCGGACCGTACGTCCGCGCGCTGCTCGACGACCGCGAGGTGGCCGGCATCGGCGTGCTCGCCACCGACCGGCACCTGCGCCTCGCCTGGACCACCTACCTGGCCACCGACGACGCCGATGCCACCGCCGATCGCGTCCGGTACTGCGGCGGCACCGTGGCGGTCGGGCCGCTGGACGCCGAGGACGCCGGGCGGCTGGCCGTCTGTTCCGATACGGCGGGTGCCGTCTTCGGCATCTGGCAGGCCGGCCGGCACGAGGGCGCGCAGCGCCACGGCACGCCGGGCAGCACCGTCTGGAACGACCTGCTGACCGCGGAGACGCCCGCCGCCGCGGCCGCGAAGTTCTACGAGAACGTCTTCGGCTACGCGGCCCGGGAGACCGGGCCCGACCAGATCACCCTGGAGGTGGAGGGCCACCCGGTGGCCGCCATCTGCGGTGGCGACGGGCACGAGACGCCGCACTGGATGACGTACTTCGGCGCCGCGGACGTCGACGCCGCGGCCAAGCTCGTCATCGAGCTCGGCGGACGGGTGCGACGCGGCCCGTACGACGGGGACTACGGCCGCGCGGTAGAGGTGGCCGACCCGGAAGGAGCCGTCTTCACGATGATCGCCGCCGGGACCGACACCGAGACCACCACCGGCTAGCCCCGCACCTCGATCAACGGCACCAGCTGCTCCCGCGGCGTCAGCGTGCCGTGCATGCCCACCAGCGCCGACTCCTTCGGCTCGGTGCGGCTGGCCACGATCGCGATGTCCGCCGACGCCGCCACGACGACATCGCCGATACGGGCCCGCACGCGCTCGTCGACCCGCGGGCCGAACCAGCCGAGCCCGATCGCCTCGTCCCGGCTCACCACCCACGCCTGATCGCCGAGCACCTCGCGCCAGACCGTGAGCACGTCGCCCGCGGCCCCCGGCACGGCATAGACGTGCCGGGCCCGCCCCTCGCCGCCGAGCAGCCGGACGCCGGCCCTGAGCTCCCAGTCCTCGTCGAAGTCGTAGCGGTGCTCGGGGGTGAACGGGATGTCCGTCATGCCGTGGTCCGCGGTGACGTACAGCGCGGAGCGCGGCGGGAGCTGCTCGGCGAGCCGCTGGGCGAGGCGGTCGGCGTAGTTCAGCTGGCCGCGCCAGGCGTCGGAGTCGACGCCGTAGCGGTGGCCCTTGCCGTCGACCTCGCTGTAGTACGTGTAGACCAGCGACCGGTCCGCGGCGCCGAGCTGCTCGGCGGCCAGGTCCATGCGCTCCTCGCCGGAGAGGCGGCCGTGGAAGGTGCCGCCGCTGAGCGCGATCTTGGTGAGCGGGGTGTGCTGGAAGGCGGGGGAGGAGACCTGGCAGGTGTGCACGCCGGCGGCCGCGGCCAGCTCGAAGACCGTCGGGTACGGCTGCCAGGCGTGCGGGTCGGTCCAGGGGTTCCAGCGGAGCTGGTTCATCAGCTCGCCGGTGTCCGGGTTGAGCGCGCTGTAGCCGGGCAGGCCGTGGCAGCCCGGAGGCAGGCCCGTACCGACGGAAGCCAGGGAGGTGGCGGTGGTGGCCGGGAAGCCCGCCGTGATCGGCTCCCCGGTGGCGTGGGCGTGCAGGAAGGGCGCCTCCTCGGGGTGGGCCAGGAGGAGCTCCCAGCCCATGCCGTCGATGAGGAAGACGCAGGCGCGGTCCACGGGCTGCAGCGGGAGCGCGGCGGCGAAGCCGGGCACGCCGAGGCCCGCGGCGAGCGTGGGCAGGACGTCGGCGAGGGCGCCGGTGCCGTAGCGGGGGGCCGGGGCGGTGCGGGCGTCGAGCGGTTCCGGCCAGGAGGAGGTGTGGGTCAGATTCACCTGGGCGCGGCGCCGCCCTCGGCCGTGGCCTCGGAGAGCGCCTGGGCGAAGGCGAGGGCCTGGCGGACGGTCTCGGGGCCGTCACCGGCCTCGCTGACCCGCAGGCTCAGGTCGTCGGCGGTGGAGGAGCCGGTGTAGCCGTGGTCGGCCTCGCAGTTGGGGTCGCCGCAGGTGGCCGGCTCCATGTCGAGCCGGGCGACGGCGCCCCAGCCGACGGTGAGCACGACCTCGCGGGGGAGGGTGCCCGGGGTGTACGACTCGGGGTTGGCGACGACCCGGCTGAGCACGACGGACGAGATCCGGGAGAGCTTGACCGACTCCGTGGAGGTGGTCGCGTACGGCGTCGGGGAGGTGCCGTCCGCGGCCTGCTCGTCGGTGTGGCTGACGAGGAAGCGGGTCTTGGTCAGGACCAGGACGGTGACGTGCCGGCGGACCTCGTTGGAGTCGAAGGTCGTCTCCTGGTGCACCAGGTACGAACTGACCGGCTCGCCGCCGACGGCAGCATCGACGGCTTCCCCCACGAGCGTGGGGTAGTAGCCGCTGCGCTCGATGGCCTCACGCAGGCCTTGGGTCGCGGTTCCGGTCTTTGCCATGGGCACCAGCATACGATGCGCCTCGCGGCGGGCCGGTCCCTTGCACGGGTTCGGGCCCGCGCAGCGCGCGGGCCCGCCCGTACTACTCCGGCTTCTTCCGCCGGCTGCCGAAGACGATCTCGTCCCAGGACGGGACCGCCGCGCGGCGGCCGGGGCGGACGCCGTCGGCCTCGGCCTGGCGGTCCGTGTTGCCCGTCAGGCGGTCGCGGTGGGCGCCCACCGAGCGCGGCATCAGCACATCCGCGTACGCCGAGCCGGCGCTGGCGGCCGGAGCCGGCGGCTCCTCGCGCTGCTCCTCCGGCTCGGTCGGCGGCATCACCGGCGGCACCGTGGCCGGGGGCTCCGGCTCCGGGGCCCGCTCCTTGGGCTTGGGCGCGGACGGCGGCGGGGCCGGCTTCGGGACGACCATGTCGCCGCGGAAGTTCGGCACCGACTCCAGCAGGCTGGTCAGCGAGTCACCCTTGCCGGCGCCGCTCGCGGGGTCGCCGGGGCGCTCCCGCTCGCGGTGCTGCTCCTGGTCGGCGCCCTCCGGGCCGGAACCGTCCCGGCCCGCCTCGTCCCGCGGCAGCCGCGCGATCCGCGGCACGAACGGGAAGCTCGGCTCCGGCGCCTCGTCGGTCTCGCCGATCAGCGACCGGGCCTCGTCGTCCACGGCCTGGACCAGCCGCCGCGGCGGGTCGTAGGTCCAGCCCGCGGAGTGCGGGGTGCCGGCCACCTGGTAGCCGAGGACGACCTCCCAGGTGCCGTCGTCGCGGCGCCAGGAGTCCCACTGGACGGTGTCCTTGTCCGCGCCGCGCAGCAGCAGCCGCTCGGAGACGGCGTCGCCCAGCGTGGGGCCGCCGCCGGTCTCGCCGGGGCGGCGCACCGGAGTCTTGCGGGCGCGCTCGGCCATGAAGGCGCGCTCGGCGAGCACGGGACCCTCGAAGCGCCGGACCCGGTCGACCGGGATGCCGGCGAGCGAGGCGACCTCCTCGGCGGAGGCACCGGCTCGTATGCGGGCCTGAATGTCGCGGGGCCGCAGGTGCGACTCGACCTCGATCTCGATCTGGCCGAGCCGGGCACGGTCGTTCCGGACGGCGGCGCGCAGCCGTTCGTCAATCGGAAGGGTGTACTCCGTCGAGTCCGCAGCCTTCAGCACCAGCCGTGTGCCGTCATTGCTGACGGCCACGACACGCAGTTCGGGCATGGGGACCTCCCGGGTGGTGCCTGCCGACGTCACGTGTGCGTCGCTGCTTCCGCTAGTCGAGTGTGGCCTGCCCGGGTGCAGCCTGCCACAACATTGCCGAGTTGCCCGGCGTGTCGGGCCGTGGGCCCGATGCGCCGTTATGGCACGGTTACCAGTTTGCAACGCAGAGTGACCGAGGAGTCACCTGCCGGACGGGACACCGGAGCACGGGTTCGCCACAGTACTCCATTCGGGCCACCGTAGTGGACCGGCACGCCGTCTAAGTCTTCCGGGATTACGGGAGTTGGTTCGCGGGCCGCGCCGGGACGTGGAGTGGGTCACAGTATGTCCACATTCGGAACTATCCGGTCCGCAAGAATGTCGTTTCTGTCGAGGATGGGGGCCAAAAGAGCGATTCTTGGGATGGGGATGCAGAAGCAGTCTGAAACCGGCACGGAACGACCGAACGGCGATCAGAAAAAGATCGACCTGAGCGGCGCGCAGGTGGCGGGCAGTGCGGCGGCCACCGTGGTCACCGCCTTCCTGGCGTCGAGCATGGGCGTGTACGGCACGATCATCGGCGCCGGCGTCGTCAGCGTGGGTGCGACCGCGGGCGGCGCGGTGTTCCAGCACTTCTTCCGGCGTACGGGAGAGCAGATCAAGGAAGTCGCCGTACACGGGCCGAAGGCGACGAAGGTCACCAAGGTCCTGCCGGCGCTGAACCGGACGGACCGCGTGACCGCGGACGCGCCGGTCGCCCTGGCCACCGAGGCGCAGGCCGCGGAGGCGCCCGAGGCGCAGACCGCCGTCGGCGCAGGCGCGACCCGGACGCTGCAGGCCACGCAGCTGATGCCGCAGGCCGACGAGACCGCGCTGCTGGGCGCGGGCGGGCCCGGCGACGGCGACAAGGCCGCTGACGCGCCTGCCGACGCCGGCTACGGCGACGCCACCGTCCACGGCTCCGCCAAGCGCGGCCTGCGCTGGAAGCGCATCGCGCTCACCGCTGCCGGCGTCTTCGCCATCGGCCTCGGCGCCATCACCGCGGTCGAGGCCATCGCCGGCGAGTCCATGTCCGACGTGTGGGGGCGCGGCAACGGCGGCGGCACCAGCGTCGGCTCGATCTTCGGCGGCGGCGGCAAGAGCACCGACGATTCGGTGGACCCGCAGCAGGAAAAGGGCGCCGACCAGGACAAGAAGCAGGACGACCAGCCCACCGGCGGCGCCACCTCCGGCACCGGCGGCGAGGACGACGGCGCCACCAAGCCGTCCCCGGGCGCCACCGAGGACGGCCAGAGCGGTCAGGGCGGCGGCCAGAAGCCCGACCCGGGCAGCTCCACCGACCCCGGCGGCAGCGGCGGCCAGGACGACGGCGGCAAGGAATCCCCGGCCACGACGCCCACCCCCACCACGCCGGACGACGGCGCCGCCACGCCGGAGAGCGGCTCCGGGGCCGGCGACGTCCAGCCGAAGACGGAGTCCTCGGCGGGCTAGTCGCCCAGCACCCGCCGCAGGTAGTCGTTGGCGAAGAGGCGCTCCGGGTCCAGCTGGTCCCGGAGCGCCGTGAATTCGGCGTAGCGCGGGTACGCCGCCGCCAGATACGCAGCGTCACGGCTGTGCAGCTTGCCCCAGTGCGGGCGGCCGCCGTGCGCCGTCATGATCTCCTCCACCGCGCCGAAATACGCCTCATGGGGTGTACCGCGGTACATGTGTACGGCCACGTACGCCGTATCCCGCCCGGAGGCAGTCGACAGCGGGATGTCATCGGCGGGGGCGACCCGCACCTCCACAGGGAAGCTGATCCGGAAGTCGGAGCGCTCCACCATCGCCTTCAGCTCCCGCAGCGCGGCGACGGCCTCCTGGCGCGGCAGCGCGTACTCCATCTCCACGAAGCGGACCCGGCGCGGGCTGGTGAAGACCTTGTAGGCGATGTCCGTGTACGTACGGGCGGAGAGCGCGCGGCTGGAGATCTTGGCGATGCCGGGGATCGTGCCGGGGGCGGCCTTGCCGAGGGCGCAGGCGGCGTGGAAGACGCCGTTCGACAGGAACTCGTCCTCGAACCAGCCGCTCAGCGTCCCCACCGGCTTCGCCGGGCCGTCGCTGCGGTTGTTGCGCTTGGTGCTGCAGTTGTCCGTGTGCGGGAACCAGTAGAACTCGAAGTGCTCGTTCTCCGTCGCCAGCTGCTCGAAGTCCGCCGTCACCTTGTCGAACGACATCGGCTCCTCGCGCGCCGTGAGCAGGAACATCGGCTCCACGTTGAAGGTCACCGCCGTGACCACGCCCAGCGCGCCCAGGCCGAGCCGGGCCGCGGAGAAGATCTCCGGGTGCTCCTTCTCGGAGCACTGCAGCACCCGCCCGTCCGCCGTCACCAGCTCGAGCCCGGCGATCTGCGCGGCTATGGACGCCGAGTCCCGCCCGGTGCCGTGGGTGCCGGTGGCGGTGGCGCCGGAGACCGTCTGCTCCATGATGTCGCCCATGTTGGTCAGCGACAGGCCCTCGGCCGCCAGGGCCAGGTTGAGCTGCTTCAGCGGGGTGCCCGCGGCCGCCGTGACCGTCCCGGCGGCGCGGTCGATCGCGCGGATCCCTGCCAGCCGCTCCGGCCGGATCAGCAGCCCGTCCGTGGCCGCCGCGGCCGTGAACGAATGCCCGGTCCCGGCCGCCTTGACCCGCAGCCCGGCGGCCGCCGCATCGCGCACCGCCTCCGCGACATCCGAGGTCGTCGCGGGCGAGACGCTCCGGGCCGGCCGGGCCGTGACATTCCCCGCCCAATTGCGCCAGACGCTGGTCGTGGTGGTGCTGGTCATGTGGCTCAGGCCCCTCCCGTAGCTCCGGTGCCGGGAGATCCTACTCACAGGTCGCTTGAGGGTCTGCCTGGAGTCTCCCGTCGTCGCGCGAAGCGCGGCGCAGCGGCGTCCGGTGCGTGCGTGCCGGGCGTCGGGGCGCAGGCGGGAGACTCCAGGCAGACCCTAGGATCGATGGCATGTCCGAACTGCCTGAACTTCCGCCCGCGGCTCCGTACGACGCCCTGCTTCTGCTCTCCTTCGGTGGTCCGGAGGGGCCGGATGACGTGGTGCCGTTCCTGGAGAACGTCACCAAGGGGCGGGGCATCCCGCGGGAGCGGCTCGAGGAGGTCGGGCAGCACTACTTCCTGTACGGCGGCGTGAGCCCGATCAATGCGCAGAACCGCGAGCTGCTGGCCGCGCTGCGCAAGGACTTCGCGGACACGGGCCTGGACCTGCCGGTGTACTGGGGGAACCGGAACTGGGCGCCGTACCTGACGGACACCCTCCGGGAAATGGCCCAGGACGGGCGCAAGCGCATCCTCACCCTCGTGACCAGCGCATACGCCTCGTACTCCGGCTGCCGCCAGTACCGCGAGAACCTCGCCGACGCCATCGAGACGCTGCGCGCGGAGGGCATCGAGCCGCCGCGGGTCGACAAGCTGCGGCACTACTTCAACCACCCGGGCTTCGTGGAGCCGATGGTGGAGGGCGTCCTGACCGCGCTGCAGGAGCTGCCCGAGTCCGTACGGGACGGCGCCCGGATCGCCTTCACGACCCACTCCATCCCGACCTCCGCGGCCGACACCTCGGGCCCGGTCGAGGGGCACGGCGACGGCGGCGCGTACGTCGCCCAGCACCTGGACGTCGCCCGGATCATCGCCGGCCGGGTCCGCGAGGCCACCGGCGTCGACCGGCCCTGGGAGCTGGTCTACCAGTCCCGCAGCGGCGCCCCGCACATCCCGTGGCTGGAGCCGGACATCTGTGATCACCTGGAGGACGTGCACGGCGCCGGCGCACCGGCCGTCGTCATGGCGCCGATCGGCTTCGTATCGGACCACATGGAGGTCGTCTACGACCTCGACACCGAAGCCAAGGCCAAGGCCGAGGAGCTGGGTCTGCCGGTGGTCAGGTCCGCGACCGTGGGCGCCGACCCGCGCTTCGTCGCCGGGCTGCGGGAACTGGTGCTGGAGCGGGCGGAAGCCGAGCGCGGCGTCCCCGGGGCCGAGCGGTGCGCCCTGGGCGCGCTCGGACCGAGCCACGACCTCTGCCCGGCGGGCTGCTGCCCGGCCCGTACGCCCAAGCCCGCCGCCGCGGGCACCGACTGAGAAGCGAGACCCCCGTGAACGACCGGCTCAAGGACGAACTGCTCGAGCTCGCCCAGGAAGCCGCCCGCCGGGCCGGCGACCTGCTCCGCGACGGCCGCCCGGCCGACCTCGGCGTCGCCGCCACCAAGACCAGCCCCATCGACGTGGTCACGGAGATGGACATCGCCTCGGAGAAGCTGGTCACCGGCTTTCTGCTGGACGCCAGGCCGGACGACGGCATCCTCGGCGAGGAGGGCGCGGACGTGGCGGGCTCCAGCGGGGTGCGCTGGGTGATCGACCCGATCGACGGCACGGTGAACTATCTCTACGGCCGGCTCGACTGGTCGGTCTCGATCGCCGCCGAGTACGAGGGCGAGACCGTCGTCGGCGTCGTCGCCGGACCGCAGCGCGGGGAGACCTTCCACGCGGTGCGTGGGCGCGGCGCGTACCGCGAAGGGGCGGCGATCCGCTGCCGCCCGGCGCCGCCGCTCTCCGAGGCGCTGATCGGCACCGGCTTCGGCTATCTGCGGGAGCGGCGGGTGGCGCAGGCCGAGGTCGTACGGACGCTGCTGCCGCAGGTGCGGGACATCCGCCGGGGCGGCTCCGCGGCGCTGGACCTGTGCGATGTGGCCTGCGGCCGGCTGGACGCATACTACGAGCGGGGGCTGAACCCCTGGGACGCGGCGGCGGGCGACCTGATCGCCCGCGAGGCGGGGGCCCTGACCGGCGGGCGGCCCGGCGGCCGGCCGTCGCACGAGCTGACCGTGGCCGGCTCTCCCGGGGTCTTCGAGCCGCTGCAGCGGATCCTGGAGGACCTGGGCGCCTGGCGCGGCTGACCCGGCTCACACGAAGGGCCCCGCTGCGGGTGCAGCGGGGCCCTTCGGCTGTTTTCCTGGTGTCAGTGGGACTGACCGGCCTCGACCGGGACGCCGTGCGCCTCGGCCAGGCGGCGGAGGTCTTCCAGCTCGGCCTGTTCGACCTCGACGAGGAAGTCGTCGCCCGACTCACGGGCCTGCTCGATGTCGGTTTCGGTATTCCTTATGCGCTGCAGAAGACCAGCGGTGAATGCGTCCATCTTGCGCCCCCTCGTCGGTATAGGTCGGTGGGCACGGGGGTGTGCCGACGGTGGGTGATCACCTGGAGTGCCCGGTGAGCTACAGCTCGTGTGCCGTGCCCGGGATAGGCATACACAGCAGTGATCGGCGGGTGTGGAGTCGTACTCCCCGCCCTGGCGAAGGGCAAAACATCCGCAGCGGGAAAAAGATTCCACCGGGCTCACAGCGGTTCACCGGCGCTCCCCTTACCACCGGTTTATGGTCCTTCCGTGCAGGATGGACGGGTGCACAAGCACTCATAGTGAGGGAAGGACACCGCCTTGCGCGTACTCGTCGTCGAGGACGAGCAGCTGCTCGCCGATGCTGTTGCCACCGGGCTCCGCCGGGAGGCCATGGCGGTGGATGTGGTCTACGACGGCGCCGCCGCGCTCGACCGCATCGATCTGAATGATTACGACGTCGTGGTCCTCGACCGCGACCTTCCCGTGGTGCACGGCGACGACGTCTGCCGCAAGATCGTCGAGCTCGGGCTGCCGACCCGGGTGCTGATGCTGACCGCCGCCGGCGACATCAGCGACCGGGTGGAGGGCCTCGAGCTGGGCGCGGACGACTATCTGCCGAAGCCCTTCGCGTTCAGCGAGCTGATCGCGCGCGTACGGGCCCTGGGCCGGCGCACCACGGCCGCGCTGCCGCCCGTCCTGGAGCGGGCCGGCATCCGGGTGGACCCGAACCGCCGCGAGGTGTCCCGCGACGGCAAGGAGATCCAGCTGGCGCCGAAGGAGTTCGCCGTCCTGGAGGTGCTGATGCGCGCCGACGGGGCCGTGGTCTCCGCGGAGCAGCTGCTCGAGAAGGCCTGGGACGAGAACACCGACCCGTTCACGAACGTGGTGCGCGTCACCGTCATGACGCTGCGTCGCAAGCTCGGCGAGCCGCCGGTGATCATCACCGTGCCGGGCTCCGGCTACCGGATTTAGACACATGGACGACAGAAACCTGAAGACGGAGGTGGTGGGGCCGGGGCCGGGCACCCAGCCCGCCGCGCCGCCCAAACCCACCTGGGACCCGCGCGACCCCTCCCGGCAGTACCCGTGGCTGCGGCCCACCATCCGGATACGGCTCACGCTGCTGTACGGCGGCATGTTCCTGATGGCCGGCATGGTGCTGCTGACGATCATCTATCTGCTGGCCGCGCAGGCGCTGCACAACGGCGGCTCCTCGCCCTTCCGTGTGCTCGGCGACAGCCAGCTGCAGCTGACCAGCAACTACTGCCCGGAGCTGCGCGGCCGCACGCTGCCCACGGACCAGTTCAACGACATCCTCGACAACTGCGTCGCCGACCAGCGCGCCCAGGCGCTCGACTCGCTGCTGCGCCGCTCGCTGCTGTCCCTGGTCGGCCTCACCATCGCCGCCTTCGCGCTCGGCTACGTGATGGCGGGGCGGGTGCTCTCGCCGCTCGGCCGGATCACCAGGACCGCCCGCAGCGTGGCCGGATCCGATCTTCACAAGCG
The DNA here is from genome assembly GCF_011044975.1 of Streptomyces coryli. GTDB lineage: Bacteria > Actinomycetota > Actinomycetes > Streptomycetales > Streptomycetaceae > Streptomyces > Streptomyces coryli. The sequence goes on along the minus strand of NZ_JAAKZV010000107.1, from coordinate 15,070 downwards.
CATCGAGCTGGACGGCCCCGACGACGAGCTCAAGGAGCTGGCCGACACCTTCGACGAGATGCTGGACCGCCTCGACCGGGCCTTCAACGCCCAGCAGCGGTTCGTCGCCAACGCCTCGCACGAGCTGCGCACCCCGCTGGCGATCAACCGGACGCTGCTGGAAGTCCAGATGTCCGACCCGGAGGCCACCCCCGAGCTGGCCCAGCTCGGCAAGACCCTGCTGGCCACCAACGAGCGCAGCGAGCAGCTCGTCGAGGGCCTGCTGCTGCTCGCCCGCAGCGAGAACGAGCTCGTCGAGCGCAAGCCCGTCGACCTCTCCGAGGTGGCCTCGCAGGCCGTCGACCAGGCGCGGACCGAGGCGGACACCAAGGGCGTCGAGCTCCGCGGCGTGCGCGCCCCGGCGTACGTGCAGGGCAACGGCGTGCTGCTGGAGCGGGTCGCGCTGAACCTCGTACAGAACGCCGTGCGCTACAACCAGCGCGAGGGCGGCTGGGTCGAGGTCACCACCGAGGCGCATCCGGGCCATGCGGTGCTGGCCGTGTCCAATACCGGACCCGTCGTCCCGGCGTACGAGGTGGACAACCTGTTCGAGCCGTTCCGCCGGCTGCGTACCGAGCGCACCGGCAGCGACAAGGGCGTCGGCCTCGGCCTGTCCATCGTGCGATCCGTGACGCGGGCGCACGGCGGCACGGTCACGGCGGAGCCAAGAGAGGGGGGCGGGCTTGAGATCCGTGTCACACTGCCGGTCTGAGCGGCGCGGACCGAGCGTTTTACGCCAGTTTCCGAGCCGGGGGCGCAATGTGCGATCGATCACAATTGCCAATGCGTCCGAACGTGTGCGCTGCGGATCGCAATCAGCCCGGAAAAGTCCTGGAAGATCCGGGTTTCCGCAGGCCATCGACGTGGGAACTACAGGGGGTGGCGCGCGCGAGCCCGCCATTCGGACCGTGTACGGTCCCCTTCGCCACCTGGCCCGATCACCTCTTCAGGGGTCCGGTTGGGTGTCGATTGCGTAACAGACCTTGAAGTGAGGCAAAATCTCCGCCTCGGGTCGGGCACAAGTCCGGCCTCTCACGCGTTACGAGCGCTGGAGACACCGCAGACACCCAGAGGGGGAGAGCGACCATGGCAACCGATTACGACACTCCACGCAAGACCGATGACGATGTCGAGAACGACAGCATCGAGGAGCTGAAGGCCAGGCGGAACGACAAGTCCGCGTCCAACGTCGACGTGGACGAGTTCGAGGCCGCGGAGGGCATGGAACTGCCCGGCGCGGACCTGTCGAACGAAGAGCTGGCGGTCCGGGTGCTGCCCAAGCAGGAGGACGAGTTCACCTGCATGAGCTGCTTCCTGGTGCACCACCGCAGCCAGCTGGCCGCCGAGAAGAACGGCCACCCGATCTGCCGCGACTGCGCGGCCTGAGGTCGTCGCGGTGAAGCGCGTGGGACGCGAGGAACAGGCCGAGGGGCATCCCCGGCCGCAGGCCGGGGACGGGCTCGACCAGCCCGGCCAGGCCGTGGAGGTCGCCAAGGCGCGCCCGCTGGGGCGCGCCCGCGCCGCGGCCGGCGCGGTCACCGACCTGATCATCGCGACTGCCCCGCGCATCCCCGTCCGCGACCTCGAGACCCTGCGGCGTCAGTTTCCCGGCCTCGGACCCGAAGAGCTTGCCGACAAGCTCGTCGCCGGGGCCGTGAAAGGCAGCGCCACCGTGGGGGCAGGAGTCGGGGCGGCGGCGATGCTGCCCGTACCGCCCGCGATGCCGACCGAGCTGGCCGCGGAGCTCACCGGGGTGGCGTCGATCGAGCTGAAGCTCATCGCCGAGCTGCATGAGGTGTACGGCGCCCGGCCGCCCGGCAATTCCCGGCAGCGGGCCACCGCCTATCTCGGCGCGTGGGCCGACGAGCGGGGGGTCGACCCCACGAAGCCCCGGACGCTGAACGGGGTGCTCGGCACCCAGATGCGCCGGGAGCTCCGCCAGCGTGTCCTGAAGCGGACGCTGCGGAATCTGCCGACGCTGGCGCCGTTCATGATCGGCGCGGCTGCCGGCGCGATGATGAACCGCCGCGAGACGCGGCATCTCGCGGAGCGGATCCGCCGGGATCTGCGGCGGCGGCAGGTCAACTGGGAGGCGCTGGAGCCCACGGCTCCTGAGCGTCCCGAGCTGCCCGGTGGTACCGGTGGTCCTACTGGGCCTGCTGCGTCGGCTGAAGAGCCTTGATCAGCCGCTCCGGCTGACGCGTCGACAGGTACAGATACGGCGTCGGGTCCTCCGGATCGGTGACCTCCACCCGTACCGCCGTCGATACGTACGCGCGCAGCAGCATGTACGCCCGCGTGTCCGCCTTGTGCGTGCGCCACGCCCTGGCTTCCTCCGCGTCCAGCGGCTCCGCTTTGCCCAGGGCCGTCAGCGGGATCCGGGCGGTGGGCGTGACCAGCGAGCCGGAGACCACGCGGATGCGCGCCGAGCCGTACGAGCTGACGGCCGCGGCCGACAGGGCGACGCCGATGGCGAGGCCGCCGAGTGCGGCGAGAACGCCGTAGGGCGTCACGATCAGGGCGGCCGCGATACCGGTCAGCGCCACGATGAGCCACCACGATCGGGGTGCGCTCAGACGTTCTTCGTACGACTGCGTTGAAGCCATGTGCCAAGCCTGCCACGCGCGCGGGTAGGGTCTGACCACGTGAGTGCCAGTACGAACCTGAAGCCGCCGGAGCGACACCCGGACGCGCCCGCGCCCGGCGAGCTCCTCGGCCCCCATTACGACGAGTGCTTCGGCTGCGGCGGCGGCCAGGAGCACGGGCTGCACCTCGCCGCGCGGGCGGGTGAAGGCGTCAGCGTCACCGCGGAGTTCACGGTCAAGAAGGCCCACCAGGGCGCGCCGGGCCTGGCCCACGGCGGCGTGCTGGCGAGCGCCCTGGACGAGACCCTCGGCTCGCTGAACTGGCTGCTGCGGACCATCGCCGTCACCGGCCGCCTCGAGGTCGACTTCGTCCGGCCCGTACCCGTGGACACCAAGCTGCACCTCGACGCCAAGGTGACCGGCGTCAAGGGCCGCAAGATCTACTCCACCGCCACCGGCCGGCTCGGCGGGCCCGACGGGGAGATCGCCGTCAAGGCGGACGCCCTCTTCATCGAGGTCAAGGTGGACCACTTCATCGAGCACGGCCGCGATGAGGAGATCAAGGCCGCCATGGACGACCCGGACCAGGTCCGCCGCGCCCGCGCCTTCGAGGTGAACCCGTGACCCGTGAGCCCGTCGACATCCTCATCCGCCGCACCGACCCCGAGGTGCCGCTGCCGTCGTACGCCCATCCCGGCGACGCCGGCGTCGACCTGGTGACCACCGAGGCCGCCGAACTCGCCCCCGGCGAGCGGACGCTGCTCGGCACCGGCGTGGCTATCGCGCTCCCGGACGGGTACGCGGCCTTCGTGCACCCGCGGTCCGGGCTCGCCGCCCGCTGCGGCGTCACGCTGGTGAATGCCCCCGGAACCGTGGATGCCGGGTACCGTGGGGAAATCAAGGTGAATGTGGTCAACCTCGATCCGCGCGAGAGCGTCCGGATCGAGCGATTCGACCGGATCGCCCAGCTGGTGGTCCAGCAGGTGGAGAAGGCCCGCTTCCACGAGGTGGCCGAGCTCCCCGGCTCCGCCAGGGGCGAAGGGGGTCATGGATCCACCGGAGGCCACGCCTCGCTGGGGGATCTCACGGCTGCCCAGGGTTACGCTTCGGTCGTTGCCGACCGGGAAGGACAGTGACGTGTTCGGACGTCGTCGCAAGGGGCACGAGGAGCCCGTCGACCAGCTCGCCGACGGCGCTGAGGCCGAGCTCGACGAGGAGGAGCAGGACGAGGACAAGAAGTCCTCGTACGCCCTCCCGCCGGCGCCGCGGCCCGACGGGCCGTGGGACATCACCGAGGTGGACGCCCCCGAAGAGGGGCGCGTAGACCTCGGCGGGGTGTATGTGCCCGGGGTCGACGGCATGGAGCTGCGGGTGGAGGTCGCCGGCGAGGAGATCGTCGCCGCGACCGTCGTGCTGCGCGACAGCGCGATCCAGCTGCAGGCCTTCGCCGCCCCCAAGAACGAGGGCATCTGGGGCGAGGTGCGCGCCGAGATCGCCTCGGGCATCACGCAGCAGGGCGGCATCGTCGACGAGATCGAGGGTCCGCTCGGCTGGGAGCTGCGCGCTCAGGTGCCGGTGCAGCTGCCCGACGGCAAGAGCGGCGTGCAGGTGGTCCGCTTCGTGGGCGTGGACGGCCCGCGGTGGTTCCTGCGCGGCGTGATCTCCGGCCAGGGCGCGGTGCAGCCGCAGGCCGCCGGGGTGCTGGAGCAGATCTTCCGGGACGCGGTCGTCGTCCGCGGCGAGTCGCCGATGGCGCCCCGCGACCCGATCGTCCTGAAGCTGCCGAGCGACGCCCAGATGGTGCCGGACGGCGTGCAGCAGGACCAGCAGGAGGGCTCCCGCTTCGCGGGCGGCATCGACCAGCTGCAGCGCGGGCCCGAGGTCACCGAGATCCGCTGAGCGGCTCACGCGCAAGGCTTCAGGCGGCGTCCGGATTCTTCCGGGCGCCGCCTTTTGCCTGTCCGCGGGCGATAACGGACCGGTCAAGCCCGGTGTTCATGGTCTGACATGCTCCTGTCCCCCTCAGGTACGCTCCCGACGGGTCTGGACCACTACGGGGGTGTACGGGGATGGCTGTCATGGCCCGACGGGGGGCGCCGACCCGGCCTCCGGCCTTAAGGCGGCGGCCGCGGTTCGGTCTGGTGCACGCGGCCGCCGGGCTCGCCGTGCTGCTCTCCGTCACGGTGCTGGCCGCCCTCGTCGCGCTCACCGAGCACGAGGCCGAGCAGGGCGCGCAGCGCCGGCTCGCCGCCGAGCAGGGGGCGGCGGTCCGGGTCAGCGGGGCGTACGAGCCCGGGGGAGTGCGGGAAGCCGACGGGGCCGTACGCAGTGCGCTGGACCGGGTCTACGGCGGGGTGCCGCACCGCACCGAGCGGCTGCTGCGGGCGCCGGCGTCCGATGCCGATCAGGTGGTCGTGCGCTCCGGCGGCGCGATCCGGCTCTCCGACGACACCCTCGAGGCCGCCGTGGCGCTCACGCTGCTGGCGCCGGAGGAGCCCGCCCGGCACGCCCGGCTGGCCGCGGGGCGCTGGCCCGCCGGCGGCGGGGAAGGACTGCAGATCGCGGTGCGCGCCGACTTCGCGGAGCGGCACCGGCTGCGGCCCGGCGGCACGCTCACGCTCGGCGAGAAGGGCGAGACGCTGCGGGCGCGGATCACCGGCACGTACCGGCCGCGCGATGGCGGGGCCCCGCTGTGGGACCGGATGACCGGCAGCTTCGGGACGCCGGACAGCGTCGCGCTGGCGCCGCCGGGGGCCTTCGCCCGTATCCCCGCGCTGGAGAAGGACGCGTCCGCGACCTGGCTGGCGGTGCCGGATGCCGAGCGGGTGCGGCTGGGGGACATCGGGCCGCTGCGCGGGCGGTCGGCCGAGTTCGGGGGCAGCAATACCGACCTGACGGTCTTCCGCGGGGAGCGGCCGCCGCTGAAGGACGCCGAGGCGGAGGCCGATCTGCCGTATGCGCTGCGGACGCTGGACGTCCCGGTGGCGGTGACCCGCGGCAGCATGTACATCCCGGCCGCGCTGCTGGCCGCGCTGGCCACCGCCACGCTGCTGCTGACCGCCCGGCAGCTGCACCGGCACCGCGAGTCCGAGCAGGCGCTGCGGGTCGCCCGCGGCGGCGGTCCGCTGCAGGTCACCGGTGAGGCGGCGGCGCAGTGGGCGCTCGTGGCGGTGCCGGCCGCGGTCGCCGGACCGCTGCTGGCCGGACCGCTGCTGCGGCTGCTGCACGATGCCGGGCTGCTGGATGCCGTACCGCCGCCGACCGCCGCCACCGCGGCCGGCTGGACCGTCGCGGCCGGGGCGCTGGTGGTGCACGGCGCCGCGGTGCTGGTGCCCGCGGCACGGGCCGCGCGCGACCGCCGGGCGCTGTCCCGGCTGCGGCTGCGCGGCGCGCGCTGGGCGGCCTTCCAGCGGGCCGGTACGGACCTGGCGCTGGCGGCCGTCGCGGTGCTGGCGTGGTGGCAGCTGGAGACCTACCGCAGTCCGGTCGCGGGCGGCGGCACCCTCGATCCGGTGCTCGTGCTCGCGCCGGTCGCGATGACGGCGGCCGCCGTGCTGCTCGCGCTGCGGCTGCTGCCGCTCGCCGGCCGGGGCCTCGACCGGCTCGCCCGCCGCTCCAGTGGCCTGGTGCTGCCGCTCGGCGGCTGGCAGCTCGGCCGCCGCCACGGCGGCCATGCCGGACCGGTGCTGCTGGTGGCACTCGCGCTCGCGGTGGCCACGCTCAGCGGCACCGCAGTGGTGATCATGGAGCGCGGCGACCGCGACCAGGCCGCCTTCCAGAACGGTGCGGACCTGCGGGTGCGGCCGGAGGGCGACAAGGAGGGGTTCGTCGCGGCGCCGCAGCGGCGCGGGCGGCTGGAGCAGCTGCCCGGGGTCGGCGCGGTGAGCCCGGTGATCGACGTGCCCACGCCCATCGGCAGCGAGTCGGGGGCCCTCACCGCGGTGAACACCCGGGAGCTGGCGCCCACTCAGCGCGATGGCGGGGGCGGCCCGGTGCCCGCCGCCCGGCCGGACGTCGCCGACGGCGACCTCGCCGGGCAGCTGCGGCGGCTCGCCGCGAAGCCCGCCGCCCACGGCATCGGGCTGCCCGGCCTGCCGCGGGAACTGACCATGCGGGTCCGGCTGGAGGCCACCGGGCCCGGCACCGCGGAGCCGTTCCGGTTCGGGCTCACGCTGGAGGACGCCGACGGCCTCGCGCACACCGTCAGCCAGGTGCTCCCCGCCGCCGACGGCAAGTCCCGGCGGATCCGGTTCGAGCTCGGCCGCCGCAGCGGCCCGCTGCGCATCACCTCGCTGCAGCTGAGCACCGAGCACGAGAGCGAGCGGCGCACGTACCGGCTGACCATCGATGAGTTCGAGGGAGCCGGCGAGGACCTGGACTGGCGCGACGTCATGCCGGAGGGGCCGGCGAAGCGGCTGGCCGGCTGCCCGGGCATGGGCGGCCCCCCGAAGCCGGACAGCTATGCGCGGGACGCCACCGGATACGTCCTGTGCGAGCACCGGCCGGGACCGGGGAAGCTGCTCGACGCCGTGCTGCGCGGACCCAACACGGCGCTGCCGGAGAAGTGGCTCAGCTGGCGGCTGGCGCTCGGCCTCGACTATCCCGCGCGGGAGCGGCTGCGGCCGGTGCCCGCCCTCGCCGGTGACCAGCTCATCCGCTCCGGGCAGGCGAGCCCCGGCAGCCGGGTGGAGGTCTCGGTCGACAACGCGAAGATCCCGGTCGAGATCGTCGGCCGGATCGGGGCGATACCCGGATTCGATCCGGACGAGTCCCGGCTGCTCGTCGACACCCGCGTGCTCTCCGCCGCGCTGGTGCGCCTGGGCCGCGATCCACTCGGCGACGAGGCGTTCTGGTGGCTCTCGGCCGACGGCGGCGACGCCTCCGCCGCACTCGCCGCCGTCCGCCGCGCACCGGAGCTCGGCACCGCCACCGACATCCCCGGGACCCGCGCGGAACTCGCCGCCGCCCCGCTGCGCACCGCCCCTGAGGCGGCGTACGTGCTGTGCCTCGTGCTCGCCCCGGCCTTCGCGGTCATCGGCTTCGCGCTGCACACCGTGCTCGCGGTCCGCCGCCGGGCCGGCGAGTTCGCGCTGCTGCGCGCGCTCGGGGTGCGCCGCCGGCAGCTCACCGGGGTGCTGTGGACCGAGCAGCTCGGCCTCGCGCTGTACGGCGCGGTGGTCGGCGCGGTCGCCGGGACGGCGCTGGCCTGCGTCATCACGCCGGTGTTCGGGGTGGACGCGCACGGCAGCCCGGTCTTCCCCGAGCTGGTGCCGGTCGTGCCATGGGGCCGGGTGCTGCTGCTCACCGCCGGCACGGCGCTGGTCATCTGCCTCGCGGTGTCGGCCGCGGCCCGGGTGCTGGCGCGGGTCGAGCTGGCGCGGGTGCTGCGCGCGGGCGAGGAGGGCACCGCATGACCCGCCGGGCCCCCGCGCTGCGGGAGATACGGACCGAACTGCCGCTGCTCGCCGGGCTGCTGGTGCTGATCGCGCTGCTCGCCGGCGGCACCGCCGCCGCCCCGCCGCTGCTGGACCGGGCGGAGGGGCGGGTGCTGGCGGCCCGTATCGGCGAGGCGCAGGAGTCGGACGCGGCGGTCCGGTTCAGCAGGACCTTCCGGCCGGGACTCGACCTGCCCATGCCCGAGCGGCCCGATGTGCTCGCCTCGGACCTCGAGCTGATCGGGGGCAATCTGGCCAGGCAGCGCCCGCAGAACCTGGTCGGCCCGCTAGGACTGCCGGTCACGCACATCGGGCTGCCCGAGACCGGCGCCAGGATCGGCGGCCGGCTGACCTCGCTGCGCCTGCTGTACGCGCAGGACGCGCCGCGGGACCCGGCGTACGTGGCCGGCCGGGCGCCGCGCGCCCCCAAGGCGGGCGAGCCGATCGAGATCGCCGTGTCCACGCACACCAGGGACGCGCTGCGGCTGCGCCCCGGCGCGCGGATCCGGACCAATGCGCCGGACCAGCACCTCGGGGGCGTCTACCGGCGGCACAGCTACTCGGGACCGCTGGTGGTCAGCGGCGTCTTCCGGACCCCCGAGGCGCGCGGCCCGGCCGCGCTCGGCAGCGTGCACCCGCTGCTCGAGCGGCCGTTGCGGGCCGGGGGAGCGCTGCAGGCCGAGGCGCTGATCCACGTCGGGGCGCTGCCGGCGGCCTTCGACCGGGGAACGATGCAGTTCACGGCGGACTGGCGGGTCCCGCTGCGGCTGACCGCGGCGCAGGCGGCCCGGTTCACCGGGGACGACGGCAGGGCGGAGCTGATCCGCGGCATCGCGGCGTACCGGCAGGCGGGCGAGCAGCACATCTGGGACGACGCCGCGCTGCTCAACGCCTCCGCCCCCGGCCAGACGCTGACGCCCGATGTCGACGACGAGGCCACGCCGGTGATCCGGGCGCTCGGCGCGGAGTGGGAACAGGCAGCCCTGCTCGGCTCCTTCGCGCTGGCCTCCCTCGCCGCCGTCGGCCTGGCCACCGTCGTCGTCATCGCCCGGCTCGCGGTCCGCCGCCGGGCCGTACCGGACCAGCTGCGGCGCGCCCGCGGCGCCTCGGCGACGGGGCTCGCCCTGGAACGGGCGCTGCTCACCCTGCCGTTCGCGGCCGCGGGCCTCGGGGCGGGGCTGCTCGCCGCCGGCCTCGTGGTGCCCGACGTGCCGGTCAGGGCGGGGTGGGCGATCGTGGTCGCCGCCCTGGCCTGGCTCGCCGTTCCGGCGCTCACGGCGGCGACCACCAGTGACCGCCGGCTGCGCCGCGAGGAGCCGGACGCCGGCGTCCGGCGGCCCGCCCGGCTCCGGCTCACCGCGGAGGCGGCCGTGCTGCTGGCGGCCGTCGCCGGCATCGTCGCGCTGCGCGTCCGCGGCACCACCTCGGGCCCCGACCCGCAGCTCGCCGCGGTGCCGGTGCTGGCAGGCCTCGCCGTCGTCGTCGTGCTGATCCGGCTCTATCCGCTGCCGGTACGGGCCCTGGCCCGGCTCGCCGGGCGTGGCCGCGGCGCCGTAGGACTGATCGCGCTGGCCAGGGCGGGGAAGGAGGCGCCGGCCAAGGCGCTCGCGCTGCTGGTCCTCGTCACCACCCTGGGCACGGCGGTCTTCACCGGCCTGGTGTCCGAGACCGTCACCGAGGGGCGGCGCACCGGCCTCGAGTGGCGCACCGGCGGCGCCGACGCCGTCCTCACCGGCCTGCAGCAGAGCGGCGCCGAGCTGCACCGCGCCCCCGGCGTCGAGCACGCCGTGCCCGTCACCGGCTACAGCACCGAGCTCATCAGCATGCGTACGGGCCTGAGCCGCCGCTCCGCCGACCTGGTGGCCGTCGACCCCGGGCGGCTGGCGGCGGCCCGCCCCGACTCGCCGGCCGCCCGGGCGCTGCGCGCGCTCGACGCCGCCGGGGAGGGGCGCGGCAAGGGCGTGGAGATCCCGGCGGTGGGCTCCGCGGGCACCGCGGGAGACAGCTACACCACCGGCTTCAAGGGCACCTCCGTACGCATCCGCGTCGTCGCCGAACTCGGCGCGGACGCCGCCAGGGACCCGCTCCTCGGGCCGCTGCTGCGCGGCCGCAGCGACCCGCCAGGCACCACCAGCCCGCTGCTGCTCACCGACACCGGCGCGGTGGCCGCGGCCAAGCGCGCCGGGATGGTGGAGCCCGGCGACCGGATGCTGCTGCTGTACGGCGAGCGCATCGACCCCGCACGGCTGCGCGCCCTGGTCATGGCGACCGGCGTCGTCGGACTCAAGGTGGACGACGCGCTGCACTTCCGCGCGGAGGAGACGGCGGCGGGGCCGGGCGACGTGCTGCGCCCCGCGCAGCGGGTGAGCGCGGTGTGCGGAGCGGCCACGGCCGTGCTCGCGCTGCTCGCCGTACTGCTGGAGCTGGCGCTCACCGCACCGGAGCGCGGGCGCACGCTCGCCCGGCTGCGGCTGCTCGGCTTCAGTGGGCGGTCCGCGGCCGCGCTCGGCGCGGTGCAACTGCTGCCGATGGCGCTGGCCGCGGTGGCCGGCGGCCTGGCCGTGGGGCTCGCGCTGCCCGCGGTGCTCGGGCCCGCGCTCGACCTGCGCCGGCTCGCGGGGACGCCCGCCGAGCCCGCGCTGCATACGGACTACGGGCTGCTGGCCGCGCTCGGCTGCGGCCTGCTGGCCTTGATCGCCTTGGCGGTCGTCGCGGAGACCGCTGCCGCCAGGCGGCGCGGACTCGGTGCGACCCTGCGAGTGGGGGAGGAGTCATGACGACGGACCCGGAGGCCGGTCGGCGGCGGGCAGGCGAGGGCGACCCCCTCATCCGCTGCGACAACCTCGTCCGCATCTTCCGTACCGACGGCGTCGAGGTGCAGGCCCTCCAGGGCCTCGATCTCACCGTCGCCGACGGCGAGATGACCGCGCTCGTCGGGGCCTCCGGGTCCGGGAAATCGACGCTGCTCGGGATCCTGTCCGGGCTCGACCTGCCCTCCGCGGGGCGGGCCGCCGTCGCCGGGCACGACCTGCTCGCCATGGGGCGGCGCGAGCGGCTCGGGTACCGGCGGCGGACCGTCGGGTTCATCTGGCAGCAGACCGCGCGCAATCTGCTGCCGCACCTGACCGCGCTGGAGAACGTCGCCCTGCCGATGCGCTACGCCCGCAGCCCCCGCGGGCAGCGCCGGGCCCGCGCCGACGAGCTGCTCGGCGCGGTCGGCGTGGGCCACTGCCGCGACCGCCGCCCCGCCGAGCTGTCCGGCGGCGAGCAGCAGCGCGTCGCCGTCGCCGTGGCCGCCGCGAACGGGCCGCGGGTGCTGCTCGCCGACGAGCCCACCGGCGAGCTGGACAGCACCAGCGGGGCGGAGGTGTTCGGCGCGCTGCGCCGCGCCAACGAGGAGCTCGGCGCCACCATCCTGGTGGTCACCCACGACACCCAGGTCTCCGAGCACGTCCGCCGTACCATCAGGATCCGCGACGGCCGCACCTCGGCCGAGACGCTGCGCGGCGGTGCCGCGGAAGGCGGCGCCGAGGAGTACGCCGTGCTCGACCGGGTGGGGCGGCTGCAGCTGCCGCGCGAGTACGTGGACCGCTACCGGCTCCGCGACCGGGTCAGGCTGACGCCGGAGGAGGACCACATCGGCGTGTGGCGGGCCGGCGCGGACGACGACGAGGAAGGGGAGGGTGCGTCATGAGCGTCGTCATCGTGGAGGACGTCCACCACACGTACGGCAGCGGGCCCACCGCCGTGCACGCCCTGCGCGGCGTCTCGCTCGAGGTGGCCGCCGGCGAGCTCGTCGCCCTGCGCGGCCGCTCCGGGTCGGGCAAGACCACGCTGCTGAACCTGATCGGTGGTCTCGACTCCACCCAGCAGGGCAGGATCGCCGTCGACGGCCGCGACCTCGCCGACATGAACGAGACGGAGCGGCTGGCGCTGCGCCGGGACCGGATCGGCTTCGTCTTCCAGTCCTTCGGGCTGATCCCGATCCTCACCGCCGCCGAGAACGTCGGCGTGCCGCTCCGGCTGCGCCGCACCCCGCCGAGCGAGCGCGAGGAGCGGGTGGCGCTGCTGCTCGCCCTGGTCGGCCTCACCGACCACGCCGGGCAGCGCCCGGGCGAGCTCTCCGGCGGCCAGCAGCAGCGGGTCGCGGTCGCCCGCGCCCTCGCCAACCGTCCCGCGCTGCTGATCGCCGACGAGCCCACCGGGCAGCTCGACGCGGACACCTCCCTGGAGGTGCTGCGGCTGCTGCGCGCGGTCGTACGGGACGAGGGTGTCACCGCGATCATCGCCACCCACGACCAGCAGGTCCTCGACGTCGCCGACCGGGTGCTGGAGCTCGGCGACGGCCTGATCACCCCCGCTCGTCAGGAAAGCGCTAAGACCGCCTGAGCAGGGCCCCAACCGCCCGTTTTGCCCGTCGGCCCGCCGTACGCTCTACATGCACGAACATCCGAGCGGGACGGACAATCGACTCATGGGACGCGGACGGCTGCGCATATACCTCGGCTCGGCGCCGGGGGTGGGCAAGACGTACGCGATGCTGTCCGAGGCGCACCGGCGGATGGAGCGGGGCACGGACGTCGTCGTCGGCTTCGTCGAGTGCCACCAGCGGCCGCGCACCGAGGTGATGCTGCACGGGCTGGAGCAGATACCCCGCAGGACCATCGGCTACCGCGACGCCGGCTTCGAGGAGATGGACGTCGACGCGGTGCTCGCCCGCCGCCCCGAGGTCGCGCTGGTCGACGAGCTGGCGCACACCAACGTCCCCGGCTCCCGGAACGAGAAGCGCTGGCAGGACGTCAAGGAGCTGCTGCACGCCGGCATCGACGTCATCTCCACCGTCAACATCCAGCACCTGGAGTCCCTCGGCGACGTCGTCGAGAACATCACCGGCGTGCGGCAGCGGGAGACCGTCCCCGACGAGGTGGTGCGCAAGGCCGACCAGATAGAGCTGGTCGACATGTCGCCACAGGCGCTGCGCCGCCGCATGGCGCACGGCAACATCTACCGCCCGGACCGCATCGACGCCGCCCTGTCGAACTACTTCCGCCCCGGCAACCTCACCGCCCTGCGCGAGCTCGCGCTGCTGTGGGTCGCCGACCGGGTCGACGACTACCTGCGCGCCTACCGCAGCGAGCACAGCATCCGCTCCACCTGGCAGGCCCGCGAGCGCATCGTCGTCGGCCTCACCGGCGGGCCCGAGGGCCGTACGCTCATCCGCCGCGCCGCCCGGCTCGCCACCAAGGGCGCGGGCGGCGAGGTGCTCGCCGTCTACATCTCCCGCAGCGACGGCCTCTCCGCGGCCGCCTCCCCCAAGGAGCTGGCCGTCCAGCAGGCCCTGGTCGAGGACCTCGGCGGCACCTTCCACCAGGTCATAGGCGAGGACATCCCGGACGCGCTGCTGGAGTTCGCGCGCGGCGTGAACGCCACCCAGATCGTGCTCGGCTCCAGCCGCCGCAAGGCCTGGCAGTACATCTTCGGCCCCGGCGTCGGCGCCACGGTGGCCCGCGACTCCGGCGCCGACCTGGACGTGCACATCGTCACCCACGACGAGGTCGGCGCCGGGCGCGGGCTGCCCATCGCCCGCGGCGCCCGGCTCGGCCGCGGGCGCGCGCTGGCCGGCTGGGCCGTGGGCGTGGCCGGACCGGCGCTGCTGACCTACCTGCTCACCCTCCTGGACCCGGGCGCGGGACTCGCCAACAACGTGCTGCTGTTCCTCAGCCTCACGGTGGCGGCGGCGCTGCTCGGCGGCATGCTGCCGGCGCTGGCCGCGGCGGCCCTCGGCTCGCTGCTGCTGAACTACTACTTCATCCCGCCCACCCACCTGTGGACCATCGACGACCCCAAGAACATCGTCGCGATCTGCATCTTCTTCGCGGTGGCCGTATCCGTCGCGTCCGTGGTCGACCTGGCCGCCCGGCGTACGCACCAGGCCGCCCGGCTGCGCGCGGAGGCGGAGATCCTGTCGTATCTCGCGGGCAGCGTGCTGCGCGGCGAGACGTCCCTGGAGGCGCTGCTGGAGCGGGTCAGGGAGACCTTCGCGATGGAGTCCGTGGCGCTCTTCGAGCGGGCCGAGGACGGCGACGACGCCTGGACCTGCGCGGGCCGCGCCGGCACCGTGCCGGAGCAGCTCGTACGGCCCGACGACGCCGATGTCGACATGCCGGTCGGCGACCACCTCGCGCTCGCCCTCACCGGCCGCAAGCTGCCCGCCGCCGACCGCCGGGTGCTCGGCGCCTTCGCCGCCCAGGCCGCGACCGTGCTGGACCGGCAGCGGCTGACCGCCCAGGCCACCGAGGCCCGCAAGCTCGCCGAGGGCAACCGCATCCGCACCGCCCTGCTCGCCGCCGTCAGCCACGACCTGCGCACCCCGCTCGCCGCCATCAAGGCCGCGGTCAGCTCGCTGCGCTCCGACGACGTCGCCTGGTCGGAGGAGGACGAGGCCGAGCTGCTGGAGTCCATCGAGCACGGCGCGGACCGGCTCGACGCCCTGGTGGGCAATCTGCTCGACATGTCCCGGCTGCAGACCGGCACCGTGCGGCCGCTGGTCCGCGAGATCGACGTCGACGAGGTGGTGCCCAAGGCCCTCGCGGGGGTGCCGGAGGGCAGCGTGGTCCTCGACATCCCGGAGACGCTGCCGATGGTCTCCGTCGACCCGGGCCTGCTGGAGCGCAGCGTCGCCAATGTCGTCGAGAACGCCGTCAAGTACAGCCCCGCCGACCAGCCGGTGCTGGTCCGCGCCAGCGCCCTCGGCACCCGCGTGGAGCTGCGGGTGGTCGACCGCGGCCCCGGCGTCCCGGACAGCGCCAAGGACCGCATCTTCGAGCCCTTCCAGCGGTACGGCGACGCCCCCCGCGGCGCGGGCGTCGGCCTCGGCCTCGCCGTGGCGCGCGGCTTCGCCGAGGCCATGGGAGGCACCCTGGTGGCGGACGACACCCCCGGCGGCGGCCTGACCATGGTGCTGACGCTGCCGTCCGCCGCCACCGCGCCCCCGGCCCCCGCGGACCTCCC
>NZ_JAAKZV010000106.1 GCF_011044975.1 Streptomyces coryli | reverse complement strand
CCCTTGGGCGGGCGTGCGGGGAGGAGGGTGAGGCCGGGGAGCCCGCGGACCCCAGCCCCTCCGTCACCCGCTCCGCCAGCGCCCCGTAGTCGTAGCCGCGCCACTCCCGCCCCGGTATCGCCAGCCACTCCGCGCCGGTCTCGCGCAGCGCGTAACCCACCTCCCGGTCGCGGTACATGGGCATCACCGGGCTCTGCACCGCCCCCAGCCGCGCCAGCGCGAAGGTGAGCACCGCCGTCTCGATCCGGGTGGGCAGCTGCCAGACGAAGCGGGTGCCCGCCCGTACGCCCTGCTCGTACAGCCCGGCCGCCGTGCGCTCGGCCGCCGCCCGCAGCTCCGCGAAGGTCAGCTGCCGGCCGTCCTCGGCCTGGATCAGCACCGGGGCGTCGGGGGTGAGTTCGGTGCGGCGGTCCAGCAGCGACCAGAGGGTGGGCGCCTGCTGGAGGTCTTCGGCGAGTTCACGGGCGGTGCTCGGCATGGTCGCCCCCTAGGCGGGTAGCTGACGGGACGTCAGATTACGGCCGAAGCGTAAGGCTGCGCGCCTTGTGGGTCCAGGGGGTGCGGTCTAGCCTCGGACCAGACATCGTATCTGACGGTGCGTCAGAAGCCCGTCGGAAGCCATCGAGGAGGGCACTGTGGAGCTGCCGAGGATCATCAGCGTCGACGACCATGTGATCGAGCCCGCGCACCTCTTCGAGCGCTGGCTGCCCAAGAAGTACCAGGACCGCGGGCCGAAGCCATTGACCGCCGGGATCGGGGAGCTGGAGTACGTAGCCGGGAAGTACCAGATCACCATGGACCCCGAAGGCCCGCCCACCGACTGGTGGATCTACGAGGACCTGAAGTTCCCGTACAAGCGGAACATCGCCGCGGTCGGCTTCGACCGCGACGACATGACGCTCGAGGGCATCACCCGCGCCGAGATGCGCCCCGGTTGCCACGACCCCAAGGAACGCCTCAAGGACATGGATCTCAACCATGTCGAGGCCTCCCTCTGCTTCCCCACCTTCCCGCGCTTCTGCGGGCAGACCTTCGCCGAGCGGAAGGACAAGGAGGTCGCGCTCGCCTGCGTGCGCGCGTACAACGACTTCATGGTCGAGGAGTGGTGCGGCGACAGCGGCGGCCGGCTGATCCCGCTGTGCATCATCCCGCTGTGGGACGTGGAGCTGGCGGTCGCGGAGATCAAGCGGAATGCCGCCCGGGGCGTACGGGCCGTCACCTTCTCCGAGATCCCGACCCATCTCGGGCTGCCGTCGATCCACTCCGGCTACTGGGACCCGTTCTTCGCCGCCTGCGAGGAGACCGGCACCGGGGTGCACATGCACATCGGCTCCAGCTCGCAGATGCCCGCCGCCTCCCCCGACGCGCCGCCCGCCGTGCAGGCCTCGCTCAGCTTCAACAACGCCATGGCCTCGATGATGGACTTCCTCTTCAGCGGCGTGCTGGTGAAGTTCCCGCGGCTGAAGCTCGCCTACAGCGAGGGCCAGATGGGCTGGATTCCGTACGCCCTCGAGCGCGCCGACGACGTCTGGCGCGAGCACCGCGCCTGGGGCGGGGTGCGGGACCTGATCCCGGAGCCGCCGTCCACGTACTACTACCGGCAGATCTGGGCCTGCTTCTTCCGCGACATGCACGGCGTCACGGACGCCGCCCTCGACGTGATCGGCCGCGACAACGCCTGCTTCGAGACCGACTATCCGCACGTCGACTCCACCTTCCCGGAGACCAAGCAGGTCGCCCTCGAGCACATGAAGGGCATCGACGACGAGGTCGTCTACAAGCTGATGCGCGGCAACGCCATTCGTCTGCTCGAGCTGGACTTCGACAAAGACCGAGCTCGCTGATGGAGCTCACGGACACGCCGCAGGAGGCGGCGTTCAGGGCCGAGTTGCGCGCCTGGCTCGCCGACGTGCTGCCCAAGCTGCCGCCCAAGCCCGACCCGAATGACTGGCCCGGGCGGCGGGCGTACGACTGTGGCTGGCAGCGGATGCTGTACGACGCCGGATACGCCGGGCTGCAGTGGCCCGAGGATGCCGGGGGCCGGGGCGCGACGCCGATCGAGCACCTCATCTATCTCGAGGAGACCGAGGCGGCCGGCGCCCCGTACGTCGGCGCCGGCTTCGTCGGGCTGCTGCACGCCGGGCCGACCATCGCCGCCGAGGGCACTCCGGAGCAGCGGCGCCGCTGGCTGCACCCGATCCTGCGCGGCGACGAGGTGTGGTGCCAGGGCTTCAGCGAGCCGGACGCGGGCTCCGACCTCGCCTCGCTGCGGACCCGGGCGGTACGGGACGGCGACGAGTATGTGATCAGCGGCTCCAAGATCTGGACCTCGCACGCCGAGGCCGCCGACTGGTGCGAGCTGCTGGTCCGTACCGACCCCGAGGCGAAGAAGCACCGCGGCATCACCTGGCTGGCGATGCCGATGGACGCGCCGGGCGTGACCGTACGGCCGCTGCGCACCCTCGCCGGGTCGACGGAGTTCGCGGAGGTCTTCCTCGACGAGGTGCGGGTGCCGGTCGAGAACCGGCTCGGCGAGGAGAACGACGGCTGGCGCGTCTCCATGGTCACCCTCTCCTTCGAGCGCGGCACCGCCTTCGCCGGCGAGGTCGTGGCCTGCCGTCGCACCCTGCGCGAACTGGCCGCCGCAGCACGGGCCAACGGCCGCTGGGACGACCCGGTGCTGCGGCGGCGGCTCGGGCGGCTGTCCGGGGAGTTCGGCGCGCTGTGGCGGCTGGTGCAGTGGAATGTGAGCCAAGGGGCGCCAGGCCCCGGCGGCTCCGTCTTCAAGCTGCGCTATTCACAGGCGCGACAGGAGCTGTACGAGGCGGCGGCCGCCGTCCTGGGCCCGGACGCCCTGGACTGGGACCAGGAGTGGACGGCCGACCGGCTGTCGTCCCTCTCGTACACGATCGCCGCGGGCACCACCCAGATCCAGCTCGGCATCATCGCCGAGCGCATACTCGGCCTGCCGAAGGGGCGGTGAGTGACGTGGACTTCCGGCTCACGGACGACCAGCGGGCACTACGGCAGGGCATGCGGGAACTGCTGGACGGCCGCTTCGGGCGCGAGGCGCTGCGCGCGGCCGCGGACGCCGACGGCCTCGACCGGGAGCTCTGGCGGGAGCTCGGCGAGGCCGGCCTCTTCACCCTCCGGGTGCCGGAGGCCGACGGCGGGGTCGGCCTCGGACTGCCGGAGGCCGTGCTTGTTTTCGAGGAGGCCGGGCGGGCGCTCGTACCGGGCCCGCTGGTGGCCACACACCTCGCCGGCGCCCGCGCCGAGCCCGGATCCGTAGTGACCGCCGTATGGGAAGAGGGCGGTCTGGTCGACCACTTGGCGGACGCGGACTACGTACTCGCCGGGGACGGTCTGCTCCCGGCCGAGCCGGTCCGCGCGGCGGCCGAGCCCGTACGCTCCGTCGACCCGCTCACCCCGCTGCACCGCTCCGCGGGCACCGCGGGGCCGCGCGCCGTGCACGAGGCCGCGCTGCTCACCGCCGCGCTGCAGCTCGGCACCGCCGGGTGGGCGATGGACGCGGCGGTGGCGTATGCAAAGGAGCGCGAGCAGTTCGGCCGCCCGATCGGCTCCTTCCAGGCGGTGCAGCACCTGTGCGCGCGGCTTCTGGTACGGGCCGAGCCGGCCCGCGCCGCCGTGTACGCGGCGGCGGTGACCGGGGATCCGGGCGAGATCGCGGCCGCCAAGCTGCTCGCCGACGAGGCGGCGGTGGCCGGGATGCGGGACTGCCTGCAGGTGCACGGGGGGATGGGGTTCACCTGGGAGGCGGATGTGCATCTGCATCTCAAGCGGGCGTGGCTGCGGGCCGAGCAGTGGCAGCGGGCGGGGGTGGCGGAGGAGGAGCTGGCAGCGGCGCTGTAAGCACGTTCGGTGATTTTGTGTGTTCAGGAGAGCGTTCTGGCGTTCGCTCATTCATCACACAGAGTCGATATCCGGGCGCGCTCGGCACTAGTCGGCCGTCACTCACCGCAGCTGCCGCCGCTCTCCGCTAGGCTCCGTGCCGTGCGCGTGGTCAGCGGCTCGGAACGGGTGGTCACCGGGGATGTCCCCGGCCCCCGGGCTGGGCACGGCCACCGGGAGCGCGGGGCTCGGGGTGGGCGCCGCACAGTATGCAACACGCCTGCCCCATGGCGCTGGAATATGCCCGAAGCGCTTGTAGTAGTGACGCTACGTCAATCATGCTGTATCTCACCGGGGTCACGGAGCGTGACCCCCCGTTTCAACCGATGTCTCAACCGATGCCAGGCGACGCCGGTCCGGGTGGTGTGAGCGGTGCAGGAGCTACAGGTCCAGCTCGTGGTGCGTCCCGACCCAGTGGAGGTGGGACGCGCCAGACGATGGGCGCGGGCCCGGCTGGCCTGGGGCGGGCTCGCCGATGACGAGCCGTGCGCGGAGGTGCTGATCCTCATCATCTCCGAGCTGGTCACGAACGCGGTGGTGCACACCGGCTGCTCCGCCGAGCTGCGGCTCCATCTGCCGGAGTTGCCGGGACGGCAGGGCACCGGCGCGGGCACGGTGCGGGTCGAGGTCGTGGACACCAGCGCCCGGGCCCCGCAGCCGCGGCATGCGGCCGGCATGGAGACGCACGGCCGCGGGCTCGATCTCGTCGACGGCCTCGCGGACCGGTGGGGCTGGCAGCGCGAGGGCGCGGGCAAGCGGATCTGGTGCGAGGTGGACTGCACGGAGGCGGGCTCGGGTCCGCCGGTGCTCGCGGGCGCGCATGAACATACGCGCGCCGTGTCCACGGGGACGTAATCCTGAAGGTCTGGTCTGACACCCGGTCAGGTGTTGACGCGGGTTGGGCGGATTGATCACTCTTGTCCTCAGCGATTCCGTTGTGAGGGGACGCTGAGGGCTGCGGCGCGCGAGGCTCGCGCGTGGCTTGGGCGCTTGGCGAGTGTGGGTCGTGATGGGTGGCGGTGGCGCGGTGCCGCGCTCGGGGCGAGCATGTGCGCACCGCCACCCGCAGACTTACGGCACCGGCACCGGCACCGGCACCGACTGTCGCACAGACGCCACCGGCGCCCTCACAGCACCGCCACCGGCGCCACCGGTGCGCCCGTACCGCCCGTGAAGGGCTCGGGGGTGGCCGTGAGGAAGAACGCGTAGCGGCCCTCGGCGGCGCAGGCTTCGGAGAGGCCCTCCAGGTTCCAGTTCTGGCCCTGCAGCAGGCCCATTTCGACGAGGTGCAGGGCGTGTACGGGCAGCCAGAGGCTGTCGATCTCGGGCGGCAGGACCTCCAGGCCCAGGGTGTCGGTGGCGACGGCGGCGGCATCGCGGGCGTGGAAGAACTCCGGGGTGTGGAGGGAGAGGCCGGGCGCGGGCATGTTGCCGTACGAGCCGCGGTCGCCTGCGAGGTAGTGCTGGATCCAGCCCGTACGGACCAGGACGATGTCGCCGGCCTGGACGCGGACGCCTTGCTGCTCCTCGGCCCGTTCGAGGTCGTCGGGGGTGATGGCGTGGCCGTCGGAGAGACGCTCGGTGCCGTGAGCGCGGGCGATGTCGAGGAGGACGCCGCGGCTGACCAGCGGGCCGACGCGGTCGATGCCGCCGTGGGCGGCGCGGGTGTGCGGGGTGATGGAGGCAGCGGGGCGGCCGTTGTAGAGGGTGCCGGAGTGCGAGACGTGCGCGAGGGCGTCCCAGTGGGTGCCGGCCTGCAGGCCGAGGGTGACGGCGTCGTCGCTGGTGGCGACCGTGTCGGGGCCGAACATCTCCAGGTTGATGAAGGTCATGGTGTGCAGCGGGTTCACCCGGCCCGGGATGGTGCCGGTCTGCACGCCGTCCTGTTTGAGGGGGAGGGCGAGGGGGACGCGGCGGCCCGACTGGATGGTTGCGGCGGCCGCGCGTACTACGTCGTCGGTGATGAGGTTGAGGGTGCCGGCCTCGTCGGCGTCTCCCCAGCGGCCCCAGTTGTTCACGCGCTTGGCGATGTCGTGGAACTCCGGTGGCAATGGCATCCGGTGGTCTCCCGTCTCTGGTCCTCCCGGTGCGTCGTCCCTAGAATCTAACGGTCCGTCAGATTCTGGAAAGGGGCCCGGCATGGGGGACTTCCTGAGCGGCAAGGTCATCGCGGTCACCGGAGCGGGACGGGGGATCGGGCGCGCGGTCGCGCTCGCCTGCGCCGCGGAGGGGGCGAAGGTGGTCGTGGCCGACTACGGGGTCTCGGTGGATGGCAGCGAACCGAGCAGCGAAGTCGCGGATCAAGTGGTCAAGGAGATCGAGGCTTCGGGGGGTGAGGCGGTCTCGGTCGCGGAGGATGTCTCGACCATGGCCGGCGGGCAGCGGGTGGTGGATGCCGCGGTCGAGGGCTTCGGGCGTATCGACGGTGTGGTGTGTGTGGCGGGCATTCTGCGCGAGCGGATGCTCTTCAACATGTCGGAGGAGGAGTGGGATCCGGTCCTCGCCACGCATTTGAAGGGCACCTTCACGCTCTTCCGGGCGGCCTCCGCGGTGATGCGCAAGCAGAAGTCGGGCACGCTGATCGGCTTTACGAGCGGCAACCACCAGGGCAGCGTCTCGCAGTCCAACTACTCGGCGGCGAAAGGCGGCGTGATCTCCCTGACACGGAGCGCGGCGCTGGGCCTCAACAAGTACGGCGTCACCGCCAACTGCGTGGCGCCGGTGGCCCGTACGCGGATGTCGGCCGGGGTGCCGATGGAGCTGGCGGAGATCGGTGAGCCGGAGGATGTGGCGCCGCTGGTCGTCTATCTGCTGTCGGACCGGGCCCGGGAGGTCACCGGGCAGGTGTACACGGTGGCCGGGCCGAAGATCGCCGTGTGGGCGCAGCCGCGTGAGCTGCGGGCGGCGTACGCGACCGACGGCGGCTGGACGCCGGAGTCCATAGCGGACTTCCTGCCCGGGACGGTGGGCACCGACGAGATGCCGATGCTGGCCCGGCTGCAGGAGATGGCGCGCGCGGCGGCGTCCGGCGACCGGCCGAACAAGTAGAGGCGGCGGCTGTGGACTTCAGCTTCGGGCCCGAGGACGACGCCTTCCGGGCGGAGGTGCGGGAGTGGCTGGCCGGTGAGCTGCGCGCGGGCGTGCCGGAGCGGCCGGCGTGGGAGCGCCGGCTCGGCGCGGCCGGGTGGATCGGCCTCGGCTGGAAGGACGGCGGCTACGGCAATCGCACCGCCACCCTCACGCAGCAGGTCGCCTGGGCCGAGGAGTACGCCCGCTCGGACGCCCCGGGCCGCATGGGGCACATCGGCGAGAACCTCCTCGCCCCCACCCTCATCGCGCACGGCACCGAAGAGCAGAAGCAGCGCTTCCTGCCGCCGGTCGCGCGCGGCGAGGAGCTCTGGTGCCAGGGGTACAGCGAGCCGGATGCCGGGTCGGATCTGGCCGGGATCCGTACCAGCGCGGTGCGGGAGGACGACGGAAGCTGGCGCATCACCGGCCAGAAGATCTGGACCTCCCTCGCCCATGAGGCCGGCTGGTGCTTCGTCCTGGCGCGCACGGAGCCCGGCTCCGAGCGCCACCGCGGTCTCTCCTTCCTGCTCGTGCCCATGGACCAGCCCGGCGTCGAGGTCCGCCCGATCCGGCAGCTCACCGGCGAGGCCGACTTCAACGAGGTCTTCTTCGACGGCGCGCACGCCGACGCGGCCCACGTCGTCGGCGGCGAGGGCAACGGCTGGCGCGTCGCCATGACCCTGCTCGCCGAGGAGCGCGGCGTCTCCACCCTCGCCCAGCAGATCGGCTTCGCCCAGGAGCTGGAGGGCGTCATCGCCTCCGCCCGCGCCACCGGCGCAGTCGAGGATCCGCTGATCCGCGAGCGGCTCGTACGCGCCTGGGCCGAGCTGAAGGCCATGCGCTGGAACGCGCTGCGCACCCTCGGAGGCGACACCCCCGGCGCGCCCAGCGTCGCCAAGCTGCTCTGGGCCGGCTGGCACCAGCGCCTCGGCGAGCTCGCCGTGGCCGTGCGCGGCGCGGACGCCGCGACCGGGCCCGGCGACTGGAGCGCCGACGCACCGTACGAACTCGACCCGGCACAGCGGGCGTTCCTCTTCTCCCGCGCCGACACCATCTACGGCGGCTCGAACGAGATCCAGCGCGGCATCATCGCCGGTCGCGTCCTCGGCCTGCCGAAGGGAGCCTGACCATGCCAGAACCGTCGCAGCCCAAGGAATACGGCCACTGGATCAACGGCGGCTGGCAGCAGGCCGAACAGGGCCACTACCAGGTCGTCAACCCGGCCACCGAGGAGATCGTCGGCCACGCCCCGGAGGGCACCGCCGCCGAAGTGGGCGCCGCCGCCGAGGCCGCCAGGGCCGCCTTCGACGGCTGGTCCCGTACGGACCCGCGTGAGCGCGCCGCCGTCCTGGAGCGGATATCCGCGCTGATCTCCGAACGGGCCGCCGAGCTGGTGCCGTTGGTGCAGGCCGAGACCGGCGCCACCATGCGCGTGGCGCAGTCCATGCAGGTCCCCACCGCGGCCGACCGCTTCCGCCGCTACGCCCGCGGCGCGCTGGAGCCCGACACCCTGCCGCTCGCCCCGCACCCCGTCGCCGCCAGCCCGCTCGCGCCCGGCGGGCTCATCGGCGCGGCGGCCGTGCGCCGCCCCATCGGCGTCGTCGCATGCATCACCTCCTACAACTTCCCCATCGCCAACCTCGCGGGCAAGGTGGCCCCGGCCCTCGCCATGGGCAACACCGTCGTGGCCAAGCCCGCACCGCAGGACCCGCTCGGCTGCCTGGAGCTGGGCCCGATCATGAAGGAAGCAGGCCTGCCGGACGGCGTCTACAACGTCGTCACGGGCTCGTCGGCCGTCACGGGCGAGGCGCTCGTCGCCCATCACGACACGGACATGGTCAGCTTCACCGGCTCCACTGCCGTAGGAAAGAAGATCGCCGAAGCCGCGGGCGGGCAGATGAAGCGCACCCTCATGGAGCTCGGCGGCAAGGGCGCGGCCATCGTTCTCGAGGACGCCGACGAGAAGACCTTCAAGTCGGCGGTCATGGCGGTCGGTTCGACCTTCTCCTTCCACAGCGGACAGATCTGCACGGCGCCGACGCGCATGCTCGTACACCGATCGCTGTACGAACAGGCCGTCGCCGCACTCACACATTACGCACAGTCACTGACAGTCGGTAACCCTGTGGATAACTCCACGATCGTCGGCCCGCTCATCTCCGCCGCCCAGCGCGACCGCGTCGAGGCGTACGTCGAAGGCGCCAGGCAGCAGGGCGCCCGCGTCGCCGCCGGCGGCGAACGCCCCGAGCTCAAGCCCGGGTTCTACGCCGCCCCCACCGTGCTCGCCGACGTCACCCCCGACATGACCGTCGCGCAGGAGGAGATCTTCGGCCCGGTCGTCGTCGTCATCCCCTTCGACGACCAGGACGAGGCGGTACGGATCGCCACCGGCACCCCGTACGGCCTCTACGACTACGTCTTCTCCAGCGACGCCGGCCGCGCCTGGGCCTTCGCGGCCCGGCTGCGCAGCGGGAACGTCGGCATCAACACCGCGCAGCGCCACCCCGAGACGCCCTTCGGCGGGTTCAAGGAATCCGGCGTCGGCCGCGACGGCGGCTCCTTCGGCCTGCACGCGTACAGCGAGCTCCAGTCCATCGTCTGGCCGTCCTGAGCAGCCGTCCTGAGCAGCCTCCCGAACAGCCGTCCCGAATAGAGGAGAGACCACCATGCGAGGCGTCATCTTCGACGGCAAGCAGCCACACATCGTCGACGACCTGGAGGTCCGCGACCCGGGCCCCGGCGAGGTCCTCGTCGGCATCAAGGCGGCCGGCCTCTGCCACAGCGACCTGTCCGTGATCGACGGCACCATCCCGTTCCCGCCCCCGGTCGTCCTCGGCCACGAGGGCGCCGGCGTCGTCGAGGCGGTCGGCGCGGGCGTCACCCATGTCGCGCCGGGCGATCACGTCGCCCTGTCCACCATCGCCAACTGCGGCACCTGCGCCGAGTGCCACCGCGGCCGCCCCACCATGTGCCGCCGCTCCTTCGGCAATCTGGAGCAGCCCTTCAGCCGCGGTGGCGAGAAACTGTGGAACTTCGCCGCCAACTCCGCCTTCGCCGAACGCACCGTGGTCAAGGCCGCCCAGGCCGTGAAGATCGACAAGAGCATCCCGCTGCCCTCCGCCGCCCTCATCGGCTGCGCCGTCCTGACCGGCGCCGGGGCCGTCCTCAACCGCGCCCAGGTGCAGCGCGGCGACACCGTCGTCGTGATCGGCGCGGGCGGTATCGGCCTCAATGTGCTGCAGGGGGCCCGTATCGCCGCCGCGTCCACCGTGGTCGCCGTGGATTCAAATCCGGCCAAAGAAGCGGTGGCCCGGCAGTTCGGCGCTACGCATTTCGTCGATGCCTCGGCGGTGGACGATACGGCCGCGGCCGTACGGGAGGTGCTCCCGGCCGGCGCGGACCATGTCTTCGAGTGCGTCGGGATACCCAAGCTCTTCCAGCTCGCCATCGAACTCCTCGACTGGAGCGGGCAAGCGGTGCTGCTCGGCGTGCCCCCGGCCGGGGCGGAAGCCACCTTCCCGGCGGCCTCGCTCTTCCTCGACAAGTCGATTCTGGGCTGCCGTTACGGATCCTCCAGGCCGCAGCGCGACATCCCGCTCTACGCGGAGCTGTACCGCAGCGGACGCCTCCTTCTGGACGAGCTGGTCACCGAGAGCTATCCGATCGAGGACTTCACGAAGGCGGCCGAGGCGGCCGAAAGCGGACGGGTTGCCCGGGCGGTGCTCACTTTCTGAACAAGTCCGGAACTATTCGACCCACTTGCCGGACAACTATGCCAACCACTTGTGCACTTGTGGCCAAAGGTTGACTGCGTAACTATCGGGCGCACCGTCTCCCCTGGAGGGCGTCCGATGCAGGAAACCCCGATCTGGCTGCAGGGCCGCGACGCCGTAGTCGCCGCGGCGGAGCCCGAGGACTGGCGCGACGAGGCACCCGGTTACGAGAAGTCGCACGAGCTGATGCCCCGGCAGCGGACCCACGAGTTCGAGCCCGGCTCCCTGGAGGCGGTCGTCGAGAGCATCGTCCAGGTCTTCGAGATGGAGGTCTCCCACAAGAAGGATCCGGCCACCTGGGTCTCCATGGTCACCGAACACTTCCGCACCAACGTCAACGGCGGCCCCTGGGTCACCGCCGCCGACATCGCGGCCACCGGCAGCTACAACATCCTCATCGGCGACAGCGTCTTCTACCGCAAGGACGAGAGCTTCGAGTCCTCCCACGAGGTCTTCCACCAGGCGTTCCCCGGCGGGTTCTTCTGGGAGGTGCTCGAAGTGCTCTCACCGCCGCCGTTCGTCGCCTTCAAGTGGCGGCACTGGGGCGGCTTCGACGGCGAGTACCACGGCTTCGCGCCCCATGGGGAGACCGTCGAGATGTTCGGGATGAGCGTCGCCAAGGTCGACGACGACCTGCGGCTGCTCGAGGTCGAGCACTATTACGACCCGAACGCCTTCCTGGGGCAGCTCACCGGCGGCTGCCCGGTCGCGCACACCGCGCACACCCCTGAGGGCGCCGATACGCCCTAGGCAGCCACCCCGGTCCTGAAGGTGCGCCGGTACGCGCTCGGCGACACCCCCAGCGCCGCCTGCAGGTGCTGGCGCATCGAGGCCGCCGTCCCGAAGCCGGCGTCCCGGGCCACCTGGTCCACCGACAGGTCGGTGTCCTCCAGCAGATGCCGGGCGTGCTCCACCCGCTGCTGGGTCAGCCACTGTCCCGGACTCATCCCGACCTCCTCGCGGAAGCGGCGGGTGAAGGTCCGTACCGACATCGACTCCTGTGTCGCCATGTCGCGCAGCGACAGGGGCTCGTGCAGCCGCGCGAGCGCCCAGGCGCGCGCCAGGGTGGTGGACGCGACCTGCGGCTCCGGGACCGGGCGGCGGATGAACTGGGCCTGCCCGCCGTCCCGGTGCGGCGGCACGACCGTGCGCCGGGCCACGTCGTTGGCCACCGCGGCGCCGTGGTCGCGGCGGACCAGGTGCAGGCACAGGTCCGTACCGGAGGCGACGCCGGCCGAGGTGAGGATGCGGCCGTCGTCCACATACAGCACCTCGGGGTCGAGGCGCACCGCGGGAAACAGCTGCTGGAAACGCTCCGCATAGCGCCAGTGCGTCGTTGCGCGCCGCCCGTCCAGCAGCCCGGCGGCCGCGAGCACGGACGCGCCGGTGCAGATCGACGCGATCCGGGCGTCGGTGCGGATACGGGACAGGGCGGCCGCCAGGTCGTCGGGCAGCCGCCCGTCCGTGAAGGCCTCGTCCGATTCGTGCGAGGCGGGGATGATCACGGTGTCGGCCTCGTCGAGCGCCTCGGGGCCGTGGTCCACGTTGATGGTGAAGTCCGCGTCCGTACGCACCACTCCGGGCGCCGTGCTGCAGGTCACCACCTCGTAGAGCAGCTCGCCCCTGGCCGCCCGCGCGCGGCCGAGCAGGCGGTGCACGATGCCCAGCTCCATGGGCAGCAGACCGTGTCGTACGAGGACGGCGACGCGGTGGCGGCCGTCGGGCGCGAAAACTGCCATGGCCCAATCCTTGCATATGTTGGCCCACGGGCCACTCGCTCCGTACGGCCGGCGCAGGCGAAGCTCATGTCCATGACGCAGACCGAGCAGCTCCCCAGCACCCCAGAAGGCGGCCCTCTGCGCCAGAAGCGGCCCGCGCGCGTGCACCGCGCCTGGTTCGTCGCCGCCGTCACCTTCGTGACGATCATCGGCGCCGCCGCCTTCGCCTCCCTGCCCGGTCTGCTGATCAACCCCTTGCACGACGAGTTCGGCTGGTCGCGCGGCGCCATCGGCCTCGCCGTCTCCGTCAACCTCGCCCTCTATGGCCTGACCGCCCCCTTCGCCGCCGCTCTCATGGACCGCTTCGGCATCCGCCGGGTCGTCGCGGTGGCGCTGATGATGATCGCGGCCGGAGCGCTGCTGTCCGTATGGATGACAGCAAGCTGGCAACTGATGCTCTACTGGGGCGTCCTCGTCGGCCTCGGCAGCGGCTCCATGGCGCTCGCCTTCTCCGCCACCGTCACCAACCGCTGGTTCGTCAAGCGGCGCGGCCTCGTCACCGGTGTGCTCACCGCGGCGATGGCCTCCGGCCAGCTCGTCTTCCTGCCCACCCTGTCGTGGATGACCGAGGAGTACGGCTGGCGCCCCGCCTCGGTGACGGTCGCGCTCTCCGCGCTCGCCGTCGTCCCCTTCGTATGGCTGCTGCTGCGCGACCACCCGGCGGACGTCGGACTCGCCCCCTATGGCGGCGAGTTCGTCCCCAAGCCGGCGCCGGTGACCGGGGCCGGGCGCCGGGCGGTGACGGCCCTGGTGCGCGCCTCGAAGACGGGCCCCTTCTGGCTGCTCGCCGGCACCTTCGCCATCTGCGGCGCCTCGACCAACGGGATCATCCGCACCCACTTCGTACCCTCGGCGCACGACCACGGCATCCCGCCGACCGCCGCCGCGTCGCTGCTGGCCGTCGTCGGCGTCTTCGACATCATCGGCACGATCTTCTCCGGCTGGCTCACCGACCGCTTCGACTCCCGCCGGCTGCTCGCCGTCTATTACGCGCTGCGCGGCCTGTCGCTGATGTTCCTGCCGCTACTGCTGATCAACTCGGGCGGCGAGGTGCGCCCGCCGATGATCTTCTTCATCGTCTTCTACGGCCTCGACTGGGTCGCCACCGTGCCCCCCACCCTCGCCCTGTGCCGCGAGCACTACGGCGACGACGCGGCGATCGTCTTCGGCTGGGTGCTGGGCGCGCACCAGGTGGGCGCGGGCCTGGTCGCCTTCATCGGCGGCGTCGTACGGGACGTCACCGGCTCGTACGACACCGTGTGGCTGGCCTCGGGCGGGCTGTGCGCGCTGGCGGCGCTGATGTCGCTGGTGATCCGCCGCGGCAAGCAGGCGCCCGCGGTGGCGTGAGGTAGCCCACCCCGCGGCTGGTGCCCGTGTACCCAGGTGCATGATGTGCCTGGACAACGGGGGGTCGCATGACGCAGACGACGTCTTCGCGCTGGGGGCACTGGCCATCGGGACAGTACGTTCCGGGGCCGTGGCAACCGCGGCAGCCACGGCAGCCGGGAGCCTTCGCGGCGTGGCTGGCCGGGGCGCTGATGCTCGGCGCCGAAATGGTGACCGCCGCGACGGGCCTGTTCCTGTGGAGCCTGCAGGACGAGATCTTCATAGCGGGCGGCTTCCCCGCGCTGATCGGCTACCTGGTGTTCGGCGTGCTGGCAGTCGTCCTCACGGTCTTCCTCGCCTGCGTCGGATCGGTGGGCGTGGTGCTTCCGCTGCACCTGTTCGCGCGGTGGGCGGTGCGCCGGGCCGGCCGGCAGGACCGCTGGTGGTGGTGTCTGGCGGCGATCGCCGCGGTGGCCGCCGTGGTCGCGCTTGCCGTCGGTGTGCCGGTGGCGGCGACCGGTGGCCCGGCCCTCCTGGGGCCGCTGCTCTGGCTCGGTCTGGTTGCCGCCCTGACCCCGGCCACGCTCTTCGCGCGGGCCGCGGCGAGCCGGAAGCGCCCCGGCGCCCGCTGGGGCATCGTGGGCACGGCCGTCGCCGGGGGTGCGGCGCTGTGGGTGGCGGTGCTCGGCACGGGGATCACCGCGTACGCGACGGGCCTGCTCGAGCTGTACGAGGCGCCAAGGCTCAGCGCCACGGAACTGGCCGGCACCTGGACCGGCGGCCACGGCGACACCCTGCGCCTGTCGGCCGACGGCACCGCGGTGGCGCACGTCACTGACGACCACCCGCCGGGGCGGATCACGGACGAGCCCAAAGAGTGCACCGGCACGGGCCGCTGGTCGAAGTCCCTCCAGGGCGACGGCATCGAGCTGACCATCGTGCCCTGCAATCTGTACGGACTGACCTTCGGCGGTACGCAGGAGAAGCCGACGCTCTACGACTGGTACGGCGACCCGGACTCGGGCGACCGCTACATCCTCACCCGCCAGGACTGAAGCCGCCGAAGCCGCCCCGGTGGAAGAGCAGCGGCGCCGCGTCGTCGTCCCTGGCGTCCAGCGCCTCCACCCGTCCCACCACGATGAGGTGGTCGCCGCCCGTATGCACGGCCTGGATACGGCAGTCGACCCAGGCCGCCGCCCCCGCCAGGCGCGGGGAGCCGGTGGCGGGGGCGGCCTCGTAGTCGACGCCCGCGAACTTGTCGCCGCCGCTGACCGCGAAGCCGCGGCACAACTCGCCCTGGTCCGCGGTGAGGACGTTCACGCAGAACGTGCCCACGCGGGCGATCCGCGGCCAGGTGGTGGACGTACGGCCGACCATGAAGACGACCAGCGGCGGTTCGAGCGAGAGCGAGGCGACGGACTGGCAGGCGAAGCCCGCCGGTCCTTCCTCGTCCTGAGTGGTGATGACCGCGACGCCGGTGGCGAAGTGGCCCATGACCCGGCGCATGTCGGCGGCCGGGACCGGTGCGCGCTCGTCGTCGCGTACGGCCCGCAGCTCAGGGCGGGGGGTGGCTACGACGGCCGGGGCCGTACGCAAGTGGCGTACGGCCTCGGCCGCCATGCCCGCGTGTCCCATCATGGATCCAGTGAATCTGATGGATCGTCAGATTGGAAGGGCAGGGGACAGGCGATTGCGGGCGCTGATGACAGTGTCGCCGATTACAGCGTCGCCGTGTCGATCACGAAGCGGTAGCGCACATCGCTGGCGAGCACCCGCTCGTACGCCTCGTTGATCTGCTCGCCCCGGATCGTCTCGATCTCGGCGCCGATGCCGTGCGATGCGCAGAAGTCCAGCATCTCCTGGGTCTCGGCGATGCCGCCGATCTGCGAGCCGGCCAGGGTCTTGTTGCCGAGGATCAGCGAGAAGAGCGCCAGCTCGATCGGCTCGGCGGGCGCGCCCACGTTCGCCAGGACGCCGCGCGGCTTCAGCAGCCCCAGGTACGCCGCGAAGTCCAGCGGCGCCGAGACGGTGGACACGATCAGGTCGAAGGTGCCCGCCAGCTCCTCGAAGGTCTGCGGGTCAGAGGTGGCGTAGAAGTGGTCCGCGCCGAGCCGCAGGCCGTCGTCCTGCTTGCGCAGGGACTGCGAGAGCACGGTGACCTCGGCGCCCATGGCGTGCGCGATCTTCACGCCCATGTGGCCAAGGCCGCCCATGCCGACGATGGCGACCTTCTTGCCGGGACCCGCCTGCCAGTAAGCGAGCGGCGAGTAAAGGGTGATGCCGGCGCACAGCAGCGGCGCTGCCTCGTCCAGGGCGATGCCCTCGGGGATGCGCAGCGCGTAGCCCTCGTCCACGACGACGTGGGTGGAGTAGCCGCCGTAGGTGGGCTCGCCGTCCCGGCCGTGGTCGTTGTACGTGGCGGTGCCGTTCTGGCAGAACTGCTCCAGGCCGGCCTCGCACTGCTCGCACTCGCGGCAGGAGTCCACGAAGCAGCCGACGCCGACCCGGTCGCCCACCGTGTGCTTCGTCACACCCGAGCCGACCTGGGTGACCACACCGGCGATCTCGTGGCCCGGGACCATCGGATACGTGCCCGGGCCCCACTCGTCGCGGGCCTGGTGGATGTCGGAGTGGCAGATGCCGGCGTACTTGATCTCGATCAGCACGTCGTGCTCGCCGACCGGGCGGCGCGGCACGGTGGTGCGCTCCAGCGGGGCCTTGGCGGCGAGGGCGGCGTACGCGGTAACCGAGGTGACGGGGGTGGTGGTGGGGCTGAGGGTCGTGTCAGTCATGCGACCGAGCATGCAGGAGCATCCGGGCAGGTGGGAGAGCCCGCCTGTTCCTGGGCACGCGGTGACCAGGCAGCCGCCGCCGCGGTCCGGTGATACTGGAACACATGGGATTGAGGCGAAGCGACACCCTGGGAGAGTTTCTGCGCTCCCGCAGGGCCCGGATCCAGCCGGCCGACGTCGGCCTGGGCGAGTACGGCGGCATGCGCCGGGTGCCGGGGCTGCGCCGCGAGGAGCTGGCCATGCTGGCGGGCGTCAGCGTGGACCACTACATCCGGCTCGAGCAGGGCCGTAACGTGCACTTCTCCGAGGCGGTGCTGGACGCGGTCGCCCGGGTGCTGAAGCTGAACGAGACCGAGCGGCAGCATCTGTACAACCTGGCCAGGCCCGCCGGAGGCGAGGAGGCGGGCGGCGACTGCTGCGCGGAGGGCGCCGACGCCGTCGCCGAGCGGCAGACGGTACGGCCTGGGCTGCAGCGGCTGCTGGACGCGGTCGGTGACGTCCCGGCGTACGTGATCGGCCGCCGCCTGGACGTGCTGGCCTGGAACGACGCCGCGGCCGCCGTCTTCACCGACTTCGGCTCGCTGCCGGTGGCCGAGCGCAACTGGGCGCGGATGGTCTTCCTGGACGAGGGCATGCGCGACCTCTACGACGACTGGGGCAGCAAGGCCGCGGACATCGTGGCCTTCCTGCGCATGGAGGCCGGCGCGCACCCGAACGACCCCGCGGGCTGCGGCCTGGTCGGCGAGCTGGTGCGGCGCAGCCCGGAGTTCGCCGAGCTGTGGGCGGCGCATGACGTACGCGAGAAGACGCACGGCACGAAGGCGCTGCACCATCCGCTGGTCGGGCCGCTGTCCCTCTCGTACGAGACGCTGCGGCTGCCCGACGACCCGGACCAGGCGCTGGTGACGTACACCGCGGAGGCCGGGTCGCCGTCGGCGGACTCGCTGCGGCTGCTGCTGGCGGCGAGTGAGCGGGGCCCGGCGGTCCGCGGCTAGCGACCGCGGTACTGCGGTTCGCGGCGGCTGACGAAGGCGGCTACGCCCTCCTGGGCGTCCTGTGTCGTCATGTTGATCTCTTGAGCGGCGGCTTCGGCGGCGAAGGCCTGGGTGCGGCCGGTGTCGAGGGAGTCGTTGACGAGCTGCTTGGTGAGGGCGAGGGCGCGGGTCGGGCCCTGGGCGAGGCGCTCGGCCCACTCGCGGGCGGTCTTGTCGAGGTCGGCGGCGGGGACGACGCGGTTGACCAGGCCGAGCCGCTCGGCGTCGGCGGCGGGGAGCGCGTCGCCGAAGAACATCAGCTCCTTGGCGCGCTGCGGGCCGATGAGGCGGGGAAGCAGATACGCGCCGCCGGCGTCGGGGACGAGGCCGCGGCGTACGAACACCTCGATGAATTTGGCCTCTTCGGCCGCGATGACCAGGTCGCAGGCGAAGGCGAGGTGCGCGCCGAGTCCGGCGGCGGTGCCGTTGACGGCGGCGAGAACGGGCTTTTCGCAGTCGAGGACGGCGGCGATGAGGCGCTGGGCGCCGGTGCGGATGGTGCGGGCGACGTCGCCGGTGATGCGCTCGGGGGCGGTCCCCGCTTTGCTCCCGCTCCGGAGGTCCGCGCCGGCGCAGAAGCCGCGGCCGGTGGCGGTCAGCACCACGGCCCTGACGTCCGGGTCCGCGGAGGCGTCGCCGAGCCGCTGAATCAGCCATTCACGCTGGTCGGGCGTGATGGCGTTCATCGCGTCGGGGCGATTGAGGGTGAGCGTCAGGACGCCGTTGTCAGTGGCGTGGAGTATCAATGAATCCACGGGAGGAACGGGGGAGTTCACATGCGAGTTCAACTGCAGACCGCCAATGCGTCGAGGGCGACCGCGCCCTGCCCGCGGGGCAGGACGACCAGGGGGTTGATGTCGAGTTCCGCCAGGGAGTCGCCCAGTTCGAGGGCCATGCGCTGGACGCGCAGGACGACTTCGACGAGGGCTTCGGTGTCGGCGGGCGGGGCGCCGCGGACGCCGTCGAGAAGGGCGCGGCCGCGGAGCGAGTCGAGCATTCTGCGGGCCTGGGTCTCGCCGAAGGGCGGGATGCCGACGGCCGCGTCGTCGAGGACCTCGACGAGTACGCCGCCGAGGCCGACCGTGACCGTGGGCCCGAAGAGTTCGTCGCGGGAGACGCCGACGACCATCTCGACGCCGCGCTCGACCATCTGGCAGACCAGCACCCCGTCGAGCTCGACGTTCTCGAAGCGCGCGATATCCGTCAGTTCGCGATAGGCCTCGCGGACCTGACTGGCCGAGGTGAGGCCGACCTTGACCAGGCCGAGCTCCGACTTGTGCGCCAGTTGCGGCGCCGAGGCCTTCATCACCACCGGGTAGCCCACCTGCGCCGCGGCCCGTACGGACGCGGCGGCGCTGGTGACGAGCTGCTCGCGCGGCACCCGGATGCCGTACGCCCGCAGCAGCTGCTTCGCCGCGTGCTCGCTCAGCTGCTGCCCGGGCTTGAGCAGCGCCCGCGCCTTGCGGGCGGAGGGGGAGGGGGTGCGCGGCGCCTCGTCGAAGGGTGAGAAGTAGGGGGAGGTGAAGCGATGGTGGTCCCGCCAGGCGCGGACGGCCGTGATGCAGTTGCCGAAGGTGCGGAAGGTGGCGAGGCGCGAAGAGCCCAGCAGCGTACGGCGATAGGCGTCCTCGGTGCCGACCGGGGACCCCCACACCACGCAGATCAGCTTGTCCGTCGTCTCCGCGGCCGCGGCGAGGTCGGCGGCGAGCCGGTCGCTCATCGGCGGGAAGGGGCCGGTGATCGGCACGATCAGGCAGCCGACGGCCGGGTCGGCCAGGATCGCGTCGATGATCTTCCGGCCGCGCTCGTCGCCGACCGGGTGGCCGCCGCAGTCGACGGGGTTCGAGACGTCGAGGTAGTCCGGTATCCACTGGTGCAGTTCCGCCTGCTTGTCGGCGGAGAGGGGAGGGAGTTCGAGGCCGGCCGCGGTGGCCAGGTCGGAGAAGTGGGCGCCGGTGCCGCCGGAGATCGAATACACCACGACGCCGGCGGCCTGCGGCGGCTTGGCGCGGGCCAGCAGCGCCGAGGTGTCCTGCAGCTCGTCGAGCCCGTCCACGCGGATCACGCCGTACTGCCGCATGGCCGCGTCCATCACGTCGTCCGCGCCGGTCAGCTTGCCGGTGTGGGAGGCGACCGAGCGGGCGCCGGCCTCGGTGCGGCCGACCTTCACCGCGACCACCGGCACCTTGCGGCGGGCGGCGGCGTCCGCGGCGAGCAGGAAGCTGCGGCCGTCGCGGAAGCCCTCGGCGTACAGCGCGATGGAGCCGACCTCCGGCTGCCGGGCGAAGTACTCGATGAAGTCGGCGGTTTCCAGGTCGGCCTCGTTGCCGGTGGGCGCCCAGTGGGAGAGCCGGATGCCGAGCTCCTGGAGGGTGAAGACCGGCCTGCCCTGGTGGCCGGACTGGGTGATCAGCGCGATCGCGGGTCCTTCCAGGTCCTCGCGGAAGGCCTCGAAGGCGTTGAGGTTGGTGTTCGGCCCCAGCAGCCGGAGGCCCGAGTCGCGCACGGTCTCGGCCAGCCGGGCCTGCGCCGCCGCGCCCGCCTCACCGGTCTCGGCGAAGCCGGAGGCGAAGGCGACGGCGAACTTCACCTTGGCCGCGGCCAGTTCCTCGATGACCGGCAGCGGGTCGGCCACCAGCAGGACCGCCAGATCGACCGGCTCCGGCAGATCGGCCACCGACCGGTGGCAGGGCAGCCCGAAGACCGTCTTGCGCTTCGGGTGTACGGGGTGCAGCCGCGCGCCGACCCGCTCGGCCCAGGCGATGAGCTGCCGGGTGATGCCGGTGTTCGGCCGGCCCTCGGCGTCCGAGGCCCCGATGACGGCCACGGATTCCGGCCGGAAGAACCGGTCGAGGTCCACTTCCGTCGCCTGCAGCGGCTGTCCGCTGACGTCGACGTCTCCATCGGGTCTCGGCTGCTCGTCGGAAGCGCTGTAGGCCGCAACCCGGTTGTGGGTGGTGAGGGTGCCATGGGTGGATCCCAGCATCGTCCGCCACTCCTGCCGCTCGACGTCGGTGTCCCGCCAGTAATCTGACGCTCCATCAGATTACTGGCGAGACAACTAGTCAGGAAGTGGGCGGACGCAGTCGGGCTGCAATCGCCCCCGTTACAGCACCCCCAGAACCTCCTTCGCCACCCGCTCGCCCGAGCGGACCGCACCGTCCATGTAGCCGATCCAGTAGCCGGAGGTCTCCGTCCCCGCCCAGTGGATGCGGCCGACCGGCTTGCGCAGCGCCTCGCCGTACGACGTCAGGACGCCGGGCGGAGCGATGCCGGTGGGGCCGCCGCGGGAGTAGCGCTCGTTGTCCCAGCGCTGCAGGACGAAGCCGGTCGGGTTCGCGGCCTGCGAGCCGAAGTAGGTGACGTAGTCCTTCAGGACCGCCGCCTTCACCTCCGACGCGGGCTTCGTGTCGTACTCGCGCATGATGTCGGCCTCGATGAAGCCCATCAGGGCGCCGTACGACGCGTCCGGCGGCGAGTTGTCGAAGGTCGAGCGGACCACGCCCGCGTCCGACAGCACCTGGCCGTTCAGGCCCGCGTCGCGCCAGAACGGCTTGTTGTAGACCGCGATCGCCTTGCCGACATGGCCCATCGGCATCTTGCCGTCCAGCTGGTCGCGGTCGGCGGGCAGCCGCGGCGCGTAGCCGAGCCGCCCCGCCAGCGCCGGCGGCAGCGCCACGACGACCTGCTTCGCGGTCACCGCGAAGGTGCTGCCGTAGACGACCGCGCCCGTCGACGTCTGCTTGATGCCGGTGACCGGCCGCCGCAGCAGTACCCGGCTGCCGAGCTTCTGCGCGAGCTTGATCGGCACCAGCTGGGAGCCGCCGACGAAGCGCAGCGCCTGCGCGCCGTTGCCGGTGTCGATGAGCCGGCCGAAGCTGCCGGGGGTGGTCTCGTTGCCGGCTGCGGCGATGTAGAAGAGGACGAAGAGGAAGGACAGTTCGTCCGGCTCGGCGGAGAAGACCGAGGCCGTGGCCACCTCGGTGAGGAAGCGCGCCGACGGCGTGGTGATCTTGTCCTGCAGCCACTGCTCGAAGGTGATCGCGTCCAGCTGCGCGGCGTCCGGATGCGTCCAGGGCGCGTCGACCGGGATGGTCGCGGCCATCGCGTCCAGCGTCCCGATCATCGTCGCCAGCTCGGTCAGCCCGGCCTCGTCGATCGGCGGCAGCGGCCCGAGCGGCCCGCCGGTCTCGTACGGGGTGGCGGTGCCGCCCATGTAGAGCAGGTTCTTGGCCTCGGAGTTGTACGTCGGGAAGGTCGCCACGCCCAGCGAGTCGGCGAGCGCCTTGATCCGGTCCTGGGTCGGGCCGATGAACTCGCCGCCCGCCTCCGTCACGCCGCCGTTCGGCAGCGGCGCGTTGTACACCCGGCCGCCGACCCGGTCGCGGGCCTCCAGCACGACGACGTTCTTGCCCGCCGCGACCAGGTCCCGGGCGGCGGTGAGCCCGGCCAGTCCGGCGCCGATCACTGCGACGTCGACGGTGCGGGATTCGACGGCCCGCGCGGGGCTCGCCGTGGCCAGGCCGAGCCCGGCGGCCGCGGCGGCGGCGCCGCTCAGCACACCGCGGCGGGAGAACGATCTCGGTATGTCCGCGTCGTTGGACACGTGTCTCCTTCGCTACAGGGGAATCGGGGGAATGTGAGGGGGTCTGTTCAGCCGACGGCCTTCGCCGCCGCCCGGGCGATCTTCTCCGCGTCCAGGGCGATTTCGCGGAGCATGCCGCTGATCGGGTTCGTGTAGCCGGTGAAGTACAGGCCCGGCGCGTGCGGCAGCGTCTCCGGGCCGTGCGTGCGGGGCCGCCCGTGCTCGTCGAGCACGTCCAGATGCCCGACGAGGTCCTCGAGCCCGGTCCGGTAGCCGGTGGCGGCGATCACCGCGTCCGGCTCCACCTCGGTGCCGTCCATCAGCACCACCCGGCCCTTCTCGAAGCCGTGCACGGCGGGCACCACGATCACCCGCCGCTGCTGCACGGCCTTGATGAAGCCGACGTCCTGCACCGGAATCGACCCCTCCAGCACCCGCGAGTACAGCCCGCTCGCCGGGTACGGCAGCCCGTACTCGCCGAGGTCGGGCACGCTCCACTTGGCCGTCTTCGCCGCCATCCGGTCCACCAGCTTCACCGGCAGCCGGCGCACCAGCATCCCCGTGCGCTGCGCGGGCCAGCCCGCCGTCGTCCGCCGCAGGATGTGCGGCAGCGACCGCACCGCGATCCGCACCCGGGAAGCCCCGCCCTCGGCGAGGTCGACGGCTATCTCGGTGCCGGTGTTGCCGGTGCCGACGACCAGGACGTCCTTGCCTTGGTACGGGCCGGGGTTGCGGTAGTGCGCGGCGTGCTGCAGCTCGCCGTCGTACGATGCGCGGCCCGGCCAGTCCGGCAGGTGCGGGGTGTGGTTGTAGCCGGTGGCGACGACCACCGCGCGGCCGGTGAGCTCGCGCCCGCCGGTGGCGTGCAGCCGCCATTCGCCGGAGTCGCCGTTCCGCTCGACGCGGCTGACCTCGACGCCGGAGATGATTTCCAGCTGGTGGTGCTCGGCGTACGCCTCGAGGTACCGCACCACGTCGTCGCGCGCCACCCACCGCCCGTACTTGCGCGGGATCGGCAGCCCCGGCAGCCCGGACAGCGCGCGGGTGGTGTGCAGCCGCAGCCGGTCGTAGTGACCGCGCCAAGAGGCCGCCACCGACGGGGACTTCTCCAGCACGACGGCCCGTACCCCGCGGGCCTTGAGCGCGGCCGCAGTGGCGAGGCCGCCTGGTCCGGCGCCGATGACGTACGCCGGGGGGATGTGCGTGAGATCACCGGTCATGGACATGCGGCGAAGACTAGAGCAAGCCTCACGTCTTGCGGAGATCAAGCGGAAGGCTGTCCTCAAGCCGTTAACTGACGTACCGTCAGATGTCATGGCGAGCAGTGTGCGATACGACGTTCCCGAGCTCGATGCCTTCACCCGGCCGTGGTGGGAGGCGGCCGCGGAGGGCCGGCTGTTGATCCGCCGGTGCCGGGCGGACGGTTGCGGGGCCGCGCACCACTACCCGCGCGAGTTCTGCCCGCAGTGCTGGAGCGAGGACGTGGTGTGGGAGGAGGCGAGCGGGGTGGGGTCGCTGTACACGTGGTCCGTAGTGCATATGAATGACCTGCCGCCGTTCGGTGAGCGGGTTCCGTATGCGGCGGCGGTGGTCGAACTCGCCGAGGGTCCCCGGATGATGACCGAGGTAGTGGACTGCGCCGAGGCGGACCTGCGGGTCGGGATGCCGCTCCGGGTGACCTTCCGCGAGGGCGGCGGGGAGCGCAGGGTGCCGGTCTTCCGTCCGGCGTGAGCTGAGCCGGAGCGCGTCTCGCGGTACGCCAGGTGGCGCATCGACCCAGCCGCATATGGCGCATTGACCCCATAGCGACCTCACGCTTGCATGTTCATGACCCTCCGGCGGGGGAGCCGGAGGCGGTCTTCTACATGGGGGGAACATGCGGGTGCACGGGGGAACAACGCGGGGAAAGACGAATCGGCGTGCCGCCGGGCGTGTCCGGGCAGCGCTGAGCGCGGCGATCGCCGCCTGCGCGGTCACGGCAGCGCTGCCCGGGGCCGCGGCGGCTGGCACCGGAGCGGGCGAGGCCGGAGCCGGTGTGGAGCGGATCAGCGTCGGGAGCGACGGCACCCAGGCGGACGGTGACTCCGCGGGCGCCTCGATCACCACCGACGGCGGCCGCATCGTCTTTTCGTCGACGGCGACGAATCTCGGATCCGGCAATGCGGGCGGGGCGCAGAAGATCTACGTCCGCGACCAGCGGGCGAGGCAGACGCGGCCGATGAGCTCGATTGCCGGCTCGCTCCAGTCCCCGGTGATCAGTGGCGACGGGCAGTACGCAGCCTTCTCGGGCCTGATTCAGCGGGACACGAAGGTCTTCCTCTCCCGGGCGGGCATCGGAGACACGATCGGCATCAACCACTCGGGCCTCAGTAGCGGCCAGCCGTCACTGAGTTGGGACGCCCGGTACATCGCTCAGGTCGGCACCTATGGCCGACCGCCGACCAGGCAGATCATCGAGGTGATCGACTGGCGCGCCAACACGTACGAAACGGTCCGCGAGTTCGAGCACACCCTCCCGGCCCGGCCGTCCATCAGCGGCGACGGCGAATACGTGGCCTACGACGACCGCGAGGAGCAGGACGTCTGGCTGTGGAACCGGACCGACGGCACGACGTCCGACCCGATCGAGGGCCAGGGCAAGGCGGCGTCTCTCGTCCAGCTCAGCAAGGACGGGAGGAAGGTCGTCTATCGCTCGGGGGCGGACACGTATGTCTATGACGTGAGCTCTGACATGGAGCAAGTGGTGCCGAATGTGCGGGGGTTGGCCATCGATCCGACCGGCACGTATTTGCTGTACGCGCCGTCCGACACCTCAGGGCCGGCGCCGCTCACGCTGCGCGACCTGCGGAACGGCACGGAGGAGGTCGTCTCGACGCAGCCCGCGACGGCCGAGCGTGATGCGGTCAGTGCCGGGGGGCGGGATGTGGTCTTCGAGTCTGCGGCCGATGATGTCGTGTCCGGTGACAGCAACGGCAAGGTGGATGTCTTCGTGCGGCGCTTCTTCTGATACTTCTCCGGGATTCAGGCCGGCGTGAGGTGGGGGGCTTCGGCGCGGCTCTTGTCGCGGTGCAGGGCTGCCCAGGTGGCCAGGGCGCCGAGGCCTTCCCAGGCGGCTACGCCGATGAGTGCGGCTGGGGCGCGATCGCCGATTACCGCGAGTGTGAAGACGGTGCAGGTCAGCAGTCGGAAGGGGACGGTCCAGCGGAAGAAGGGGCGCCAGTCGGAGAGGGCGGCCAGTACGTAATAGACGCCCATGTTGAGGGCGGCCATGGAGGAGGCGGTGACGAAGACCGGGGTGTGGTCGCCGTCTCCGCGGCCGGTGTCCGGGGCGGGGGTGAAGCCCATGACGGAGAGCAGGGCGTCGGGGGCTATCAGCCCCATCACCCCCATGACGGCGGCTAGTACGCCGAAGACGGCCATGGTCCAGCCGGCCTGTGATCGTGGAAGAGGCTGCATGTGGATCATCCAAGCGCCTCGCGCGGCGTAGCGCCACGGCCCTGTCGCCACGGACGGCTTGGCATCGGATGGTGACGGCCGCGCTGCCGTCTCACCTACGTGCCGGTGCCGGTGGGAGGGCTGGCTACGGAAGGGAGGGGGCGGTG
>NZ_JAAKZV010000105.1 GCF_011044975.1 Streptomyces coryli | reverse complement strand
GGCTTCCCTTGGTCGGCAGCGGGGGTGGGCGGGACTGGCTCCCCTCCTCCAGCGGGGCGTGCGGGTGCGACCGCGCCCGGTGGCGAGAGCGGGACAGGCGGGCCCGTACGCGACCGCATCCGGCACCGCTACGGCCCGGCGGCCCCGTCGCGACCAGTCCTGTAGTGGTGCTGCGCTCGGTCCTCGCCCGCGTCGGCGGCGATCGCACCTGGCGGCGCCACGGGTATGGGGCCCGGCGGCCCCGTCGCGACCGGTCCCGTAGTGGTGCTGCGCCCGGCCCCCGCCGCGGCGGCGGCGATCGCACCTGGCGGCGCTACGGACATGGGGCCCGGCGGTCCCGCCGCGCCCGCGGTGGTCGCGGTGTCCGTGCCGGGATCGGTGGTTCCGGCTCAAGAACCGGGCAACCGTTCGGACACGGGCGCGTAGCGGAGGGGGTTGCCCCGCTACGCTAGGCGGAATGGTGACCGCAGCCGACGACCACAACGCCCTCGCCGCCGACTCGCGCGAACGCGCGCTCCGTGCGCTGCTCCGCTATCCGCCGCTGCGCCGCCTCTGGGGCGCCCAGCTGGTCGGTGGGATCGGGGACGCGCTCTCCGTCCTGGTCCTCGTCCTGCTCGGGCTGCAGGCCGCCGTCGCGGCCGAGAGCTTCGGCGGGGGGTATCGCGGGGCGGCTATCGCGATCAGCGTCGTCTTCGGTGTGCGGCTGCTCGCCACCCTGCTCTTCGGGGCCGTTCTGCTCGGGCCCGTGTCGGGGCTGCTCGCCGCCGGCGGTCCGCTCGACCGCCGGTGGACCATGATCAGCACCGACGCGATCCGTGCAGGGCTGCTGCTCGTCGCGCCGCTGTGGATCGACTGGACGCCGGACAAGGCGCTCGGGTGGGTTCTGGTGACCGCATTCGTCACCGGCGTCGCCGAGCGGCTGTGGACCGTCGCGAAGGACAGCGCCGCGCCCGCGCTGCTCCCCGCGCCGCCCGCCGAGGGCGCCGCGATAAGGCCGCTGCCCGACAGCCTCGACGCGCTGCGCCGGCTCTCGCTGCGCACCGCGTATCTGAGCCTGCCGATCGCCGCCGCCGGGCTCGTCGCCGTCACCCTCGTCAGCAACCTGCTCGGCTCCGGCTTCGACTGGTTCACCACCCACCAGGCCGCCCTCGGCAGCTATCTCGCCGCTGGGCTCTTCGCCGCCTCCGTCTCGGTGCTGTACTTCGTCGAGCTGCCCGACGGCGGCGCCACCCGCCCGCGCTCCCCGCTGGAGGGCCTGCGGCGGCCGAAGCGTAACGGCGAGCCGGACAAGGGCCGGACGAGCGCCATCCCGCTGCTCGTCCTCGCCGGTGCCGCGGTCGCCGCCGCGATCGCCGCGTCCGTGTCGCTGGCCGTGCTGCAGGCGTACGACCTCGGCGGCGGCCCGGTCGCGTACGGGCTGCTCGTGCTCGCCTTCACCGGCGGTCCTGTCATCGGCATCCGGTACGCGAGCCGCATCCTGCCCGCGCTCTCCCGTCGCCGGCTGCTGGCGACCGCGACCGCCGTCACCGGCGTCGCGCTGCTCGCCGTCGGCCTGGTCGGCGACGCGACCACCGGGCTGCTGCTCGCGCTGCTCGCGGGCATCGCGGCGGGCGCCACCGCCGCCACCGCGCACGACCTGCTCGACCAGGAGACCGAGGACGGGCGGCGGCAGCGGCTCACCGATCACCTGCACGCGGCGGTACGTATCGCCATCGCGCTCGCCGCGGTCGGCGCCCCGCTGCTCGCCGCCGTCATCGGGCAGCACCGGGTGGAGAGCGGGGACTTCGTCTTCGCGCACGGGGGCGCGGCGTTCGCGTTCATGCTGATCGGCGCGCTGCTGCTGCCGGTCGCCGCCTTCGCGCTGGTACGGACCGACGACCGGCAGGGCATCTCGCTCCGCCGCGATCTGCGCGACGCGCTCTTCCGGGGCGCGGAGCCGGCGCAGTCGCCGTCCGCGAAGGGCTTCTTCATCGCGCTGGAGGGCGGCGACGGCGCGGGCAAGTCCACGCAGGTGGAGGCGCTCGCGCAGTGGATCCGCGACAAGGGCCACGATGTCGTGGTCACCCGCGAGCCCGGCGCCACCTCCATCGGGCAGCGGCTGCGGTCGATCCTGCTCGATGTGTCGTCGGAGGGGATCTCGCATCGCGCCGAGGCGCTGCTGTACGCCGCCGACCGGGCCGAGCACGTGGACAGTGTCGTACGGCCGGCGCTGGAGCGTGGGGCCGTCGTCATCTCCGACCGGTACATCGACTCGTCCGTGGCGTATCAGGGCGCGGGGCGCGATCTGTCGCCGACCGAGGTCGCGCGGATCTCGCGGTGGGCGACCGACGGGCTGGTCCCGCATCTGACCGTGCTGCTCGACATCGCGCCGGACGCGGCGCGGGAGCGGTTCACCGAGGCGCCGGACCGGCTGGAGTCGGAGCCGGCGGAGTTCCATGAGCGGGTGCGGTCCGGGTTCCTGGCGCTGGCCGCCGCCGATCCGGCGCGCTATCTCGTGGTGGACGCCGGGCAGGAGCCCGAGGCGATCACGACGGTCGCACGGCACCGGCTCGACCAGATGCTGCCGCTGTCCGACGCCGAGGTGCAGGCGCAGGAGGAGGCCCGTAAGCGCGCCGAGGAGGAGCGCAAGCGGCGGGAGGCCGAGGAGGCCGCCCGTAAGGCCGAGGAGGAGCGCCTCGAGCGCGAACGGCAGGCCACCCTCGCCCGGCTGCGCGCCGAGGAAGAGGAGCGCAAGCGGCGCGAGATCGAGGAGGCCAAGCAGCGCGAGGCCGAGCGCGAGGCGGAGATCGCCCGGCAGCGGGCGGAGGAGGCCCGCCGCCTCGCCGAGGAGGAGCGGCAGCGGCGCGAGGCCGAGGAGGCCGCGCGCCGGCAGGAGGAGGAGCGGCAGCGCCGGCTCGCCGAGGAGGAGGCGCGGCTGCGCGCCGAGGCGGAGGAGCGGCGGCGCGAGAAGCAGCGGCTGGCGGAAGAGGCGCTGCTACGGGCCGAGCAGGCGCGGCAGGCGGCGGAGGCGGCGGCTTCGGGCGCTTCGGGCGCCTCGGGTGCCTCGGGTGCCTCGGGCGCTGACGCGGCGGCCGTCGATGCTGCCGCGGAGCCCGCGGACGCGGCGCCCGAGAGCCCCGATGCCGTCACCCAGGAGCTGCCGCAGACGCCCGAGCCGGAGGACGCCGGGCCGTCGCAGACCACCACCCAGAAGCTCCCGCAGCCCGGCGCCCCCGCGGACTCCGAGTCCGCGACCACGCAGAAGCTGCCGCAGTCCGGCGGGAATCCGGATGCCGAGGAGACCCGCGTCATGCCGCAGGTCCCCGACGCGGACGCCGAGGAGACCCGGGTGATCCCGCAGGTCTCCGACCCGGACGCGGAGGAGACCCGGGCCATCCCGAAGGCGCAGGATCACGGGGCCGGCGAGCGCGCCCAACGCGAGCGCCCGGACTGGGCGGTGGAGACGCCGCTCGACGATCTCCCCACCCTGGCCGACGAACTCCTCGGCCCGCATGACGAGGATGAGGAGCGGCGGCGGCGTCGCTGACGGGGAAGGCCCTTTCGCCGCCGACGGGGAAAGGACCTTAGCCCTCGCCCGGGCCGCCGTCCGACGGCATACGATCAGACGATGGCTGACATGACCGACACCTCGCCCGGCTGGCTTGCCCCCGACACGCTGGAGCAGGCCCGCGCCCAGATGCCGATCCTCTACGTCGACGCCGTACCGGTCCGCGTGGACGACCGCGGCGAGGTCACCGCCGTCGGCCTGCTGCTGCGCATCGGCCCCGACGGGACCGTGAGCCGCGCCGTCGTCTCCGGACGGGTGCTGCACCACGAGCG
Organism: Streptomyces coryli; assembly: GCF_011044975.1. Taxonomy (GTDB): domain Bacteria; phylum Actinomycetota; class Actinomycetes; order Streptomycetales; family Streptomycetaceae; genus Streptomyces; species Streptomyces coryli. The sequence goes on along the minus strand of NZ_JAAKZV010000105.1, from coordinate 22,472 downwards.
GGTGCGGGACGCGCTGCTGCGGCATCTGGAGAAGGACCTCGGGCCGATGGCGTTCCCGAAGATCCCGGCGTCGCCGCAACCGTTCACCATCGCCGAGTACTTCCCGACGCAGGGCATCACCCCGTACCACGACCCGCGCCAGCACGCCGTCTCGCTCGCCTACGCGGTGCCGGTGACCGGCGAGGCCGCGCCGCGTCAGGACGCGCTGGACTTCGTCTGGTTCACGCCGCAGGAGGCCGCCTCGGACGCGGTGCAGCGGGAGACGACGGGCGGCCATGGGCTGCTCATCAAGCAGGCGCTGGCGCATCTGGGCTGCTCGTTCTGAGCGATGGGCATGGCGCGGGCCCGCACCCATGGCTTGGGTGCGGGCCCGTAATGAAGGTCCGGCGGATCAGTCCTCGGTGACCATCCGTCGGCGGCGCATCCACCACGTCAGGCCGCCGCCGATGGCCGCGAGCGCTGCCGCGATGCCCGCGATCAGGCCGACCGGGGTGTCGGAGCCGGTGTCGCCGAGCTCACCGTCGCCGGCCTGGTCGCCGGGGCTGTCCGACGGCCGCTGCGTGGCCGGCGGGGTGCTCGGCCGGTCCGTACCGTCCGACGGGGACGGCGTCGGGTCGCTCGGCGTCGGGTCGCCCGGGCCCGGGTCGTCGCCGCCCCCGCCCGGGGCCGTACGGCCGGAGCCGCCGCCGCCCAGGTAGGCGGTTTCGGTGTTGCGGTACGCGGTCTCCGACTGCACCGACGTCTTGGTGGTCTCGTCGAGACGCGGCTTCTCCAGGTTGAACCGCACCCGGCTGACGTTCCGCTTCGGGGACTTGGAGAAGTCCACGCCGCCGACCGTGTAGGTGTAGATCCGGCCGCCGTTGGTCCACTCGTACGTGTACTCGCCCTCGAGGAACGACTTCCGCGCCTGCTTCCAGACCGTGCGCTTGTCCCAGTTCTGGTGCGGGGCGCGCAGCGGCCAGCGCTTCAGGTTGTTGCTGTTGATGATCTTCCGGAAGTCGGTGGCCTGCTTCGCGTCCTGCTGCCGTACGAACTCGGCGGCCACTCGCGACCGGTAGACCGTCCGCAGGTCCTTGTACTTCGGGTCGTTGTTGACCTTCTTCTGGACCTCGGGGGTGATCATCCGCTGCATCAGCTCGACGCTGTACTGCTTCTGCTGATCCGTCAGCTTTGAGCTGCAGTGGTCGGCGGGGACGGCGTCGAAGTCCATCTTCGCCGTGTTGACCTTCAGCGGGGCGTCCAGGATGTAGATGCCGCCGTCCTGCTGGCGGACCTTCGCGCGCTCCGGGACGATCCAGTTGCGGATCGGGGAGAAGCACGGCACGCCGTCGACCTTCGGCGCGGCGTTCATGTACTCGCGGCCCGGGGACTGCTTCGGGTTCAGGGTGCGCGCCCAGTCCCGCTTCATCTCCATGTCCGCTTCCAGCAGGACACGGCCGGCGTCGGTCTTGGCGAACGCCGAGTCCATGATCTTGTCCGGCTGGTCCGGGTTGAGGTTCACCCACATCCGGTCGGGGGAGAGCGCGAGCCAGGTGAAGAAGGCGTCGGAGGACAGGCCGAGGGCCTTCTCGCCGCCGTAGCCGGGCTCGGCGTCCTCGTTCTTCACGTAGTCGGCCTTGAACGAGTAGTCGATGCCCTTGCCCTTGGTGACATTGCCGACGTAGTTCAGCTCCAGGGTGGAGAAGTCCACGCCGCCGGGCCGGCCGAAGCCGCCGCGGGTGTTGGCGTCCTGGTACATCTTCTGCAGGGCCCTGGCCTCGGCCCGGCTCTGCCCCTGGCGGTAGGCGGCGTCCGTCAGCGGGCCGCCGGTGCCGACCCGGGACGGGGACGGGTTGAAGTGCGGGTTGTGGCGGGTGTACTGGTTCGGCTTCCACCGCGGGACCGCCGCCGACCGCTGCTCGCGGATCGTGACCCCGTTCGACCGGCCGGTCTCCCGCTGGATCTGCCCGTTGAGCTTCTTGTAGGCCTCGCGGGTGTTCTGCGCGACCCGCTCGCCCATCACCATCCGCAGGCTGTGGTCACGGAAGCCGGGGGAACGCAGAATGTGCCGGTCCCAGCGCAGCTGCTTGGGGATGTGCTTGCCGTTGGACTTGAACTCCCCGAGTTCCTTCGTCTTCTTGTTGTAGAAGTCGTAGATGCGGACGGCCTGCTTCTTGGTCTTCGGGTCGATGACCGGCTTGCCGTTCCGGTCGGTCACCTTCACCCGGACCTCGCAGAGCCAGTCCGGGCCGACCAGCTTGAACTGCTGGGTCATGCGGCGGCCGAAAGCGTGGCCCTTGGTCCGGTTGAACTCGTTGCCGGCGATCCGCACATCCACGTAACGGGAAAAGTCGCGGATCGTGCGGCTGTTGTTCCGGGCGATGTTCTGCTCGTACCGGGCGTAGATCTCCAGGACCCGGTACTTGATGTTCCCGGTCTTCTCGTACTTCGCCTTCCACTTGTCGACGGCCGACTGGGTATTTCCGGCCAGCTTCTTCTGGGCCGCATTCGGCGCCTTGAGGCCGTCGAAGGCGCGTGCCGGATTGTCGGCGGAGTACGCTGACCAGTCGCGTTCCGGGCTCACGCTGTACTGCTGGTTCTTGCCCTGGATTCCCGAACCGGCGACCGGGGCGTCGTACTTACGGTTCAGATACAGCTGGTCGCACCGTTTGCCGGTCAGGCCCGGGGCGGCGGCGGCATTGCCGACAAGTGCCGGCATGCCGGAGAGCAGCACCCCGATCGAGGTGAGCAATGCCACCGCTATGCCCCTGCGGTGACGTACACGCGCAGGTATGAGTTTCCTCACAGAGTTTCCCTGGTCCAGGGGGCACGTGGGCAGGGCAAGGCACGGCGACGCGGGCCCCCCGTCACTTACGTCTCCGGCCGACCCACAATAGATCGCTCCAACTGGTCTACGGGAACGGGTTATTGCGTAATCTTCACATCAACACCGGGTTCTTCACATGGAGTTGGAACCCGGCTCTTTGCCGTCGAAGGACTGCCCTACGCTGCTGCCCTATGGACGAGATTCAGCAGCCGTCGCCGGCCCCGGATCTGCCGGGCTGGCTGGCGGCCCGGTCCGAGCAGTTCGCCGACTGGTGCCGGGAAACGGGGGCTTCCGAGGGCACCTGGGACTTCTCCGCCGCCTCCCTGGAGACCCTGGAGGGGCTGATCCGCGCCCGCTATCGCGGCGAGGAGCAGATCCACGCCGACCGTCTGAGCCTCTTCCTGCAGGGCGCCTGCTGGTACGTGGGCGAAGTTGCCGTACGGCACCGTGGCTACCGGTGGCACTACTGGCCGTTCGCGGGTCCCGGCGAGCCGCTTCCGGCGATCTTCGCCTCCGGGGAGCCCGGGGTGATCGACAGCCCGAGCGTCGGCGCTCCCCGCGCGAAGGAAGGCAAGGGCACCGATCCGCTGGGCCTGATCCTGACTCTTTTCTGGACGGTCGACGACATCGACGAGCCGGTCGAGGCCCATCTGACCGACATCCTCACGGACTAGCGCGGTGGTGCGGTGGGCCATACCCCCGACCCGGGGGCTGGCCCCATGGGCCGCGAGGGGTGCGTAAGGGGACGGTGGGAGGGACCACGTCACCGCGGCGAGAGGAACCCCCGTGAAGCCCTTGCTCTGGCTCGTACTCATTGCTGCCGTTTCCGCGAACGTCTTCCTGAGCCTTGTCGCCGACGGCCTTGCGCAGACCCTCCTCAGCATCGCTACGGGCGTCGTGGCGATCGGCACCGCACTCGGGCTGTGGGCGGTGCGGTCCGCACGGTCGGCGCGGTCCGCGTAATCCGGTGTCAGTGCGGTGCCCCACAATGGGGGCCATGACGGTGTGGGACGAGGTCGTAGGGCAGGAGCGGGTCAGCGAGCAGCTGGTCGCTGCTGCGCGGGATGCGGATGTGCAGGTCACCTCCGGTGTGGCGCCTGCCGGGTCCCGTATGACTCACGCCTGGCTGTTCACCGGGCCGCCCGGGTCGGGGCGTTCCACGGCCGCTCGGGCCTTTGCCGCCGCGCTGCAGTGTGTCAGTCCGGACCGGGCACTCGAGTCCGGTGTCCCCGGGTGCGGCTTCTGCGACGGGTGTCATACGACCATGGTCGGCTCGCACGCCGACATCACGATCCTCACCACCGAGCTGCTCTCCATCGGCGTCAAGGAGACCCGCGAGCTGGTCCGCAGCGCGGGTCTGTCGCCCGCCGTCGGCCGGTGGCAGGTGATCGTCGTCGAGGACGCCGACCGGCTGACCGAGGGCGCGGCGAACGTGCTGCTCAAGGCGATCGAGGAGCCCGCGCCGCGCACCGTGTGGCTGCTCTGCGCGCCCTCCATCGAGGACGTGCTGCCGACGATCCGCTCCCGCTGCCGGCACCTCACGCTGCGTACGCCCCCGATCGACGCCGTCGCCGACATCCTCGTCCGGCGCGACGGCATCGAGCCCGCGGCCGCCGCGACCGCGGCCCGCGCCGCCCAGGGGCACATCGGCCGGGCGCGGCGGCTGGCCACGGACGAGCGGGCCCGTACGCGCCGGGCCACGGTGCTGCAGCTCCCTCTGAACGTGCACGACATCGGCGGCTGTCTGCGCGGTGCGCAGGAGCTGGTCGACGCGGCCGCGGAGGCGGCGAAGGAGCGCGCCGAGGAGGTGGACGGGCAGGAGACCGAGGACCTGCGCACCGCGCTGGGCGCCGCGCCGGGCGGGACCGGGCGGATGCCGCGCGGCACCGCGGGCGCGATGAAGGAGCTGCAGGACAAGCAGAAGCGCCGCGCCACCCGCACCCAGCGCGACAGCCTCGACCTCGCCCTGATCGACCTGGCCGGCTTCTACCGGGACGTGCTCGCGCTGCAGCTCGGCGGCTCGACGGACACGCTCGCGAACGACGACATGCGCGACGCCCTCGACCGGCTCGCCGGCGCCTCGGGGCCCGAGGCGACGCTGCGCCGGATCGAGGCGGTGCTCGCCTGCCGCGAGGCGCTTGATCGGAATGTGGCGCCGCTGCTCGCGGTGGAGTCGATGACGATGGCGCTGCGGGCGGGTTGAGGGGCTGAGCCGGGCTGAGGGCTGAGTCGGGCTGAGGGCTGAGTCGGGCTGCGGCACCCGGTCGGGCGCGAGGGAGCACCGCCCTCACTCATACGGGCCGCCGCACCCGCCGCGCGAGGTGTCGTCCGTGCCTGCGCGGTTACTCTCGGTGCATGCACTCAAGCCGCCTCATCGGCACCGCCGCGGCCGTCCTCGCGTCCGCGCTCCTCGTCTCGGCCTGTTCGTCCGGCTCCTCGTCCTCCTCCGGCAGCGCGGCCGACCCGGGCAGCCGCGCCGGACACGTGAGCCAGACCCTGGCGGCGCTGCCCGCCGCGATCCCCGCGGACCTGAAGCCGTACTACGACCAGAAGCTGCGCTGGCGCGCCTGCGACACCCCCGGCTTCGAGTGCTCGACGCTGCGTGTCCCGCTGGACTACGCGAAGCCGGGCGAGGGCGACGACGTCAAGCTCTCGGTGGCCCGCAAGAAGGCATCAGGACCGGCCGCCCGCCGCATCGGCTCGCTGCAGTTCAACCCGGGCGGCCCCGGCGCCTCCGCGGTCGACTTCCTCACGGATTACGTCGGCAGCGCCTACCCGGAGCGGATCCGGGCCCGCTACGACCTCGTGGCCGCCGACCCGCGCGGCGTCGGCCACAGCGAGCCGGTGCGCTGCCTGAGCGACAAGCAGATGGACCGGCACACCCAGACCGACCAGACGCCGGACAACGCGTCCGAGGTGAAGAAGCTGACGGCGGCCTTCGGCACCTTCGCCGAGGGCTGCGAGAAGCGCGCGGGCAAGCTGCTCGGCCATGTCTCGACCACCGAGGCGGCCCGCGACATGGACGTCCTGCGCGGCGCGCTCGGCGACAAGAAGCTGCACTACGTCGGGGCGTCGTACGGCACCATGCTCGGCGCCACGTACGCGGGCCTCTTCCCCTCCCGCGCCGGCCGCCTCGTCCTGGACGGCGCCATGGACCCGTCGCTGACCTCGCTCCAGCTCAACCGCGAGCAGAACGCCGGCTTCACCATCGCCATCGACGCCTTCGCGAAGGACTGCGTCCGCCGCAAGGACTGCCCGCTGGGTACGGACGGCCGGGCCGCCGCGACGAAGCGCCTGAACACCTTCCTGGAAAGCCTCGACAACAAGCCGCTGCGCACGGGCGAGCCGCGCAAGCTGAACGAGTCGCTGGCCACCATGGGCGTGCTGCAGTCGATGTACGCGAAGGAGTCCTGGCCGCCGCTCCGGGACGCGCTCGCCGACGCGATGAAGAAGAAGGACGGCAGCGCGCTGCTGTCGATGGCCGACACGTATTACGAGCGGGAGCCGGACGGCTCGTACGGCGACATGATGTACGCCTTCACGGCGGTCAGCTGCCTCGACCAGCCGCCGGCCTTCGACGACCCGGCCGAGGTGACGGACCAGGAGAAGTCCTTCGAGAAGGACTCCCCGGTCTTCGGCCGCGACTTCGCCTGGGCCGCCCTGAACTGCGGCGACTGGCCGGTCAAGGCCACCGGCGAGGCCAACCGCATCGAGGCCAGGGGCGCCGGCCCGATCCTGGTCATCGGCACGACGCGGGACCCGGCGACGCCGTACATCTGGGCGAAGTCGCTGGCGTCTCAGCTCTCGAGCGGCGTGCTGCTGACGTACGACGCGGACGGCCACACGGCGTACGGCCGCGGCAGCGGCTGCGTCGACAGCGCGGTGGACCGCTACCTGCTGACGGGGAAGCCGCCGGAGGACGGCACCCGCTGCTGACGGGCCGGCGGCACGGCGACTGACCTGCGACGGAGCCCTCGTCCGCACCCCGTTCTGACCACCCTCAGAAACTGTGTAGACTTGTCGCCGTTGCTGCTGCCACTCTGGCACCGCAGCCTGCCGCCTTAGCTCAGTCGGCCAGAGCGACGCACTCGTAATGCGTAGGTCAAGGGTTCGATTCCCTTAGGCGGCTCACTCGAGGGCCAGGTCAGTTAGCCGCTGACCTGGCCCTTTTGGTTGCTCTTGATCATTGGGCGGTCAAGCCAGATCCGCGTTGCCGTCGATCACCTCGTGCGCCACGTCCGCGAGGAGCCGGCCTCGGGAGCGGGCGTGGCCGCGCAGCAGGGCGAATGCCTCGTCGGGGGTCAGCGTGTGCTGGACCGCCAGCATGCCCTTTGCCTGCTCGATGGCGACGCGGCTGGTCAGGGCGTGCTGCAACTGGTCGGTCAGCGCCCGGCTCTCGGCCCTTTCCCGCTCCCGCACGATCATGAGCGCGGTCACATCCGCCAGCGACTGCCCCACCGGCAGCTCGGCATCCGGCAGCGGGCGGTGCGGCGCGGCCAGGAGGGCGAGAGCGCCCACGGTCTCGGTGTGCGCCCGCAGCGGCACCACGGCGACTTGGGCGTAGCCGCGCCCCTGCGCCCAAGCGGCGAACCGGGGCCAGCGCGACTGCACCGCCGACGAGCTCAGTGCGAGCGCGGGCACCGGGATGCCCGTATCGCAGCAGGTCCGTGCCGGGCCGGCCAGTTCGTACGCCAGGCCGTCGAGCCGTGTGCCGGGATCAGCGGGCACCACAGCCGACCCACCGTGGGCTTCCGCGAGCAGCACGTACGCCGCGCTCGCTCCCAGGAGCCCGGCACTGTGGTTCGCGAGTTTGCGGAGCAGCGCGGTGACGTCGAAGGGGGAGCCGCCGGCCGGAGCGTTGCTTCCCCCGGTCAGGTCTACGAAGGCCGCAGCCAGACGGTGGTGCCCCGGTGTGGTCATTCGGCGTCCCCCAAGCCGATCCGCAGGCCCTCGTGCACGATCTGCGCCGCGACCGCGGTGGTGGTCTCACCCAAGGCGAACGCCCGGGCCTTGATCAGTGAGAGCGCGTCATCGACGCCACAGCCGCACTGTACAGAAACCATGCCGGTGGCCTGGTGGACCACCTCCTGGAGGTCCATGCCGAGGTGCAGCTCGGGTTCGGCGTCCGGCCCCAGCAGCATCCGGGTCAGCACCGCGGCCATCTCGTCGTACGACACGGGCCTTGGCCGGTCACCGTAAGGCTGCGGGTCGAAGACGGTCAGCGCTCCCAGGCACTGGGTGGTGGAGAGCAGGGGCACGGCGACCACCGTGCCGACGCCCAGTTCGGCGAGGCCGGCGCCGTAGCCGGGCCAGCGGCGCTCCAGTTCCGCGCCGGTGCCCTGGACGAGCAGCCCGCCGCTGGTGGCATCCGCGGCGGGCCCGCTGCCGAGTGCGAATTCGAGTTCCTGGGCCGCCTTGGCGGTCGAGTCCGATGCGGCCGAGGCCAGTTGGTCCAGGTCGGAACCCACCACGGTGAGGGTCGCACTGCGGGTGCCGAACAGGTCCGCCACACCGGACATGAACCGCGGCCGGTCGCCCGGGCGGCCCATCCAGGTGGCCAGCCTGCGGGCATGCGCCTCCTGCAGGTGCGCCGCGGCGGCATGCCGTGCGGCGCTGCGGCGGAGCATCGCGGCCGCGGATGCCCGCAGCTCGCCGCCGGGCCCGTCGGCGAGCGCTTCGTTGCGCGCGGCGGCCTTGAGGTCCTGGAGTGCCCGGCGGCGCGCGTCGGATGCGCGGCGCATCGCGGACAGCACCGCGTCCGTGGAGCGGTCGGCCTGGGTCACGGATCCAAGGCTACGCCGCGTCCCGGCCATTGGGATGCGTGCGATCGGAATCCTCCATGAGCAGCACCACCCCGCCCCGGTGCCCTTCGAACGGGGAGCAGTGCACCGCGCAGTCGATGCTGCGGCCGATCCGGTTCACCGATGGCACCGTGACCGGGCCGGCGCGCTTACCGGTGTCCAGGCACTGCCGGATGACCGGGCGCAGCTCGTCGGCCGGCAGGCCGAACTCGAGCCCGAAGAAGGACTCGTCGACGACCTCGTCCCGGCGAAGGCCCCACAGCTCGGTGGCGCCGCGGTTCCAGCTCTTGACCTTCATGTCCGGGTCCAGCACGACCACGCCGGCCGCGACGGAGGACATCACGCCCTCCAGGAACGCCTTCGCCTGGTCCAGCTCATCGCTGCGGATGCGCAGCTCGTCGTTCATGGTCTCCAGCTCTTCGTTGCCCGACTGGAGTTCCTCGTTGGTGGTTTCCAGCTCCTCGTTTGTGGACTGGAGTTCCTCGTTGGTCGTCTCCAGCTCCTCGATGCTGGACTGGAGTTCCTCGTTGGTCGTCTCCAGCTCCTCGTTCGTGGACTGGAGCTCCTCGTAAGCGGTCTCCAGCTCCTCGCGCACTTGCCTCACCTCGGACTGCAGCTCGGTGGCGGCGGTGACGTCGGTGAAGGTGATGTGGGTCGCCAGCGGCTGGCCCTTGGTGCCGATCAGCGGCTGGATGGCGATGTCGAAGTACTGCAGGTCCTCCCCGGACCGCCGCTCGACGCCGTTCACGTGCAGGGTGCGGCGCTGCTTCCTGGCCTGGTCGATCAGCGAACGCAGCTCCACCGGACGGTAGGAGATCTCCAGATCCTGGAACGGCCGGCCGAGGTCGCCCACCGCGAGTCCGAACTGCTGCCGGGCATGGCTGTTGACCAGCGCCACCAGGCCGTCCGCGTCGACGGTGACCGCGGCGCCGGGGGCCGCGTCCAGGACCAGGTCGCGCAGCTGGCGGGTGCGGGACACATTCGCCGTCTCGACGCCGGTGACCGGCCGGAACTTCGCCGGGGGCGCGTGATAGGTCGGGCCGGAGCCGCCGGGGCGGCGGCGGAAGACGCGCTGGCGCATGCTGACCACGTCGAACCGGTCGGTGTCGTTCAGCAGCATCTCCGCCTTGCCGAGGAAGAGATAGCCGCCGTCGCGCAGGGCGAAGTGGAACCGGTCGACGATCTGGGTCTGCGCCTCGACGTTGAAATACATCAGCGTATTGCGGCAGACCAGCAGGTCGAGCCGGGAGATCGGCGCGTCGCTGGTGATGTCGTGGCGGCCGAAGATCACCCGGCGGCGGAGGTCCGGACGGACGCTGAACTGCGTTCCGTTCGGCTCGAAGTACTTCTCGCGGAGCTCCGGCGAGAGCGGTTCGAGCTCCTTCGCGGAGTAGAGTCCGGCGCGGGCGCTGCGCAGCGCCTCGTCGTCGATGTCGGTGCCGTAGATCTTGACGCGCTTCACGCACTCGTCGATCCCCAGCGCCTCGGCGAAGAGAATGACCAGGGAGTACGCCTCCTCGCCGCTGGAGCAGCCGGCGCTCCACACCCGGATCTCGTCGTCGGGCCCGGCGTCCCCGATCAGCTCGGGCAGGACCTCGCGCGCCAGAAAGGTCCAGGCATCCGGGTCGCGGTAGACCGAAGTGACGTTGATCAGAATGGTGTTGAAGAGCTCGTTGAACTCTTCCGCGTTGGTCTCCAGCAGATCGCGGTAGTCCGCGTGGGATTTCATCCCCACATCGCTCATCCGCTTGCGGATCCGCCGGCCGAGTGAGCTGCGCTTGTAGCCGGAAAAGTCGAAGCCGCGCGACTCGCGGAGGAAGACCAGCAGTTCCTCCAGCTCCTCGTTGGTCGCGGTCTCCTGCGCCTCGCCCATCACTGCCTCTTCGAATCTACGAGCCCGCTGATCACAGCGGGGATCTCGGCCAGCGGCAGCACATAGTCCGCCGATCCCGTGGCCACGGCCGCCTCCGGCATGCCCTTGAACTCCGCCGTCCCGGGATCCTGCACGATCACCGTGCCGCCGCGCGACTTCACCGCCTCCACGCCCATCGCCCCGTCGCTGCCGGTGCCGGTCAGGACGCAGGCGATGGCGTTCGGCCCGTACGCGCCCGCCACCGACTCGAAGAGCAGGTCGGCGGACGGCCGCAGGAAGTGGACCAGCTCGCTCTCGGAGAGCGACAGCAGGTGATCGGGGCCGACGAGCAGATGCCGGTCGGGCGGCGCCACATAGACGGTGCCGGCCCGCGCCGGCTCACCGGCCTCGGCGAGTTTCACGTCAAGGTCGCTGCGGCGGCCGAGGATATCCGCCAGGACGGTGCGGTGCCGGGGGTCGAGGTGCTGCACGACCAGCACCGGCACCGGCAGCTCGGCGGGGAGCCCGCCGAGCAGCACTCCGAGGCCGTTGATGCCGCCCGCGGAGGACGCGACGGCGACGACGGCGTATTCGTCCGCAGACAGGGGAGCCGACACATGACGAGCCTAGTGGCTCCGGCTGCCGGCGGCGGCAACGAATCCGCGTCAACCGGACGGGTCCGGGCGTTCGGAGAAGAGTTGGGTGCCTGCGCGGCCGACCAGGACGTCGCCCGAGGTCAGCAGTTGGGGCCGGGAGGTGGGGGCGTTCTTGGGGGGTGTAGGTATCCGTACCGAGCCGTGCCATTGGGGCTTGCCGGTGCGCAGGTCGGCTCCGGCGAGCTTGCCGGAGGGGGAGAGCAGGTAGGCCGTGTGGGTGCCGGGCATGAGCGCGGGGGTGGAGAGCCGCTGGGAGTTCCAGGGGCTGGAGCTCTGCTTGTACTTCAGGCCCAGGTCCGTGGTCCACAGGCGCTTGCCGGTCAGGGTCGAATGGCCGGTGACCTCGCCATTCGGTCGGGACGAGAGGAGTACGTCCCCGGCCAGGCCGGCGACCTGCCGGACGCCGGCGAGCGAGCGCTGCTCGGTGCCGCCGCCCTGGGTGCTGACGCGGTGCACCAGCTTGCGGTCCTTGCGTACGAACACGAGGTCGTCGCCGCTGCTGCCCAGGAATTCGGTGTGCCCGGGTACCGTGGCGATCTTCTGCGCGCCGCCGTCGGCCGGGGCCAGCCGGATCACGTCCGTGTCGCCCTTCAAGTCCGCCCCGTCGGGCCGGCACAGCAGGTACGGCACGCCATCGAGGGTCGTGCGGTCGCACCAGATGCCCTTCCCCCAGCTGTACGTCCACTCGGTGCGGCCCGTCTTCGGGTCGAGGGCGCGCAGCACGCGGTCCCGCGGGGCGTTCGCCAGCACGCCGCCGTTGAACGGCACCGCCGCCTGGGCATCGCGGTTGTCGCTGGCCAGCTTGTGCTTCCAGAGCACCTTTTTCGTCTTGGCTTCCAGGGCCACCAGGTCCGTACCCGGGGCATTGCTTCCCGGCTTGTGGTCGCGGAAGGTGTAGAGCACGCCGTCCCGGAACCCCCCGAGCCCGCCGCTGCTGGAGCCGCCCGACTTCGAGGTCCAGACGACCTTCCCGCTGCGGGCGTCGATCCGCAGGCCGTCGTAGCCCATGGTGCTGCAGTAGACGGACATCTCCGCGGTGAGGCAGGTGCCCGTGTCGCCGCCGGGCAGCTCCATCTGCCACCGGCTCCAGCCCTGCAGCGGCGGCGACTGCTCCACCCCGGCGGGCGGCGCGAGCCCGCCGTCCGTGTCCCCGCCGGCCGCGGTGGCGAGGGCGGCGCCCACCCCGATGCCCGCGATGGCGAGGATCGCGCCGCCCCGGCGGAACATCTTCAGCCGCCGGTCGGTGCGCGCCACTTGGTCCGCGACGCCGTGCGCTCCCGGCAGTTCCTCGTACGGCCAGGTGCGCAGCGTGTCCCGCAGCGCGCGGTCGAGCTGGTCCCCGGTCATGAACGGGCCTCCCTCGGGTCGGTGCCCCACAGCGGTGCGATGGCGGCGGTCTCCTGCGGCTCCGCCGCCGTCAGCTCCGGCGCGAGGGCGCGCAGCCGGGCGAGCGAGCGGTGGGTGGTGGAACGCACGGTGCCCACGGAGCAGCCGAGCAGCGCCGCGACCTCCGTCTCGGTGTGGTCCTCGAGGTAGCGCAGCACCAGCACGGTGCGCTGCCGCGGAGTGAGCCGGGCCAGCGCCGTACGTACCGTGAGGCGTAGGTCCGCGGCGGGCGCGCCGTCGGCGGTGGGCGCGCCCTCCGGCGGTACGGCGACGGTGATCTCGCGCTGCGGGCGCAGCAGCCGCCAGCGGCTGACCTGGTGGCGGTACATCGCCTTGCGGACGTACGCCTCCGGCTCCTCGATGTGCCGCCAGCGGCCGAACGCCTTGAGCAGCGCGGCCTGCACCAGATCCTCGGCCTCGTGCCGGTCCCCGCCCGTGAGCAGGATGGCCAGGCGGAGCAGTGATCCCCAGCGGGCGGCGACGAAGTCGTGGAAGCTTTCCTGGTCCGCGGCGTCCATTGGGCCCCCATTTTCTGCGCGTACTCTTCAGACGCGCTGGAGCAGGCGAATCTATGCCGGCCGGCGCGGAGAAATTCCGTGGGACCGCGGACGCACGCTCAAGGCCAGGGGACGGTCATGACTATTCGGGTGCTCGTTGCCGATGATCAGGAGATGGTGCGGCGGGGGCTGCGCCGGGTGCTGGAGAGTCAGGATGACTTCGAGGTGGTCGGGGAGGCTGCCGACGGGGTGGCGGCGGTGGCTATGGCCAGGGAGCTGCGGCCGGATGTGGCGCTGGTTGATATCCGGATGCCGGGGCTTGACGGTCTGGAGGTCACGCGGCGGCTGGCGGGTGGGCCCGAAGGCGTGCGGGTTGTGGTCGTGACGACCTTTGATCTTGATGAGTATGTGTATCCGGCGCTGCGGCACGGGGCGTCCGGGTTTCTGTTGAAGCGGTCGGGGCCTGCGTTGCTCGTGGAGGCGGTGCGGGCGGCGGTGGCCGGTGATCAGCTGGTCAGTCCTTCGATCACGGTGCGGCTGCTGAAGGAGATCGGCGGGGCCAGGAGCCGGCCGGTGCCGGCGGCGCCGGTGGAGCCGTTGACCGAGCGGGAGGTCGAGATCGCCGGGCATGTGGCGTTGGGGAAGACCAATGCCGATATCGCGCGGGAGTTGTTCATTTCGCCGGGGACCGTGAAGACCCATGTGGCTGCCGTTCAGCGCAAGCTCGGGGCGCGGAATCGGGTGGGGATCGCGGTGTATGCCTGGGATGCGGGGTTCACCGGTGACGCCCGGGCCGGGGACGCGACGTGAGCTCGGCCGAGGGCTCCCTGGATGAGGGGCGGCGCCTGGTCGGTGCCGCCGCGGTGGCCGCGCTCGTGCTGCTGCCCGCCGTCCTCGGCGGGCCCGGGGCGCTGCCGGTGGCGGTGCCGGCGGCGCTGGCCGGCTTTGTGTTGTGTCTGCGGTGTCCCTGGCGCCGGGTCGGCGGCATCCCGGCGGCGCCGGTCGTCGGCGTCTGCCTGGTGTCGCTCGGCGCCTCCTTCGGCTTCCGCGGGGAGCAGGGTTTCGCGCTGTTCTGGGCGGTGGCGGAGGTTCCGTTGCTGCTGCTCCTGCTGCGGCGCGTCACGCGGTGGGCGCCGGAGCGTGCGGTGCTCGTGCTGGCGCCGTTGCTCGCCCTCGCTGTGGTGCTGCTGCCGCTGCGTTTCCTCTTCGCCGAGCCGGCGGTCAAGGGGGCGGCGGTGGCGTTCGCCTGTGTGGTGTCGCTGTTCCCTGCCGGGGTGGCGGTGGCGGTGGGGCTGTATTTCCGTACGGTCGAGAGCCGTGGGGTCCGCGCGATGACCGTGGCGCTGGACCGGCAGCGGCTGCAAGTGGCCGCGGATCTGCATGACTTCGTCGCGCACGAGCTGACCGGGATCGTGGTCGAGGCGCAGTCCGCGCAGTGGACCGGCGACCTCGGCGCCGACGAGACCAGGGAGCTGCTGGCGCGGGTGGAGGCGGCCGGGGTGCGGGCGCTGGAGTCCATGGACCGTACGGTGCAGTCGCTGCGCGCCGATGCGCCGCCCACCCAGGCTTACGGGCTGGCCGATCTGTCGCGGCTCGTCGAACAGTACGCGGCGCCGGGCCCCGATGCACGGGTCGAGCTGCGGATGGAGCCGGGGCTGGCGGGCACGCTGCCGCGGCTGGTCGACGATGCCGCGTACCGGGTGGTGGTCGAGGCGCTGACGAACGTGCGGCGGCATGCGGGCGGCGTGAGCCGGGTGGCCGTCACCGTCGTACGGGCCGTGGGGCCGGGTGGCGGCCCGGCGGTCGAGGTCGTGGTTGCCAACAACGGCGTCCCGGTGCGGGCGATGGCCCCCGCCCGGCCGGGCGGGGGGACCGGGCTCGCGGGGCTCGCGCTGCGCGTGGAGGCGCTCGGCGGGGAGCTGGACTGGGGCCCGGGGCAGGGCGGTTGGCGGGTGCGGGCGCTGCTGCCCGGGTGAGGGCCGGCGCTCGGCGGGTGCGGGCGCTGCTGCCCGCGTAAGGGCCGCGCGCTCGGTGGGTGGGGCGCGCTGTGCCGCCCGCGTGAGCGGCTGGGGAGTGCGCTCGGCGGGTTGGGGGCGCGCTATGCCGCCCGCGTGCGGGCGGTTGGCGGATCTCTGCCGAACGGCAGATGTGGGCGCCGCGGTCGTGACGGACTCTCGATGGAGCCGATCACGATCCCACCAAGGAGGACCGCGTGCGCTCCCCAGCCCTGGCCGCCGCACTGCTCGCCGTCGGAGCCCTGACCGCCTGCTCCGTCGACGCCAAGAACGCCGAGCCGCAGCACAAGACCTTCCCCCTCCCCGGCAAGACCCTCGACGTGCGGGCGCACGGGACGCCCACCGACCTCGTCGCCGCCGACCGCGAGGACATCGAGGTCACCCGGTGGTTCGACGCCAAGGTCGGCAGCAAGAAGCAGCTGCGCTGGAAGCTCGACAGCGACACCCTCGACCTGGAGGCCGGGTGCACCGGGCTCGCGCTGTGCGACGCCCGCTTCCGCGTCGAGGTGCCGCGCGAGCTGGCCGTGCTCCGCGACGGCCGCCCCACCAAGCTGCGGGGCGAGCGCTGATGCTGGAGCTCATCGACATCGCCAAGACCTACCGCGGCGGAAAGCGTGCCGTCGACGGCATCACCCTCCGCCTCGCGCCCGGCATGGTGGGCCTGCTCGGCCCCAACGGCGCCGGCAAGTCCTCGCTGATGCGCATCGCCGCCACCATCACCCGCCCCACCAGCGGCCGTGTGCTGTGGCACGGCACCGACGCCGTCGCCCGCCCGGACCCGCTGCGCGCCGCGCTCGGCTACCTCCCCCAGGACTTCGGCGTCTACCCCAACCTCTCCGCCCCCGAGTTCCTGCGCTACCTCGCCGCCGCCAAGGGCCTGTCCGCCCGCACCGCCCGCGCCCGCACCGACGAACTGCTGCACCTGGTCAACCTCACCGAAGCCGGCAAGCGCCCGCTCAAGGCGTACTCCGGCGGCATGCTGCGCCGCGTCGGCATCGCCCAGGCGCTGCTCGCCGACCCCGAGGTGATCGTCGTCGACGAGCCGACCGCCGGACTCGACCCCGAGGAACGGGTCCGCTTCCGCAATCTCCTCAGCGATCTGGCGGCGGACAAGATCGTGCTGCTGTCGACGCACATCGTCTCCGACGTGGAGTCCGTGGCCCGCGACATCGCGGTGGTCGCGGGCGGGCGGCTGCTTTATCGCGGGACGCCCGAGGAGTTGTTGCGTCGTACGACCGGGCTGGTGTGGGAGCTGCTCGTACGGCCGGAGGATCTGGTCGCCGTACGGGCGCGGCATGCCGTGAGCCGTATGGTGCGCACGCCTGAGGGGGTACGGGCCCGGGTGCTGGCGGGTGAGCCGCCCGTACCGGATGCGGTGGCGGCGGAACCCGATCTGGAGGATGCCTACTTGGCGACCGTTGGCGGCGCGGCGCGGCAGGTCGCCGCATGATGCCCGCGACCGCCACGCGCCCGACGCCCGCGACCGCGCTGCGGCCCATCCTCGGCGTCGCCCTCGCCGACGTCCGCGACCGCGTCCGCCAGCCCGCCTACGCCGTCATCCTGCTCGCCGCCGTCGCCCTCGGCTGGCTGGCCGTGCCGGCCGCGGGCTCCCACTGGGTGATCCTGCAGATCGGCGACCACCGCGGCGCGTACAACAGCGCCTACGTCGGCCTCGCCACCGCGCTGGCGGGCTCGCTGTGGCTGGCGCTCGGCGGCTTCTACGTCGTGCGCGGCGTCCCGGCCCGGGACGAGGCGAGCGGCGTGGGCCGGCTGCTGGCGGCGACCCCGCTCCGTACCACCGCCTATTTCGCCGGGAAGTTCCTCAGCAATGTCCTGGTGCTGGCCTCGATGCTGGTGGTGCTGGCGGCGACCGCACTCACGATGCAGCTGGTGCGCGGCGAGGACCGCGCGGTCGATCTCGGCGCCCTCCTCCTGCCCTTCGCCGTCATCGCGCTCCCGCTGATGGTGGCCACCGCCGCCGCGGCGCTGCTGACCGACACGCTGCCGGGGCTGCGCGGTGGCCTCGGCAATGTGGTGTGGTTCTTCGTCTGGATGGTGCTCGCCGTCGGCGGGCAGGGGCCGGGGGCGCCGCTGGGTGGCATCGGTGTGTACGGGGCGGTGCGCTCGATGCACGCCCAGGTGCGCGAGCAAGCTCCGGACGCGCGCGGCGAGTTCAGCCTCGGCTTCACGTACACCGAGACCCCGCTGCACACCTTCACCTGGAGCGGCTTCACCCCCGACGCCGGCTATCTGCTCAGCCGCGCCGCGGTGGCCGGGCTGGCGCTGGTGGTCGCGCTGCTGCCCGCCCTGTGGTTCGCCCGCTTCGACCCGGCCCGGGGCCGTATCGCAGCGGCTTCACACCGGACGCCGGTCGCCACCGTCGCGCCGGCGACGTGGGCCGCCCCGATACCCGCCCGACCGCTCACCGCGGCGAGGACCGGCGGTTGGCCGTTCTTCCGGCTGTACGCCGCCGAGCTGCGCATTCTGCTGCAGGGCACCCGCTGGTGGTGGTGGGCCATGGCGGCCCTGCTCACCCTGACCGCCTTCGCGGCCACCGGCAACGGAGCCACCCGCATCATCCTGCCCGCGGCCTGGATCTGGCCCGTACTCCTCTGGTCCCGCCTCGGAACCCAGGCCCCTGAAGGGGGCGTTGACGCCCTGCTCGGCGCCATCCCCCGCCCGGCCCGCCGCGCCCTGGCCGAATGGGCGGCGGGCGTGACCCTCACCGCCGTCACCGGCCTGGGGCCCGGCGCGGTCCTCATACGCGAGGGCGACACGGACGGCCTGGCCTCCTGGACGGCCGCCGTCCTCTTCGTCCCCGCCCTCGCCCTGGCCCTCGGCACGGTCAGCCGCAGCCACCGCCTCTTCCAGGCGACCTACCTCCCCCTCTGGTACGCCGCCGCCAACGGCATGACTTTCCTCGACTACATGGGCGCCACCCGCGCCCCCGGCCAGCCCGCCACCGTGCCGCCGACCCTCCTTGCCCTGCTGGCCGGGCTGCTGCTCGCCGGGGTGCTCACGCGAGGCGCAGGCGGGCGGTTCGGGTGGAGCCGACGGTGGCGGTGAGGTTGGCCGTGAGGGTGGTGGTCGGGCCGGCGGTGACGGTGAGTTCGGGGTCGGCGGCTATCACCTTGGTCGTCCGGCGGTCGATGGTGATCTTGATGGGTGCGGTGGCGCGGGTGGGGTCGGCGACCGCGATGGCGAGGACCCCGTCGCCGCTTGCCTCGACGATGACGGCGACGGGAGCGGTGACGGTGATGCCGGCGGCGCTCCCCGGGGCGAAGAACCCGGCCATGGTGACGTCGCGGTTGAGCAGCCGGATCGCCTGCGTGGTCGGGCTGTTGGCGACAATCTCCGCCTGCGGTGCGGCAGCCGCCTGGGCCGTCCGCTGTGCCGACGCGCCGGGCAGCAGCGCGTATGCGTAGGTGGCGTTCTCCGGCTCGACGCCGTGGTCGAACCAGAGAGTCGCGTAGCGGCGGGTGAACTTCTCCGTGGTGCCGCCGGCGCTGCCGGTGTCGATGCTGCTCCAGCTGTCGGTACGGGCCTCGCGCTCGGCGTGGACGGTCGCACCGCCGGGGAACACATAGCCGCCGACGCCCTCGAGATGGGCCCAACGGGCCTTCTGGAACTCGCCGGTCCAGCCGAGAGTGGACGGCTGGGCGATCCCGTCCACCGTGAGGCGATGCGTGCCGCTCGCGTGCAGATTGCGGTTCTCGATCGTGGTGACGACCGGATGCCCATCGGTGCCGCCGCCGGTGATCGCGGCGCCGAGGGCGATCACCTGCTGGTCCAGGCAGAACCACGCCTTTCGGGCCTGGACCTGGGTGGCTCCGGCCGCGGTGATGCCGCGTATCGCCATGCCGGTCATGCCGTACGTGCCGCCGGGCGACGTCACCCCGCCGACCCAGGAGGTGTTCGGCACGGTGCGCTCGCCGGCGCCGACCGCCAGCGGCGTGGTGTCGGTGGTGGTGCCGGGGAGCCGGTAGGCGTCGACGGTGGGCCAGAACGCGTCGCTGAACTGGGTCGCGTCGTCGTCGTAGAGATAGGTCATGCCGGCGCCGGTGTGCCAGCCACGCTTGTTCTGGTCGTTGATCTGCTCGTAGTAGCCGATGCGCCGGCCGGCCATCGAGATCGCGTACGTCCATTCCGGCCGCCGGTGGACGGTGCGGGCCATCACCGCGAACTGCCGGTGCTCCGGCCGGTGCGGCGCCGGAGCGACGGCATCGTCCTTGAGCGTCTGCTGGAAGAGCGCGAGCCGGGACAGCGGCGCCGACGGCAGCAGTTCAGGCCCGGAGTCGCGCGTCACCCAGCCCTTGACCAGGGCCCGCCAGCGGACCGCCGTCCGGTCGTCGACGCCCTGGGCGAGCCGCAGGATGTGCTCCATCGCCTGATAGCCGGCGACCCGGTCGTCCAGCGACTGCACCGAGATGGCCCGGCCGCGGACCGCGTCCATCAGGGCGCCGTTGTGGATGACCGGCGCGAACGACGTGTCCACGGTGCCGAAGAACTGCTCCCGCGCGGGATGCGCGATCGCCCACGGCGTGTCCGCGAGCAGCGCGAAGAGCCGGGCAAGACCGCCGAGTTGGGCCAGCCCGTACGACCCGGTGTAGGCGAAGATGCTGTGCCCGATGTACGACCCGTCGGCGTAGAAGCCGTCGCTCTTGGTGACCAGCGGCAGGATCGGCGCCAGCGCCTGCACGCCGCGGGTGATGCGGCCCGCGTCATCGGTCAGGATGCCGTCGAGGATGGAAATCTCGCACACGTCCGATCCGTTGGAGCCGACCCACTCCACCGGGTCGAGCGTGCCGGGGTCGGGCACGTAGAACTTCACGGCGGCGCTGTAGTCGGCGAGATCCGCGGCGGGCAGGGCCTCCCCGACCAGGCTCGCGGCCCAGAGCAGCGCCCGGGGCCCGCCGATCACCCAGAACCACCAGTTGCCGGGCCGCTCACCGCCCGCGTGATAGATCCGGTCGTGCGTCAGCCGCAGCCCGGCGACGATGTCCGCGGCCAGCGACGCGTCACCGTGGCGAGCGGTCCCCGGCGTCGCGTAGGCCAGCCCCAGATCGCGCAACAGCTCATAGGTGGTGCGCATGGTGGCCGCGTCGAGCGGCAGATCGGTGAAGACCCGGTCCCGGTCGGCCCGCCGGTCGATCCGGGCCAGCAGCGCGTCGGCCGACGTGTCCAGGGCGGCGATCGCCTTCTGGACCAGGGCATCCGTCAGATCCGGCGCCCCACCGGTCAGGATCTCCCGCAACGTGCCCCGAGCGGCGGCGAAGTCAGCCGACGCAGCGAGCGCGCCGGCGTCGGCCCGCGCCATCCACGGGGGCAGGCCGGCCAGCAGGGCGGACGATCCGGCCAGGGCGAGGAATCCGCGGCGAGGGAGCCGGGCGTTGCGCACCGTCATGAGAGCTCTCTTCGAACGACATTCATGATGCGCATGAGAATCCCACATGGTGAATCTAAGATTCAATATGCAGGGCTCAGCTGTCGTCCGCAGCGAAATGGAGCTTGTCGGGGTTGGTGACGATGTAGACGTCGGAGACCCCGTCGCCCTCGGGTGCCAGATCCATGACCATCACGGCGTACGGGGTGTCGCCGGTGAACACCACCGCGCCGGACTCGCCGTTGACGCTCTCGTAGCGGACGTCCAGGTCCTCCGGGGTGCGTGCGGCGAAGCCCGCCAGGGTGCGGGCGACCTTGTCCCGGCCGTGCACCGGCCGGGGTGCGGAGCGGCCCTTGTCGCCGCCGTCGGTCCACAGCGTGACGTCCGGCGCCAGGATCTCCAGCAGCGTGGTGAGGTCGCCGCCGAGCGCGGCGGCGACGAACCGCTCGGTGACCTGCCGCTGGACACGGGGTTGCGCCCGGTAGCGGGGGCGGCGGGCGCGGATGTGGCGCCGGGCGCGGCTGGCCAGTTGGCGTACCGCGGTCGGGCTGCGGTCGAGGATCCCGGCGATCTCGGTGTGGGCGTAGCCGAAGACCTCATTGAGGACGAACACCGCCCGCTCCAGCGGGGTGAGGGTTTCGAGGACCACGAGCAGCGCCATCGACACCGACTCGCTGCGCAGCGCCCGCTCGGCCGCGTCGGCGCTCTCCGCGGTCGCGGGCCCGGCGACCAGGGGGTCGGGCAGATACGTTCCCGCGTAGGTCTCGCGCCGGCGGCTGATCTTCTCGCGGCGGGCGAGCGCGTGGTTCACGGCGATGCGGACCAGATAGGCGCGCGGCTGGTCGACCCGGGCCGGCGCGGTCGCGGTGCCATGGCTGCGGCCCGCCCAGGACAGCCAGGTCTCCTGAAGCACGTCCTCGGTGTCGGGGATGCTGCCGAGCATGTTGTACGCGACGGAGAACAGCAGCTCGCGATGGTCGACGAAGACCTGCGTCGCCGCGTCCGCCGCCGCCGAACTCTCCGTCCGCGCAGGGGAGTCGGACATCCCGGAAGTGTGGGTCACGCCACACCCGGGCCGCAAGGTGTCACACTCTCCGCCGCCCCGCCCCTCCTAGGTGGCAACAACTGCCGCGTACTGAAGGGGAACTCCCATGAAGCTCGTCATCTTCGGCGCCAACGGACCCACCGGGCGCCAGGCCACCGCGCAGGCCATCGCCGACGGCCACACGGTCACCGCCGTCACCCGCCGGCCCGAGCAGTTTCCGCTGAGCGACCCGCGGCTGCGGGTCGTCGGCGCGGATGTGCGGGACCAGAGCGCGGTCGAAGCGGTGATGGCCGGGCAGCAGGCGGTGATCTCGGTGCTCGGCGTCCCTTACGGGCGCAAGCCCGTATCGCTGTACTCCGAGGGCATCACCCACATCACCCAGGCCATGACCAAGCACTCCGTCCGCCGCCTGGTCTGTGTGACCTCGACCGTGCTCTTCGACGTGGCGGCACCCGGCGAGACCTTCCTGTTCCGCAAGGTCGTCGAGCCGGTCATCGCGCGCACCATGGGCCGCACGGTGTACGAGGACATGCGGCGGATGGAGGCGATCGTGCGCGAGAGCGGTCTCGACTGGACCGTCGTCCGCCCCGCGGGCCTCTTCGACGCGGAGTCCGTCAGCGACTACGAGGTCGCGGCCTCCCGCCTGCCCGGCAGGTTCACCGCCCGCGCCGACCTCGCGCACGCCGTGCTGCTACGGGCCGTTGAGGACATCGATGTGCGTACGTTCATCGACGTGCGCACCACGCAGGGCACTCCGACCTTCTTGGAGCTCCTCAGGAAGGAGGCCTCCGGAGGGAAGGGTGCCTGATGGGAGCGGTGTCTCCCGCGTCGTCATACGGCTGCCGTAGCCGGGGCGGAGCCGTCCGGCGGAGGGAACCGTTCCAGTGGTGGGATGTGTCATCTTTCTGTGGGGGTACATGGCTGTTGTTCCGGCCTGATGTGGGGGGACGTACGGATGCGCGGGATTGCTGCGTTAGCGGCTGGTGAGCTGCGGGGACGTGAGCTCGGGGCCTGGCGGGAGATGCAAGCGG
>NZ_JAAKZV010000104.1 GCF_011044975.1 Streptomyces coryli | reverse complement strand
GCCTTGCACGGCTACGTGAAGGAGCCCCCGCCCGCCGGCCGGATCCGCTCCTCGTACGCCTCCGAGGGCGCCCGCACCCTCCGTATCGACGGCCCCGGCTGGTCCGTCGTCGCCCGCACCGACGACCTCGCCTTCCTGCTGCTCGACGACGAACCCGGCGAGATCTTCCCGGTCCGCCCGGGCCCGTCCCTCCCCGGCCTCCTCGCCGACCTGGACGAGATCGCCGCGAAACCCGCCTAGGCTGGGCCGAGCGGCGCCACCTCCGCGCGGGCAGGAGCACCTCCACCGGGTCGCCACCGGCGAGTTAGGGGTCTCGGCGCTGCTGGAGGAGGGCGCCGACGCCGAGCGCGCGCTGCGCGACGGGCTCGAAGGCCTCATGGTGGCGGCGCTCTCGGCCGGAGTGCCGCGCAGAGCCCTCTGGCACCCCTGGCAGCACCGGCTGCGGATGCCCGCCCGCGTCCGCCGCCTCCCTAGGCCACCTGCTCCAGCCACCGTCCGTACGCCGCCTCCGTGAACGGCGCATGGCCGGCCGCGACCTCCGACAGCAGCCAGCGCGCGGTCCGTTCGGCGGCGCCGACCACGTCCGGCGGGTAGCCGAACCGCACCTGGTGCTCGGCGAATTCGTCCTCGTCCAGCAGTACGGACCCGGGCTGCCCCCGCCGCCGTACCACGTCCAGATCCAGGTCCACCCACGTCACCTCCGCCGCCGACCGCCACTGCGCCGGAGTCGTCACATCGACATACACCTCGGTCGACTTCGGCGCGGCGTTGAAGGTCGCGGACCACCACGCCTCCGGGTCGTGCGGCACGAGATAGACGTACGCCCAGGGCAGCGGCTTCACCGGATCGTGGCCCTTGTTCAGCGGCGTATGCGCCGGGGCGCCGAGCCACACGCCGTGCTCGTCCTCGCCCAGCCGGCGCATGGTCACATTCCAGTGCAGCGAGCCGTCATATTTCCGGTACACCGCGCGCACCATCTCCGTCATGGCGGCGATCGTAGGTGATCGGCCCTCAGCCCGTCCGGGAGACCGCCGCCGCCATCCGGTCCACCGCTTCGGTGAGGATGTCCGGGTGGGTGGCGAAGTTCAGCCGGGCGTGGCCGGTGCCGCCTGTGCCGAAGTGGATGCCGTTCGACAGTGCCACCCGGCCGTGCTCCAGGAAGACCGCCGCCGGGTCGTCGCCGAGGTCCAGCGCGCGGCAGTCGAGCCATGCCAGGAACGTGCCGTCGGGGACCCGGTAGCCGACCTCCGGCAGCCGCTCCGCGAGCAGCGAAGCCAGCAGCCGGCGGTTCTCGTCGAGGCCGGCGAGCAGCGCGTCGAGCCAGTCGCCGCCGCTCCGGAAGGCCGCCGCGTGCGCGATCGTGCCGAGGTGGCTCGGCCCGTGGCTGACCTCCTCCGGGACCGCCGCCAGGTCCTCTGCCGCGTCCGCCCCGGCCACCGCCATCGCCGCCTTCAGCCCGGCGAGGTTCCACGCCTTCGACGCCGACAGCAGCGCGAAGCCGCGCTCCGCGCCCGGCACCGTCAGGTACGGGACGTGCCGGGCGCCCGCCGGTATCAGCGGCGCGTGGATCTCGTCGGCGATCACCCGCACGCCGTGCGTGGCGGCCAGCTCGGCGACCGCCGCCAGCTCGGCCGCCGTATGCACGGTGCCGGTGGGATTGTGCGGGCTGCACAGCAGGTACGCCGCCGGTCGGCCGGTCGCCCGCGCCTCCGCGAAGGCGCCGGCCAGCGCGTCGAGGTCGAGGCGGTACGTATCCGGGTCCAGCGGCGCCTCGACGACGCGGCGGTCGAGGTGCGTGGTGAAGGCGTAGAAGGGCGGATAGACCGGGCAGTTGACCACGACCGCGTCGCCGGGCCCGGTGACCACCTTCAGGAGCTCGACGATGCCCTGCATGACATCCGGCATCAGATACGTCTGCTCCGCCGGCACCCGCCAGTCCCACCGCCGCTTCGCGAAGTCGGCGAGGGCGGCGGCGTACGGCTCCGCCATGGAGTAGCCGGTGTCGCCGAGGTCGACCGCGGCGTGCAGCGCCCGCGCCACCGGCTCGGCGAGCGGGACATCCATCTCGGCGACCCACACCGGGAGCACGTCCGGGTCGTAGACGGTCCACTTGGCGCTGGTGCGGCGCCTCAGCTCGGGGAGGGTCAGGCGGCGCAGGGGGTTGGCGGACTGGGCGTCCGGCTGGGGTATCGCGGGATCCTCGGCCATGCCGTCATCGTAATCAGCGGGTCGCCGGCAGGCGCGTGAACTGGATCTCCAGGCCGTCCACCAGCGCCCGCAGTCCCGTCTCGAAGGCGCCCTCGTCGACCGACTCCTGGTGCTCCGCCAGCAGGTGCGCCTGGCCCAGGTGCGGGTAGTCGGCGGGGTCGTACGCCTCCGGGTCGTCGACGAAGCCGCCGGCGAAGGAGCCGAGGGCGGAGCCGGCCACGAAGTAGCGCATCAGGGCGCCGATCCGGGTGGCCTGGGCGGGCGGCCAGCCCGCCTTCACCATGCCGCCGAAGACGGCGTCGGCCATCTTCAGCCCGGCCGGGCGCCGGCCCGGGCCCTGGGCCAGGAACGGGACGATGTTCGGGTGCTCGGTGAGCGCCGCGCGATACGAGCGGCCCCAGGCGAGCAGCGCGTCCGGCCAGGCGGTGCCGTCGTCGAAAGCCGACAGGTCGACCTTCGCGATCACCATGTCGGCGGCCGCGGCGAGGATCTCGTCCTTGTTGCGGAAGTGGTTGTAGAGCGACGGGCCGCTCACCCCGAGCTCGGCCGCCAGCCTGCGGGTGGAGAGGGCAGCCAGGCCCTCCGCGTCCACGAGGGCGAGGGCGGCTGTGACGATGCGCTCACGGCTGAGCAAGGGCTTGCGGGGGCGGGCCATGACGCAGATAGTAGATCCCGCCCAGAAAACTAGCACTGCTAATTAACGGAGAGGTGCCTCGTGAACCTCGGGCTGACCGCAGAACAGGAAGCCGTCCGCGACCTCGCCAGGGACTTCACCGACCGCGAGATCCGTCCGCACGCGGCCGAGTGGGACCGCGCGGAGAGCGTCGACCGCGCCATCGTGAAGAAGCTCGGCTCCGTCGGCTTCCTGGGCCTGACGATCCCCGAGGAGTACGGCGGCTCCGGCGGCGACCACCTGTCGTACGTGCTGGTCACGGAGGAGCTGGGGCGCGGGGACTCGGCGGTGCGCGGGATCGTGTCCGTGTCGCTCGGCCTTGTCGGCAAGTCGATAGCCGCGTGGGGGAGCGAGGAGCAGAAGCGGCAGTGGCTGCCACGGCTGACCAGCGGCGAGGCGCTGGGCTGCTTCGGCCTTACGGAGCCGGGCACCGGCTCCGACGCCGCGAACCTCACCACCCGGGCGGTCCGGGACGGCGACGAGTGGGTGATCGACGGCGCCAAGATGTTCATCACGAACGGGACTTGGGCGGATGTCGTCCTGCTCTTCGCCCGTACGAGCGATGCGCCGGGCCACAAGGGCGTCAGCGCCTTCCTGGTGCCGACGGATGCCGCGGGCCTGACCCGCCGCGAGATCCACGGCAAGCTCGGGCTGCGCGGGCAGGCGACGGCGGAGCTGGTGCTCGAGGGCGTGCGGGTGCCGGACTCGGCGATGGTGGCGCCGGAGGGCAAGGGCTTCTCGGTCGCCATGTCGGCGCTGGCCAAGGGGCGGATGTCGGTCGCGGCGGGCTGCGTCGGCATCGCGCAGGCGGCGCTGGACGCGGCGGTCGGGTACGCGGGGGAGCGGGAGCAGTTCGGCGCCCCGATCGCCGGCAAGCAGCTGGTGCAGGAGCTGATCTCGGACATCGCGGTGGACGTGGACGCGGCGCGGCTGCTCACCTGGCGGGTGGCGGATCTGATCGACCGGGGGCTGCCGTTCGCGACCGAGTCGTCGAAGGCGAAGCTCTTCGCGAGCGAGGCGGCCGTGCGGTCGGCGAACAACGCGCTGCAGGTCTTCGGCGGTTATGGCTATATCGATGAATACCCGGTCGGCAAGCTGCTGCGCGACGCCCGCGTGATGACGCTCTACGAGGGCACCAGCCAGATCCACAAGCTGCTGATCGGGCGGGCGCTGACGGGGGTCAGCGCGTTCTGACTCAGCGCTGCGCGGTCCCGTGACCGAGGTAGGTCACCACGGGCTTGCCGTCCGGTACGGCGACCATGTCGACCAGCTCCGGCAGCTCCGCGTCCGTGATCTCGCCGCGGCGGCGGGCCCGGGTGGCGGTGACGAGGCTGCGCACCTGGCGGGGCTTGAAGGCGGTCACGTCGCCCGGCTCGATGCCGTGCCGTATGAGGGCAGCCGCCATCTCGGCCGGGGTGCGCAGCCGTTCAGCCGCGTACCGGCCGGGCGGCATGATGCGGGTGGAGCCGAGGCGCTGGAACGCGCCCAGGTAGAGCAGCCGGGCGACCGGCGTCCGGTTGACCGTGTCGTACGCGAGGACGCCGCCGGGGCGCAGCGCGCGGGCCGCTTCGGCGACGGCGCCGTCGAGGTCGGCGGTGACCTCGAAGGTGTCGGCGGCGTAGACGAGATCGAACTCCGCCGCCGGGACGCCGAGGTCTGTCGGTGGGGCGGTGCGGGTGTCGATGGCGGCGGCCAGGCCCGCGCTCTCGTGCGCCTCGCGGGCCATCGCGGTGGCGTCGGGAGACGGATCGACGGCGGTCACGACGAAGCCGAGCCGCGCCAGGCCCGCGGCGAGCGGCCCGCGGCCGCCGCCGATCACGAGGGCGTGGCCGCCGGCGGGCGTGATGCCGTGGCGGTCGAGCAGGCCGGTCACGTATTCCATGCGCACGCGCTGGAAGGTCACGGCGCGGATGTGGCGGCCGTCGACGGCGGTGGGGGAGTCGAGTGCGATGAGCGGGGTACTGGGCATGGCCACACGCTCCTATGGGTGAGGTTCCTTCAAGGAACCTAGCACGGTGGGTTCCCTCGGGGAACTCGGCTACTGTGGGGGCCATGACCAGGACCCCGCTCTCCGGCGTGGCGTGTTCCATCGCCCGCGCCACCGATCTGTTCGGCGACGCCTGGACCGCGCTGATCATGCGCGACGTGCTCGTGGGCGTCACCCGCTTCGACGACCTCGCCGAGGACCTCGGCATCTCCCGCAAGGTGCTCGCCGCCCGGCTGGCGCGGCTGGTCGCGGAGGGTGTCCTTGTCCGCGAGCGCTACCAGGAGCGGCCCGTTCGCGAGCACTATGTGGCGACGGAGAAGGGGCGGGAGTTGTACCCGGTGCTGCTCGCCCTCATGAACTGGGGCGACCGCTGGTACGCGGGCGAGTCCGGCCCGCCGGTACGGCTCCGCCACCTCGGCTGCGGCGAGTTGACCAGCGCCGTGTGTGCCTGTGCGACCTGCGGCGAGCCGCTGACGGCCGACGACACCCTCGAGTTGCCCGGACCCGGCGGTCGTACGGGGCCGGGGACGCAGGTGCTTGGGCGGCTGCTCAAGTCCCGGGCGCACGGCTGACGTTCGGCGCATTGACGCTGCAATAGTGACAGTGTCACGATTGCAGTATGGCTGGCATGTGGACCCTCGCCGAGCTCGCCGAGCGGGCAGCCGATGCGCTGCGCTCGGACGGGCGGGGGGCCGGCGTGGGCAGCGGCCGGGTGCGTGAGGTGCCCGGTGAGCGCGTCATCCGGTGGTACACGACCATCGGCCTGGTCGATCCACCGGCCGCCCGGCGTGGGCGGGTGGCGTTGTACGGGGAGCGGCATCTGCGCCAGCTCGTGGCGATCAAGCGGCTGCAGGCGCAGGGGCGTTCCATCGCGGAGATCCAGGCGCTGCTGGCCGGGGCCACCGACGACCGGCTCGCGGCCGTGGCGGGCGGGCAGGGAAGGGACCGGTTCTGGTCCGCCGCGCCGGTGGCCGATGCGGGCGACGCGTCCGACGGGGCCGACGCCTCCGGCGGGGCCGGCGCGGCCGATACGTCCGCCGCGACCGCGGCGACCGACGCGACCGCTGAGCCGCCCACCGACCCACCGCGCGCCGAACCGCCCACCGTCACACCCGCCGTGCGCCTGGCGCCCGGCGTCACGCTCGTACTGGACGACGCCGGCCGACCGCCGGCACCCGACGACCTGGCCGCGCTGGCCGACGCGGCGGCTCCGCTGCTCGCAGCGCTTCGCGCCCGCGGCCTCACCACGGCGCCCGCGGGGCGGGCCGCCGACTCCCAAGGGGGCGCACCATGACCGTTCCGATCACCCCGCTCAAGCAGGACGAATGCGCGCCGCTCGAGGACGCGGGACTCGGCGCGCTGCGCACCGACCGCGGCAACCTCCCGCTGGAGAGCGTCGACATCGCCGCCGACCTCGCCGGACTCGTCGCCGGCGTGACCGTCACCCAGGACTTCCGCAATCCGTACGACGTGCCGCTGGAAGCCACCTACATCTTCCCGCTCCCGGCCCGCGCCGCGGTCACCGCGTTCCGGATGGAGGCGGACGACCGCGTCATCGAGGGCCTGCTGAAGGAACGGGCCCAGGCCCGCGCCGACTACGACGAAGCCGTCGCCGAGGGCCGCAGGGCCGCGATAGCCGAGGAGGACCGGCCCGACGTCTTCACCATCCGGGTCGGCAACATCGTGCCCGGCGAACGCGTCCGCATCCGCCTCACCCTCAGCCAGCCGCTGCCGTACGAGGACGGCGCCGCCACCTTCCGCTTCCCCCTGGTCGTCGCGCCCCGCTACATCCCCGGCAGCCCGCTCGACGACGCCCCGGCGGGCTCCGGCACCGCCCCCGACACGGATGCCGTGCCCGACGCCTCCCGTATCACCCCGCCCGTGCTGCTGCCGGGCTTCCCGGATCCCGTACGCCTGTCGCTCGCCGTCAATGTCGACCCGGCCGGGCTTGACCTGCGCGAGCTGCGCTCCAGCCTGCACGTCGTCGAGACGGGCGAGCACGGGGTGCGGCTGCAGCCGGGAGAGCGGCTGGACCGGGACTTCATCCTGCGGCTGCGTTTCGCGGCGTCGAGTTCGCTGGTGCTGGCGCCGGACGACGGCGAGGGGCAGGCGGGCACGTTCGCGCTGACCGTGGTCGAGCCGGTGGGCGATGCCGTGAGCGCGCCGCCGCCCCGTGACGTCGTCCTCGTCCTGGACCGCTCGGGAAGCATGGGCGGCTGGAAGATGGTCGCGGCCCGCCGTGCGGCGGCCCGGATCGTCGACACCCTCGACGCCCGCGACCGCTTCGCGGTGCTGTCCTTCGACACCGTCGTGGAACGCCCCGAGGGCCTGCCCTCCGGCCTCGTCGAGGCCACCGACCGGCACCGCTACCGGGCGGTGGAACACCTCGCCCGGGTGGAGGCACGCGGCGGCACGAAGCTGCTCCAGCCGCTGCGCGAGGCGCAGGGACTGCTGGCGGACGAGACCAGGGAGCGGGTGCTGGTCCTGGTCACCGACGGCCAGGTGGGCAACGAGGACCAGATCCTCGGCGAGCTGACGGCGGGCCTCACCGGAGTGCGGGTGCACACGGTGGGCATCGACCGCGCGGTGAACGCGGGCTTCCTCGGACGGCTGGCCTCGCTCGGCGGCGGCCGCTGCGAACTCGTCGAGTCCGAGGACCGCCTGGACGAGGCGATGGAGCACATCCACCGCCGCATCGCCGCCCCGCTCGCCACGGATCTCGCGGTGGAGGCAACGGACTTGGAGCTGCTGCCGGACACGGTCACCCGCCCCGGCTCGCTCTTCCCCGGCGTCCCGCTGACGGTCCGCGGCCGCTACCGCGCGGCCGGGCCGAAGGCGGCGCTTGCCGTACGCGGCCTCGACGCGGCGGGCGAGCCGTGGCTGCGCACGGTCGGCGCGAGCACGGCGAAGAGCCCGGCGGTACGCGCCATCTGGGCCCGCGCGCACGTACGCGCCCTGGAGGACGCCTACGCCGCGGGCGACCGCTCGCTGGAGCAGCGGATCGTGGACACCTCGCTGCGCTACGGGGTGCTGTGCCGGTTCACCGCCTTCGTGGCGGCGGACTCGCGGGTGGTCGCCGAGGGCGGCCCCGGGCACCAGGTCGTACAGCCGGTGGAACTGCCGAGCGGGTGGGAGATGCCGGCGCCGTCGGCACCGGGGTACGGGGCGGCTCAGGCCGGGATGCCCAGGTCTGCGCCGGCGCACTTGAATCGGCGGTTGATGGCTGCCAGGCCGCAGCGAGCGAGCTTCGCCGCGCCGGCGTCGGCCGACTCCGCGCCGCCCGCGAGCCCCGCGGCCCCCGGGGCGCGTGAGTCTCAACTGACGTCGGGCCCGGCCGGCCCCGGAGCGGCGGCCGTCTATGTGCGCGCCTTGCTCCAAGAAGAACTGGCCCGGTTGCATGCGATCGCGGACCGCCCCGCGGCCGAGCGCCGCCGGCACCTGACCGACCTCGGCAGCCGGCTGGGCGGCCTGGCCGCGAACCTTCCCGAGCTGCTCCCCGTAGCGCATGAGCTGCTGCGGGCCGAAGCTCCGGACACGGACCTGGACGCACTGTGGCACCGGGTGATAGAGCTGCTGACCGAGCTCACGGGCGGCCGGGACAAGCCGGCCGCCCCCCGCCGATCCTTCTGGAAGCGCTCGTAGCGACACCGCACCGAGCCGGAGGCTAAGCGCTTGCTCACCTCGCGTTGTAGGGTGTGGGCTGCTGGGCCGAAGGATGATCGGGAGGGTGCGCGATGGGCGACGCCGTGGAGTCCGCCGGGTGGTCGGACGTGGAGCCGGATGCCGCGCGGCGGCTGCTCGAGGGCGCCGTCGAGGCATTCGCCGAGCGCGGGTATCACGCGACCACCACCCGGGACATCGCCGGGCGGGCCGGGATGAGCCCGGCCGCGCTCTACATCCACTACAAGACCAAGGAAGAGCTGCTCTACCGGATCAGCCGGTACGGGCACGAGCGCGCGCACGAGATCCTCGCCAGGGCGTCCGCGGCCGACGGGCCTCCGGCCGAGCGGCTGCGGCAGGCCGTGCACACCTTCTCGCGGTGGCACGCCGAGCACCACACCACCGCCCGGGTGGTGCAGTACGAGATCTCGTCGCTGAGCCCCGAGCACTACGAAGAGGTGCTCGACCTGCGCCGCAGCATCGACCGGCTGCTCCGCGGGATCATCGAGGACGGCGTCGCGGCCGGGGACTTCAGCGTCGACGACGTGCCCGGCACCGCGCTGGCCGTGCTGTCGCTGTGCGTGGACGTGGCCCGGTGGTTCAACGTCAACGGGCCGCGCACGCCCGACGAGGTCGGCGCGCTGTACGCCGACCTCGTCCGGAGGATGGTGGGGGCCTAGCCCCGGGCCGTCTACGCGCTACCGCCCCTCGATCAGCCGCATCGCCAGCTCCGGCGAGAACTGCCCCGCGTCCATGTCGGGCGCGATCCCGCACCGCCCGTCGGAGGCCCCGGGCGTCTTCACCCAGAGCAGCATCTCCGCGCCGCCGGGACCGCCGGTCTTCGCCGCCGGGCCGAGCTTGCGGCCGCCCGGGTTGCACCACTCGCGGTTGGAACCGTTGCCGTTGCGGCTGGTGTCGATGACGTACGGCTTGATGTAGTCCGCGTTCCGCCGCAGCTCGGTGTTGATCTCGCGGGCGAAGTCGCCGGACTCGCCGGTCTCGTAGTAGTTCGCGACGTTGATCGAGAAGCCGTGCGCGTTCCGCAGCCCGGCGGCGTCGAGCCGCTCGGCCATGTCCGGTGCCGGCTTCCAGTGGGCGGTGCCCGCGTCGAGGTAGGCCCAGGCGTTCGGGGCCTTCTCGCGCAGCTGCTCGGTGGCGTGCCGGATCAGGGCCGTACGCTCCCGCTGCTCGTCGGGGGACAGGCACTCGTCGAGCTGGGGGAGCGCGTCCGGCTCCACCACGACCAGCGCCGGGCGGTCGCCGATGCCGGCCGCGAAGTCCTCGATCCAGGAGCGGTACTCCGCCGCCGAGGTGGCGCCGCCACCCGAGTGGCCGCCGCAGTCCCGTCCGGGAACGTTGTACGCCACCAGCAGCGGCAGCTTGTTGTCCTTCGCCGCGGCGCCGGTGTGGTCGGCGACCGCGCCGCGCACATCGGCGTCCCAGGCGCCGAACCAGCGGCCCATGGGTTTCCCGGCGATGGCCCGCTGGATCTGTTTCGCGCGCGGATCACCGGCGTTGTCACGGGCCCACTCCGCCGGTGGCGAATGGGGGTCCACGTAGAAGCCGCGGGTCAGCTGCACCGGATCCGCGTCCGCGGCCGCCGCCGGTGGAGCGGCGGCCGGGAGCAGCAGTGCGGCCAGGGCGGCCATCGATGTCGTCAGGGCAGGGGGCAGCAACTGTCGTACACGCATGCGCAACCAGGAGCCGGCCCCCAGGGTCCGCCGGGTGCGGGGCCGTTCAGAAGTAGTAGCGGCTGACGGACTCCGCGACGCACACCGGCTTTTCGCCGCCCTCGCGCTCAATGGTGAAAGCAACGGTGAGCTGGGCGCCGCCGGTCACGTCGGCGATGTCGACGATACGGGCGGTGGCGCGCACCCGCGACCCGACGGGGACCGGGGCAGGGAAACGGACCTTGTTGGTGCCGTAGTTCACGCCCATCTTCACGCCCTCCACCGCCAGCAGTTGCGGGCCGAAGAGGGGGAGCAGGGAGAGGGTCAGATAGCCGTGCGCGATGGTGGTCCCGAAGGGGCCCGAGGCCGCCTTCTCCGGGTCCACGTGGATCCACTGGTGGTCGCCGGTGGCCTCGGCGAACAGGTCGATGCGCTTCTGGTCGACCTCCAGCCAGTCGGAGTACCCGAGCTGCTCGCCGGCGGCGGCCTTCAGCTCCTCGATCGACTTGAAGATGCGCGGCTCTGCCATGTCCGTTTCCTCCGGCCCTCGTACGTACGCTCTAAGCGACTGCTTAGCATGCTCGCCTTCGCGGGGGCCGCCTGTCAACGGCCCGCGCGCCCGGTCAGCGCCCCGCGCGCCCCGCCGCCAGCACCAGCCGGGCCAGCTCCTTGTGGCAGATGTCGCTGTGTGCCCCGACCGGGCCGCCGCCGCGCTTGACCACCGCGGCCGCGTTCACGCTGACGCAGCCCTTGGCGGGGAGGGCGTCCTCGGCGAGGGCCTCCTTCAGGGTGAGGTTCTTGCAGCCGGTGACCGCCTTGATGCCGGCGAAGCCGATCGCGCCCCAGCGGTCGGCGCCGGGCAGCAGGCTCTGGTCGTCGCGGGCCATCCGGGCGGCCAGCGGGTAGAAGGTGCGCAGCGCGCCGTCGTGTTCGGAGTAGCAGGAGACGACGGGGCCCGCGACCCGGCGCTGCATGCCGTTGAGGGCGCCGGACTGGCCCTTGTCGTGCGGGAGTTTCGGGGCGAAGGCGTAGTGCGAGAAGGCGCCCTGGAGCAGGGTGACCGAGCCGACCTGGCCGGCGGTGGCGGGCAGTGCGCGCAGCGCGTACGAGACCAGGCGGGCGCCGAAGCTGTGGCCGATCAGGTGCTGGCGGGCGTCGGGCGCCGCCTTCGCGATACGGATCAGGGCGGGGCCGAGGCCGCGCTGGCCAATGGTCCCCGCGCGGCGCTTCATCGCGTAGTACGTGGCCTGGCGGAGGAGCTCGCGGCCGCCGTCCCACAGCGCCGCCGGGCGCTGCGGGTCGGGCGCGGCCTGGTCCAGCGCCGCCGCGAACTCCGCGAAGACCGCCTCGGCGTCGGCGTCGCTGTCCGCGGCGAGCGCCAGTGGGACCGCCGCCGCGGCGGGCTCGTCCGCCATGTCGGGGGCGATGTCGCGGGTCGGGTTGTTGGGGTCGAGCTCCAGCAGCCGGCGCAGCAGCCGCAGGAACTCCGCGTACCGCTCGGGTTCGCCCTCGGGGCGCTCGGTGAGCAGCTCGGAGATCCGGGCCACGGTGTGGACGCGGCCGGGGAACTGCGCGCCCAGCACCCGCCGGGTGGTCTCGTCGAGCCCCGGGTCGGGCGCGCGGCCGGGCCGCCCCGGTGGCGCGGCGGCCGCCGGGAAGTCCGGGATCGGTTCGTCCGTGAAGCGCATGGCCGGCCACAGCACGCCCACGTACCCGAGCTTCTGGCCCGGCTCGGCGAGCCCGGGGAACGGGGCGAAGAAGCGGCTGTAGAGGCGGGTGGCGATGGACCGGTCGTTGTTCCAGCCGTGCGAGAAGAACAGCAGGTCCGTCACGCCTTCGGCGGCCGCCTGCCGCTCGATGCGGCTGCGCTGCCCGGCGTTCACGTCGCCTTCGGCGTCAAAGGTCAGCTCCCAGTACGGGCTCACGCTCATCTCAGGCATGTCTGCCAGCGTGGCAAGCTCGCCGCGGTACGAGAAGAGGCCGAGCGGCTCCTGGCCTGTTCCGGCTCCCGCAGCCCCCTTCCGCAGCACATACCGACCGGTTAGTCTGCCGAGCTATGGACTCATTCCGGGACGCTGCAGTGGTGGTCACAGGTGCTGGAGGCGGCATCGGCGCCGCGCTGGCCAGGCGGTTCGCGGCCGCCGGGGCGACGGTCGCGGTGAACGATCTGGACGAGGGCAAGGCGAAGGCGGTCGCCGCCGAGGTGGGCGGCGTGGCCGTGCCCGGCGACGCGAGCGCCGTCGTGCCCGCCGCCCGCGAGGCGCTCGGCGGGCGGATCGACGTCTTCTGCGCCAACGCGGGCATCGGCACCGGCGGCGGCCCCGACGCCCCTGAGGAGGACTGGGCGAGAGCCTGGGACGTGAACGTGATGGCGCACGTCCGCGCCGCGCGCGAGCTGCTGCCCGAGTGGCTGGAGCGCGGCAGCGGCCGCTTCATCGCCACCGTCTCCGCGGCCGGCCTGCTCACGATGCTCGGCTCGGCCCCGTACAGCGTCACCAAGCACGCCGCGTACGCGCACGCCGAATGGCTCGCCGCCACCTACGCGCACCGCGGCATCAAGGTGCACGCCGTCTGCCCGCAGGGCGTGCGCACCGACATGCTCCGCGACACCGGCTCGGCCGGCGACCTGCTGCTGCGACCGGGCGCGATCGAGCCGTCCGCCGTCGCCGACGCCGTCTTCACCGCCGTCGCCGAAGACCGCTTCCTGGTGCTGCCACACCCGGAGGCAGGCGAGTACTACGCCGCCCGCGCCGCCGAACCCGACCGCTGGCTCGGCGGCATGAACCGCCTGCAGCGCGAACTGGAAGCCCGTAGCGAGTGAAGGGACCGCAATGACGCGCTCCGTATACGAATCGATGCCCTGGCTTGCTCAGTTGACCGAGGCGCAGAAGGCGCCTATTGAGCCGGCCGAGACCGTGCTGCATGCTTTCCGGGCGGCGGCTGCGGCGGCGCCCGAGCGCACCGCCTTCGCGTATTTCGACGGGCGGATCTCGTATCGCGAGGCGGATGAGCTCTCCGACTCCGTCGCCGGATATCTCGCCGCGCAGGGCTTCGAGCGCGGTGACCGGCTGGCGCTGATGCTGCAGAACACGCCGCACTTCGTGGTGGCGCTGCTCGCTGCCTGGAAGGCGGGCGGCACGGTGGTGCCGGTCAACCCGATGTACAAGTCGGGGGAGTTGGCGCATCTGCTGGAGGACGGCGGCGTGAAGGCCGTCGTGTGCTCCGACCGCGCCTGGGAGGGTGTGCTGCGGGGCGCGGCGGAGGGTACGTCCGTCAGCATCGCGATCACCGCGTGCGAGCTGGAGCTGCAGAGCCGCAATGACGAGCGGGTGCTGAGCTTCGAGCGGCTGCCGCAGGCCGCCGATGCCGTCGATCTGCTGGAGGTGGCGCGGGCCGGACACCCGGCCCCGGCCGGGCGTGAGCTGACCGGCGACGACGTGGCGCTGATCAGCTACACCTCGGGCACCTCGGGCCGCCCCAAGGGCGCGATGAACACCCACGCCAACATCACCTACAACGCCGAGCGTCAGGCCACCGGCCTCGGCATCCCCGAGGGCGGGACCTACTTCGCGCTCGCCCCGCTCTTCCACATCACCGGCATGGTCGTCCAGCTGGCCGGCTGCTTCGCCAACTCCGGCACCCTGGCGCTCGCCTACCGCTTCGACCCGGGCGTCGTCCTCGACGCCTTCGCCGAGCACCGGCCGCACTTCACCGTCGGCCCGTCCACGGCGTTCATGGCGCTGGCCGCCCACCCGGCGGTCAGCCGCGAGCACTTCACCTCGTTCACGTACATCTCCTCGGGCGGCGCCCCGCTGCCGCCCGCGCTGGTGGACGGCATCGAGGAGCGCCTCGGCGTCTACATCCACAACGGCTACGGCCTCACCGAATGCGCCGCCCCCTGCACCAGCGTGCCGCCGGAGCGCCGCGCCCCGGTGGACAAGGTCTCGGGCACGCTGTCGGTGGGCGTCCCCGGGCCGCAGACGGTGGTACGGATCCTGGACGACGCCGGCGCGGAGGTGCCGCTCGGCGAGACCGGCGAGATCGCCGTCCGCGGCCCGCAGGTCTCGCCCGGCTACCTCGGCCGGCCCGACGCCACCGCCGAGGGCATGCCGGACGGCGAACTGCGCACCGGCGACATCGGCTTCATGGACGAGGGCGGCTGGCTCTACGTCGTCGACCGCAAGAAGGACATGATCAACGCCGCCGGCTTCAAGGTCTGGCCGCGCGAGGTCGAGGACGTCCTGTACACGCATGACGCGGTGCGCGAGGCGGCGGTCGTCGGGGTGGCGGACGCGTATCGCGGCGAGACGGTCAAGGCCTACGTGAGCCTGCTGCCGGGGGCCGAGGTGGCGCCGGACGAGCTGGCGGGATACTGCAAGGACCGGCTTGCGGCGTACAAATACCCTCGCGAGGTGGAGATACTTCCCGACCTGCCGAAGACGGCGACGGGCAAGATCCTGAGGCGCGAGTTGCGCTCCAGGTCCTGAGCGAGGAAAGGTTACGGCCATGGCCAGAACGACGCAGGCGCCGGGCGAGACCGCGCCGGTGCCCCAGCGGCTCCTCGCCGCCGCCACCCGGCTCTTCGCCGAGCAGGGCTTCGACCGTACCTCGGTGCAGGAGATCGTCGAGGCGGCGGGCGTGACCAAGGGCGCTCTCTACCACTACTTCGGCTCCAAGGACGACCTGCTGCACGAGATCTACGCGCGGCTGCTGCGGGTCCAGCAGGAGCACCTCGACGCCTTCGCGGAGTCGAGCGCGCCGGTGGAGGAGCGGCTGCGGGAGGCGGCGGCGGACGTCGTGGTCACCTCGATCGAGAACACCGACGACGCGACGATCTTCTTCCGCTCGATGCACATGCTGGCGCCCGAGAAGCAGAAGCAGGTACGGGCGGACCGCCGCCGCTACCACGAGCGCTTCCGCGCGCTGATCGAGGAGGGCCAGGCGTCGGGCGTCTTCAGCGCAGCGACGCCGCCGGACCTGGTCGTGGACTACCACTTCGGCGCGATCCACCACCTGAGCAGCTGGTACAAGCCGGACGGTCCGATGTCGCCGCAGGAGATCGCGGACCATCTGGCCGATCTGCTGATGCGGGCGCTGCGGCCGTAGCGCCGCCGAGTTCGCGCCTGCGGCGCGGTTTCCGCGCTTCGCGCGGAAGTCCTCAAGCGCCGGACGGGCTGACACAAGACCGGGGCCGGGCCCCGGTCTTGAGCGGCGGCTACGCGTACTGCTTCAGCTCCCTGCGCGCCAGCGAGCGCTGGTGGACCTCGTCCGGGCCGTCCGCCAGGCGGAGGGCCCGGGCTGCCGCCCACAGTTCCGCCAGCGGGTAGTCCTGGCTGACGCCGCCTGCGCCGTGGAGCTGGATCGCGCTGTCGACGATCTCCAGGACCGCGCGCGGCGTCGCGATCTTGATGGCCTGGATCTCCGTGTGCGCTCCGCGGTTACCCACCGTGTCCATCAGCCACGCGGTCTTGAGTACCAGCAGCCGCAGCTGCTCCACCTGGACCCGGGCATCCGCGATCCACTGCTGCACCACGCCCTGCTGGGCGAGCGGCTTGCCGAAGGCCGTACGGCCCATCGCGCGGCGGCACATCAGCTCGATCGCGCGCTCCGCCATGCCGATCAGCCGCATGCAGTGGTGGATGCGGCCGGGGCCGAGGCGGGCCTGGGCGATGGCGAAGCCGCCGCCGACCTCGCCGACGATGTTCGAGGCCGGGACCCGGGCACCGTCGAAGACGACCTCCGCGTGGCCGCCCTCGGACTCGTCCACGAAGCCGAAGACCTGCATGGGGCGGCGGACTTCGACGCCGGGCGTATCGCGGGGGACCAGGATCATCGACTGCTGGCGGCGGATGTCCTCGCCGTGCGGGTCGGTCTTGCCCATGACGATGAAGATCTTGCAGTCCGGGTTCATCGCGCCGGAGATGTAGAACTTCTTGCCGGTGATGACGTAGTCGTCGCCGTCCCGCTCGATCAGGGTGCCGATGTTGGTCGCGTCCGAGGACGCCACCTCAGGCTCCGTCATCGCGAAGGCCGAGCGGATCTCGCCCGCCAGCAGCGGCTCCAGCCACTGCTTCTTCTGCTCCTCGGTGGCGAACTGAGTCAGCAGCTCCATGTTCCCGGTGTCCGGCGCGGCGCAGTTGAGGGCGGCGGGGCCGAGGTGCGGGCTGCGGCCGGTGATCTCGGCGAGGGGCGCGTACTGGAGGTTCGTCAGCCCGGCGCCGTAACGCTCGTCGGGGAGGAAGAGATTCCACAGGCCCTGCTTGCGGGCCTCCTCCTGGAGCTCGGCCAGGATCGGGGTCTTCTTCCACGGGTCGGCGGCCTCGGCGCGCTGCCGTACGGCGGTCTCCTCGTTCGGGTAGACGTGCTCGTCCATGAAGGCGAGCAGCTGCTTGCGCAGCTCCTCGGTGCGGGCGTCGTAGGCGAAGTCCATGGCTGATCAGCCCTCCTGGAGGATGGTGAGGCCGTTCTCGATGATCGGCGGGACCAGGTCGCCGAACCGGTCGAAGCCGGTGCCGACGGTCTGGCCGAGCGTGTAGCGGTAGTGGATGCCCTCCGCGATCACGGCGAGCTTGAAGTGGGCGAAGGCGATGTACCAGGCGATCGAGGAGACGTCGCGGCCGGAGCCGGCCGCGTAGCGCTCGATCAGCTCGGCGGTGTCGGGGTGCCCGGGGGCGCCGCCGGTGGCGCCGATCGCGCCCTCGGCGCCCGGGGTGCGGGAGCTGTACATGACCAGCAGCCCGACGTCGGTGAGCGGGTCGCCGAGCGTCGACATCTCCCAGTCGAGGATCGCCTTGACCTGGTCGTCCGCGCCGACCAGGGCGTTGTCGAGCTTGTAGTCGCCGTGGATGACGGTGGGCGCGGGGGCCGCGGGCAGCGTCGCGGCGAGGCGGTCGTGCAGCTCGTCGATGCCGGGCAGGTCGCGGCTGCGGGAGGCCGCCAGCTGCTTGGCCCAGCGGCGCAGCTGCCGCTCCAGATAGCCCTCGGGGCGCCCGAAGTCGGCGAGGCCGACCGCGGCCGGGTCGACGGCGTGCAGCTCGACGAGGGTGTCGATGAGGTTCAGCACCACCGAGCGGGTGCGCTCCGGGCCGATCGCCGCCAGCTCGGCCACGGCGCGGTACGGGGTGCCCTCGACGAACTCCATCACGTAGAACGGGGCGCCCAGCACCTCCTCGCCCTCCTGGCCCTCGCACAGCAGCACCGTCTCCGGCACCGGCACCGGGGTCGGGTGCAGCGCGGAGATCACCCGGTGCTCGCGGCGCATGTCATGCGCGGTGGCGAGCACGTGGCCGAGCGGCGGGCGGCGGACCACCCAGCGGCCGCTGCCGTCGGTGACCTCGTACGTGAGATTCGAGCGGCCGCCCTCGATGAGCCGGGCGCGCAGCGGTCCTGAGACCAGTCCGGGACGGGTCCGGTCCAGGTGGCGCCGCAGCGCCTCGGGATCGAGTCCCGGCGGCGGGAGCTCGTCGCTCATGCACTTCCCCCTCGGTTCTGTTTGGGTGAGACCATGATGCCGACCGGTCGGTATGTCGTCCAGAGGGCCAGGTCGTGTATCTGATCACGAACGGGATTCGGCTAGGCGTGGCAGGTCGGCATCGTGCCGCCATTGAGCTCCGCCATGTCGCCGAAGACCTGCAGCGGGTCCAGTGGGACGCCTGGTGGGCGGCCCTGGAGCTCGGCGTACGCGCGGTGCAGGTTCGGCGCCAGCCGCTCGGGCTCCCGCAGCGCCGCGAATTCGCCGAGATCCGCCGTCCGCGCCACCTCCAGCGGGGTGCGCCCGGCTGCGTAACCCTCCTGGGCCAGGTCGGCGACGAAGCGCAGATAGCGCTCCGTGGCATCGAAGACACCCGGGTCGGTCACCGAGCCGTGCCCGGCCACCACCGTGCGCGCGCCCAGCGAGCGCAGCAGGTCGAGCGCGGCCAGCGAGCCGGTCAGCGAGCCCATCGGGATGAACGGCGAGCCGCCGTGGAAGGCCAGGTCGCCGGTGAAGACCACCCGCTGCTGCGGCAGCCAGACGATCGTGTCGCCGGTCGTGTGCGCGACGCCGGGGTGGATCAGCTGCACCTCGGTGTCGCCGACGTGCAGCGTGAGGGTGTCGTCGTAGGTGAGATTCGGCGGATTTACGGTGATCTCGCCGAAGTCGTTGTCCGGCCACAGCAGATGCAGCTGCTTGCCGTTGGCCGCGACCTCGGCGCGGCAGTTCCGGTGGCCGATGACCGCGGCCGCCGGGGCGAAGACGCTGTTGCCGTACGTGTGGTCGCCGTGGTGGTGGGTGTTGACCACCATGGTGGGCTGCGGGGCGCCGCTGGCGAGCACGGTGTCGCGGAGCTTCAGCGCCCGGGACTCGGTGGCGGCGGTGTCGACCAGGAGCGTGGTGGTGCCGTCGCTGACGAAGCCGGCGTTGCTGAGGCACCAGCCGCCGTCGGGCTGCACATAGGCGTGCACGCCCGGGGCCAGCTGCAGCGGGTACGGGGCCCGTATCGCGTCCAGGGAGCGCTGCACCACGCCCTCCGGGGGGCCGGCGACGGAGATCGTGGCGCCGTTCTCGTCCGCGGTCAGCGGCTCCAGGGCGTCGAACTGTGAGCGCAGCAGGCCCTTCGGCATGAAGTGGTCCCTGCGCTCCTCGAGCCGCTCGCCGATGAGTTCGGGCGAGCCGTCGAGGTGCAGGAAGAACAGGCCGTCCACGGCGCCGGCGAGGCGGTCCCGGTAGCGGCGCTTGAGCGCGGAGCAGGAGATGATGCCGCCGCTCGCCGTCCGCCCGGCCAGCCAGGACGCTATGGCGTCCAGCCACGGCAGCCGGTCGTCGTCATTGAGCGGGGTGCCGCCGGACATCTTCTCGATGTTGGACGGCGGGTGGAAGTCATCGCCTTCCGCGAAGGGCAGCCCGATCCGCTCGGAAAGCGCCTCGCCCACCGTCGACTTGCCGGAACCCGTGACTCCCATGACGACAACCAGCGGGGCGTGCGCAGCCATTGGCAGGACTCCTGGTGAGGGACGGGAGCAGCTGTCCGGCCGAACATAGCTCAACGGGCCGTCACAAAACCATTACAGCGCCGAACAAGGCCAGCGCCGCCACGCACGCCGCGGCGCCCACCGCGACCCGCACGTCCTGTACCTCGGGGGCCGGCCGGTCCACCGCCCGGATCCGCCGCTGCGCCACCGCCAGGAACGCCACCAGCGCGAGCAGCCCCAGCGCGGCCCCGACGGCGGCGGCCGCCGACCCCTCCTGATGCAGCGCAAGACGTACGGCCAGCACCGCGACGATCGCGAAGGAGAGCGTCGTCCGCCGCCACGCCAGCCGGGTCCGCTCGGGCTGGGCGCCGGGGTCGCGTACCGGAGCGTCGGGCTCGGTCGGCGGCGGTGGCACCGTCACCGGCCCGCACCGCCCAGCACCACGGCGCCGAGGATCAGCACCGCCGCCACCACCGTGGCGACGGCGAGCGTCGCCGGGAAGCGGGACGGCGGCAGGTCCTCGCCGCGTCGCATGGCGCGCTCGCAGCGGATCCAGTGGTTCACGGCCCGGACCGCGCACAGCGCCCCGCCCGCGAGCAGCAGCACCGCGATGGCGGTACGGATCGGGCGGTCCAGGTCGGTCAGGAACTGATCCGCCGCGAGGCCGCCCGCGACCAGGGCCAGCGCCGTGCGGATCCAGGCGAGGAAGGTGCGCTCGTTGGCGAGGGAGAAGCGGTAATCGGGGGTGCTGCCCTCCGAGCGCAGCCGCTCGGGGGCGAACCACAGGCGGAACGTGGAGGGTCGTTGCTGATCGGCCACGGCTGCGACTCTATGCCGTGCGATGCGCGAGTAGCCGCTGATAGGCCTCCAGACCGTCGGGTGTCCACTGCCACTCCGTCAGCTTCCCGGCGAGCTCGGCCTCCGGCAGGAAGGTGTGCCAGGCGACCTCTTCCGCCTGCGGGTTCACCTCGTACGGGCAGCGCACCTCGTAGATCGCCGACCACCAGGTGTACTCGGGCGACTCGTACAGGAACTTGAACAGCGGGCGCGGCGCGGGCAGCCCGGACACGCCGAGCTCTTCCTCCGCCTCGCGCAGCGCGGCCTCGTCCCACGACTCGCCGGCGCCGACGACGCCGCCGACGAACATGTCGTAGTGGGACGGGAAGATCAGCTTCTGTGCGGTGCGGCGGTGCACGAAGATCCGGTCCTCCGGGTCGCGCGCCAGCACGAAGGT
Source organism: Streptomyces coryli (assembly GCF_011044975.1). Lineage (GTDB taxonomy): Bacteria > Actinomycetota > Actinomycetes > Streptomycetales > Streptomycetaceae > Streptomyces > Streptomyces coryli. The sequence goes on along the minus strand of NZ_JAAKZV010000104.1, from coordinate 5,940 downwards.
GCTGCGGTGGCGCAGCCGGCGCGCGTACGCCTCGGCGCGCCGGGCCTGGCCGACCACCCGGTCCTGCTCATCCACGATGTCCAGCAGCTCGTCCGCGGACAGCGCTGCCGTCGCGTCGCTCTCGTCGCTCATGTGCCCCATCCAATCCCGCCGTCCCGAAGCGGCACCAGGGGTGCTGGCAGAATGGACGAAATGTGGCGCATTGTCTTCTTGGGTTGGGTACGTCTAGCGCTCGGCGTGCTGGGCGCGGTGGCGTTGGGCTACCAGGCGCACCGGTCGGCGGGCAATGGCATGCTCGACTACTGGTTCAGCTACTTCACCGTGCTGAGCAACATCATGGGCGTGGTCGTGCTGCTCCTCATGGGCGCCGCCACGCTGCGCGGCTCCCGGGGCGTACCCGATATGGTCCGCGGCGCCGTAGTGCTCTATCTGGCCGTCACCGGGCTGATCTACCAGGTGCTGCTGTCGAACCTGCCGGAGGCCGAACTGGCCATTCCCTGGGTCAATCACATCCAGCACCAGCTGCTCCCCGTCGCCGTGGTCGCCTACTGGTTCGCGGACCCGCCGAAGCAGCGCCTCAAGGTTGGCCACGCATTGCTGTGGCTGGTCTTCCCGCTCGCCTTCCTCGCGTATTCGCTGATCCGCGGTCCGCTGGTGGGGGACTGGTATCCGTATCCCTTCCTCGACCCGGGCAAGTCCGGGGGCTACGGCGGGGTCGCCGGGCGGTGTCTCGGGATCACCGCGGCCTTCGTCGCGGTGCTGTGGCTGCTGGTCCGGCTCGGGAACCTGCGGCACGACAGGTTGACGGCTTCCCGTAAGCTCCCGAAGATCTAACCGACTGGTCGGTAGCAGGCGAGCGAGGGGCGGGAGACCCGTGGCGACGTACGACGCTGACGTGATCGTGATCGGAGCCGGCCTCGCCGGGCTGGCCGCCACCGCGGAGCTGGCGGAGGCGGGACGCAAGGTCATCCTGCTGGATCAGGAGCCGGAGCAGGCCATCGGCGGGCAGGCGCACTGGTCGTTCGGCGGGCTCTTCTTCGTCGACTCGCCCGAGCAGCGGCGGATGCGGGTGAAGGACAACCGCGCGCTGGCGCTGCAGGACTGGATGGGCAGCGCCGGCTTCGACCGCCCGGAGGACCACTGGCCGCGCAAGTGGGCTGAGGCGTATGTCGACTTCGCGGCGGGCGAGAAGCGGTCGTGGCTGCATGCGATGGGCATGCGCTGGTTCCCCGTCGTGGGGTGGGCCGAGCGCGGCGGCTACGACGCGCAGGGGCACGGCAATTCGGTGCCCCGCTTCCACATCACCTGGGGGACAGGCCCCGGCGTGGTCGCGCCCTTCGAGCGCCGGGTGCGCGAGGGTGTCGCCGCCGGCCGCGTCGAGCTGCGCTTCCGGCACCGGGTGACGGACCTGGGGCGTACGGACGGCGCCGTGGACACCGTGCGCGGCGAGGTGCTGGCGGCCGACAGCGTGGAGCGCGGCAAGGCCAGCAGCCGCGAGGTGACCGGCGACTTCGAGCTGCGCGCGCAGGCGGTGATCGTCACCTCCGGCGGCATCGGCGGCAACCACGACCTCGTACGCAAGAACTGGCCGGAGCGGCTCGGCAAGGCCCCGCAGACCATGGTCGCGGGCGTCCCCGCGCACGTCGACGGGCTGATGCTCGACGTCGCCGAGGGCGCGGGTGCCCGGCTGATCAACCGTGACCGGATGTGGCACTACACCGAGGGCCTGCAGAACTGGAACCCGATCTGGGACAACCACGGCATCCGGATCCTGCCCGGGCCCTCTTCGCTCTGGCTGGACGCGACCGGCAAGCGGCTGCCCGCCCCGCTCTGGCCCGGCTTCGACACTCTCGGGACGCTCGAGCACATCATGCGGAGCGGGCACGAATACACCTGGTTCGTGCTCAACAAGCGCATCATCGGCAAGGAGTTCGCGCTCTCGGGCTCCGAGCAGAACCCGGACCTGACCGGGAAGTCGGTGCGGGACGTGGTGGAGCGGGCCAGGCTCGATGTGCCGGGCCCGGTGCAGTCGTTCATGGACCACGGCGCGGACTTCATCGTGGAACAGGACCTGGGCGCACTGGCCCGGCGCATGAACGAGCTCACCGGCGACAAGCTCATCGACGAGGCCGAGCTGCGCCGCACGATCGTCGAGCGCGACCGGGAGACGGTGAACCCGTTCACCAAGGACCTCCAGGTCATGGCGATCCACGGAGCCCGCAAGTATCTCGGCGACAAGCTGATCCGCACCGTCACCCCGCACCCGATCCTGGACCCGAAGGCGGGCCCGCTGATCGCCGTCCGCCTCAACATCCTCACCCGCAAGTCACTCGGCGGCCTGGAGACGGACCTCGCGGCGCGGGTGCTGTCGGAGGGCGGCGAGCCGCTGCCCGGCGTGTACGCGGCGGGGGAGGCGGCTGGCTTCGGCGGTGGTGGGGTGCACGGGTACCGGTCGCTGGAGGGCACGTTCCTGGGCGGCTGCATATTCTCGGGCCGCACCGCGGGGCGATCGGCGGCAAAGGCGGTCGGCTGACCGCTAGCGGAGTTCGTCGGGGAAGAGACCCATCCAGTACTCGTCGTACCACTCGCCGTCGCGGCGCAGGACCTTGCGGAGGCGGCCCTCCTCGATGAAGCCGACCTTTTCGTAGACGCGGCGGGCGGCGTGGTTCTCGGTGACGACCGTCAGCGAGATCTTGTGCAGGCGCATCTTGTCGAAGCCGTAGCGGCAGATGGTGCGCATCGCGTCGGTGGCGTAGCCGCCGCCCCAGTAGGACTTCTCACCGATGTAGATGTCGAGGTTGGCGCAGCCGGTCTCCGGCTCGGCGTCGCGGAGCTGGACGACGCCGATCAGGGTGTCGTCCTTCTGCGCCACGACGCCGTAGACGAGCTGCCCGTAGCGGTTCTTGTCCTCGAGGCTCTTGCGGGTGGCGGCCAGCGGCTCGGCGTAGCCGTCGAACATCCAGCGCATGACCTCGGGGTCATGATTCCAGCGGTGCAGCGCCTCGGCATCGTCCGGCTCGAGGGCGCGCAGGCGTATGAGTTCTCCGATCACGCGGCATTGCTAGCACGGCACCCGCGCCCCCTGCACCTCATATAGCGCCCCCGGCACGGGTATTGCCCGCGTCGCAGAAGCCGATCTATGTTGCTCGACGGACATCCCACCTCCAACGTCCCACCTATCCCGGAGAGTTCATGAAGCGACCCGCGTTCCTCGCCGCCTCGGCCGCGCTTGCCCTCGGTGCCATCGCCGTCGAGGGCACCGCCGCCTCCGCCGCCTCGGAAGGAAGGGCCGTGCCCGACTCCGCCGCCTGCACCTCGTCCGTTCCGTTCACCTCCGGTACGGGGGGATACGACACGTATCGCATCCCGGCCGTGGTCAAGACCCCCAAGGGCACCGTCGTGGCCTTCGCCGAGTGGCGGGTCGGCGTGGCGGGGGACACCGGGAACATCGATGTCGTCGCCCGCCGGTCCACCGACGGCGGCTGCAGCTGGGGGCCGCTGACCGTGGTCGCCGCGGGCGAGGGCGACACCCGGGGCAATCCCGCGCCCGTCATCGACCCGAAGACCGGGCGTCTGGTGCTCGTCACCTCGTACAACAGCGGGGACGTCACCGAGGACCAGATCATGCGCGGCGAGGCGACGGCGGCGCAGAGCCGCCGGGTGTTCGTGCAGTCGAGCGGCGACGACGGGCGGAGCTTCGGCGCGCTGCGGGAGATCACCGCGGACGTCAAGGCGCCGAACTGGCGCTGGTACGCCACCGGGCCCGGGCACGCCATCGCGCTCACCCGCGGCCCGCACGCCGGGCGGCTCGTCGTGCCCGCGAACCACTCGATCGCGCCGCCGGCCGGGTCCGCCGACACCGGCGAGGAGGACAAGTACTACGGCGGGCACGCGATCTACAGCGACGACGGCGGCCGCAGCTGGGAGACCGGCTTCGTCGACGACAGCTACGACGGCCTGGTGAACGGCAACGAGACGACCGCGGCCGAACTGCCCGACGGGCGGCTGTACTTCAACACCCGCGACCACAACGGCACCGACGCCGGCAACCGCGCCGACAGCTACTCCAGCGACGGCGCCGCGACCCTGGACCGCCCGTACGCCATCCAGCACTCGCTCGACGAGGTCCCGGTCGTCCAGGCCAGCGTGCTGCAGCCGCGCGGCCGGAAGGCGCCGCTGCTCTTCGCCGGGCCTTCCAACCCCACCGCCCGCGAGAAGATGGCGGTGTGGCGGAGTGATGATGGCGGCGCCACCTTTACGAAGGTCACGACGCTGTCGCAGCAGCGGGCCGCGTATTCGGATCTGGTGCAGACCGGCGGGAATACGGTCGGGCTGCTGTACGAGACCGGGGTTGCCGGGACGTACGAGACGATCGAATTCCGGCGGCTGCAGCTGGACGCGCTCTGACCGCCGGCGCAGGGCTCGCTCGGCTCAGGCGCCTCTGACCCGCCGCACCGCCCGTCGGTACGCGAACTGCCCGTACGCGCGCCAGGCGAGGCGGGCGGGCGGCGGGACGTTCGGCCAGATCCAGGCGCGCTCCTCGGCGCTCGCGTCCTCGAGGAGTGCGCCGAGGGCGTGCAGCAGCTTGTGCTTCGGGGTGGTCTCGACGGCGTGGTCGTTGAGCGCCTGCCACTCGGCGATCGTCACGTGCTGCTCGACCAGCGGCAGCACCTGCCGCTCCTCGTCGTCGAAGTGCTCGGTGAGGGCGGCCTCGTGCTCGTCGAGTACGTCGGCCAGGTGGTCGCGGGTGTCCGGGAGCGCGGCCGCCTCCCAGCCGTCCATCATGGCGGTGGCGCGCTCCAGGGTGTCGGCGACCACCTGGTGCTGCTCCTCCATGCGCAGCACCAGCTCCGCCTCCAGGTCGACGCGGGCGAGCAGCTTCGGCCAGAGCAGGTCGTCCTCGCCGGTGTGATGGTGGTGCAGCTGGTCGCGGTTGTCGCGCCAGGCGGCGGCGATCACCTTGGCGCGCTTGGTGTCGCCGGGCGCCACGGCCCGTACGAGCCCGGGGAAGAGGCGGGCCTCGCGGCGGAACATGCGGTGGACGACGACCATCTCGTGGGTGTCGGGGCGGCCGGTCTGCGCGGACTGCGTCTGGGGATCCATGGGGCTTGATGTTCCGGGCCTGGTCAGGAACCGGCTTGGAGCCCGCTTGGAGCGGGTCATAGGCTGCCGCTTGTGGTGGGGATTCAGGTGCTCGGACCGCTGGCGGCCGAGGTCGGGGACGCATCGGCCGACCTGGGCGGCCCGCGCCAGCGTGCGGTCCTCGCGCTGCTGCTCACGGCGCGCGGCGAGACGCTGTCCGCGGACCGCATGATCGAGGACCTGTGGGGGAACGCGGCGCCGCCGCGGGCGCTGGCTTCCCTCCAGGCATACGTATCCAATCTGCGCCGCGCCCTGGAGCCGGGCCGCTCGCCGCGCACGCCGGCGCGGCTGCTGGTGAGCGCTCCGCCCGGGTATGCGCTGCGGCTCGCCGAGGACGCGGTGGACGCGTGGCGCTTCGAGGCGTCGGTGCGTCGCGCGGATGCGCGGCTGGCGGCTGACCCGGCGGCGGCGCGTACCGGTTTGGACGAGGCGCTGGCGTGGTGGCGCGGCGAGGCGTACGCGGAATTCGCCGACGCCTCGTGGGCGGCGACGGAGACGACGCGCCTGGCCGAACTCCGGCTCACGGCACGCGAACTGCAGGCGTCGGCGACGCTGCGCCTCGGCCATGCGGCCGAGGCCTCGCTGGCAGCGGAGACCCTGACCAGGGACCAGCCGCTGCGAGAGGAGGGCTGGCGCCTGCTGGCGCTGTCCCTGTGGGCGGCCGACCGGCGGGCGGAAGCCTTGGCGGCCCTGCGCCGCGCGGCCGAGGTCCTGGCGGACGAGCTGGGGCTTGATCCGGGGCCGGGGCTGCGGGAGCTGGAGTCGGCGATCCTGCAGGGGCGGGACGAGGTGCTGGGG
>NZ_JAAKZV010000103.1 GCF_011044975.1 Streptomyces coryli | reverse complement strand
CCTCCCGGCCCAGGCCACGACGTAAGCCCCGTCCCGTAACCCCGCCCTTATCCGCAAGAAAGGCAGGTGCCATGCACCGGGTCCTGGTGGTCGACGACGAGCCGCAGATCGTGCGCGCCCTCGTCATCAACCTCAAGGCGCGCAAGTACGAGGTCGACGCCGCCCACGACGGCGCCACCGCCCTCCAGCTCGCCGCCGACCGCCACCCCGACGTCGTCATCCTCGACCTCGGCCTGCCCGACATGGACGGCGTGGACGTCATCCGCGGCATCCGCGGCTGGACCCGGGTGCCGATCCTGGTGCTGTCCGCCCGGCACTCCTCCGACGAGAAGGTCGAGGCCCTGGACGCCGGCGCCGACGACTACGTCACCAAGCCCTTCGGCATGGACGAGCTGCTCGCCCGGCTGCGCGCCGCCGTCCGCCGGGCCGAGCCCGCGGCCTCCGAGGGCGGCGATGTAGCCACCGTCAAGACCGAGACCTTCACCGTCGACCTCGCCGCGAAGAAGGTGCAGCGGGACGGCCACGACGTGCGCCTCACCCCCACCGAGTGGCATTTTCTGGAGGTTCTGGTACGCAATTCCGGCCGGCTGGTCGGCCAGAAGCAGCTGCTCAAGGAGGTCTGGGGCCCGTCGTACGGCACGGAGACGAACTATCTGCGGGTCTACATGGCCCAGCTGCGCCGCAAGCTGGAGGCCGATCCGGCGCACCCGCGGCACTTCGTCACCGAGCCGGGCATGGGCTACCGCTTCGAGCCGTGACAGCGACCGTCGTTCCGTCACCGGGAACGGGTACCCTGCCCGCATGAGTACGGGCCGTTTCCGCAAGTTCCTCGACCGCATCGCCGCCTCCGGTGCGCAGGAGGACGGCGACACGCTGCCTCAGGAGCCGGCCGACGAAGGCGGCGCCACCACCGAGATCCGGTACTGCCAGGACCGGCAGATCGTCCGGGTCAGCGGGGTGCTGCGCACCGTGCGCATGCAGCCGCGGGCCGGCACCCCGGCGCTGCAGGCGGAGCTCTTCGACGGCACCGACTCGCTCGATGTCGTCTGGCTCGGCCGCCGCTCCATCGCCGGCATCGAGCCGGGGCGGCGGATGAGCGCCTCCGGACGGATCGCGATGAGCCACGGCAGGCGCGTGCTGTTCAACCCGAAGTACGAACTGCGACCCACCGGACAGGAGTAGCGGGTGACGTCCCTCGACAAGCAGCCTTCCGCCGAGCAGGAATCAGGGCGGGGGCTCGAGGCAAGTCAGGAGACGGATACGCCGGAGGGCCAGGCGGCGGCGAAGACCGCGCTGCTGGAGGCGTTCGGCGGGGTCCGCGGCATGATCGACACGACCGTGCCAGGGCTGGTCTTCGTCGTGCTCTACACGATCAAGCGGGACATCCAGTTCGCCGCGCTCATCTCGCTCGGCCTGACGCTGGCCCTGGCGCTGATCCGGCTGGCCCAGCGGGACACCCTCAAGCACGCCTTCAGCGGCGTCTTCGGCGTGGCCTTCGGCGCGGTCTTCGCGATGATGTCCGGCAACGCGAAGGACTTCTACCTGCCCGGCATGCTCTACACGCTGGGCCTGTCGTTCGCGTACATCCTGTCCGCGATCTTCCGCTTCCCGCTGATCGGGGTGCTGCTCGGCCCGATCCTCAAGGAGAACCTCTCCTGGCGGACCCGTAACCCCGGCCGCTTCAAGGCGTACACGAAGGCCACTTGGGCCTGGGGTCTGATCCTGCTGGGGAAGTCGGCGATCCTCTTCCCGATCTACTGGTGGGGCGACGTCACGCAGCTCGGCTGGATCAAGGTCGCCCTCGGCGTCCCGCCGTTCCTGCTGTGCGTCTACCTGACCTGGATCTTCCTGGCCAAGGCCCCCGCCCCCATCGACGTCATCGCGGAGATGGAGGCGGAGGAGAAGGCTGCCGCCGAGAAGGAGCGGCAGCTCTAGGCGTTCTTGCTCTTAGACGTCGGCCTCGCGGCGCACGGAGAGCAGCTCCTCGAGCTGCTCCTCCCGCGCCTGGGCCGCGACGAACAGCAGCTCGTCCCCGGCCTCCAGGGTGTCCTCGCCCTTCGGCGTCAGCACCCGGCTGCCGCGGATGATCGTCACCAGCGAGGTGTCCTCCGGCCAGGAGACGTCCCCGACCAGCGTGCCGGTCAGCGCGGACTCCTCGGGGAGGGTGAGCTCCACCAGGTTCGCGTCGCCGTGGCTGAAGCGCAGCAGCCGCACCAGATCGCCGACGCTCACGGCCTCCTCGACCAGCGCCGACATCAGGCGCGGAGTCGATACGGCGACATCGACGCCCCAGGCCTCGTTGTAGAGCCATTCGTTACGGGGGTTGTTCACGCGGGCGACCACCCGCGGCACCCCGTACTCGGTCTTCGCCAGCAGCGAAACGACCAGGTTGACCTTGTCGTCGCCGGTCGCCGCGATGACGACGTTGCACCGCTGCAGCGCCGCCTCGTCCAGCGACGTGATCTCGCACGCGTCCGCCAGCAGCCACTCGGCGCGCGGCACCCGCTCGACCGAGATCGCCGCCGGGGTCTTGTCGATGAGGAGAACCTCGTGGCCGTTCTCCAGCAGCTCGCCCGCGATGGAGCGGCCGACAGCGCCTGCTCCCGCAATCGCGACCCTCATCGCTGTGCCTCCTCGGGGCCCTTGGCGAAGGTCGCCTCGACCTGATCGACCTCGTCGCTCCGCATCATCACATGCACGAGGTCGCCCTCCTGCAGCACCGTCTTCGAGGTCGGCAGGATGGCCTCGCCCTGGCGGGTGATGAAGGCCACGCGCACCCCGGTCTCCTCCTGGAGCTCGGCCACCCGGTGCCCGATCCAGGACGGCGACGGGTGCACCTCGGCGAGCTCCACCCGGCCGCTGGGGTCGCGCCACAGCGGCTCCGCGCCGGACGGCAGCAGCCGCCGCAGCATCTGGTCCGCGGTCCAGCGGACGGTGGCCACCGTCGGGATGCCGAGCCGCTGGTAGACCTCGGCGCGGCGGGGGTCGTAGATGCGCGCGGCGACGTTCTTGACGTTGAACATCTCACGCGCCACCCGGGCCGCGATGATGTTGGAGTTATCGCCTGAAGAGACGGCCGCGAAGGCGCCTGCCTCCTCGATCCCGGCTTCCTTCAGGGTGTCCTGGTCGAAGCCGATGCCGGTCACCCGGCGGCCGCCGAAGGACGACCCGAGCCGGCGGAAGGCGGTCGGATCCCGGTCAATTACCGCGACCGTGTGGCCTTGCTGCTCCAGGGTCCGCGCCAGGGTCGACCCGACCCGGCCGCAGCCCATGATGACGATGTGCACGCCCGTCCCTCCAGGCCATCCATGCTTGTCCGCTCAAGCTACACACCCGGACGGCCCTGCGGCACCCCGGGTGCGCGCCGGGCGCGGCCGATAACGACCTGATGCACGAATGGTCACACGAGCGGGTGTGTTTCCAGTGAGGGCACTTGTCGGAATACGATCGCCCCGTGTCCAAACTGACCGACCTCCCGAAGCGGATACTGATCGGCGAGGCGCTGCGCAGCGATCGCCTCGGCGAAACGCTTCTCCCCAAGCGCATTGCGCTCCCCGTTTTCGCTTCCGACCCGCTCTCCTCCGTGGCGTACGCGCCCGGCGAAGTGCTGATGGTCCTGTCGGTCGCGGGCTTCTCGGCCTACCACTTCAGCCCCTGGATCGCGGTCGCGGTCGTGGTGCTGATGTTCACCGTGGTGGCGTCGTACCGCCAGAACGTGCACGCCTACCCCTCGGGCGGCGGCGACTATGAGGTGGCCAACACCAACCTCGGGCCGCGCGCCGGGCGCACGGTGGCGGCCGCGCTGCTGGTCGACTACGTCCTCACGGTGGCCGTCTCGGTCTCCTCGGGCGTGGAGAACCTCGGCTCGGCGATCCCGTTCGTCTCCGAGAACAAGATCGGTGTGGCGCTCGCCATCATCACGCTGCTGACGATGATGAATCTGCGGGGCGTGAAGGAGTCGGGCAAGATCTTCGCGATCCCGACCTACGTCTTCGTGGTCGGCGTGCTCGCCACGATCGTCATCGGGATGTTCAAGGCCATGGTCCTCGACGACGAGATGCGCGCGCCCAGCGCCGCGTACGAGGTCGTCGCCGAGCACTCCGACCTCACCGGCTTCGCGCTGGTCTTCCTGCTGCTACGGGCCTTCTCCTCCGGCTGTGCGGCGCTGACCGGCGTCGAGGCGATCTCCAACGGCGTGCCCGCCTTCCGCAAGCCGAAGTCGAAGAACGCCGCCTCCACGCTGGCCCTCATGGGCGGCCTCGCGGTGACGATGTTCTGCGGCATCATCGGCCTCGCGATGGCCACCGACGTGAAAATGGCCGAAAACCCCGCCAAGGACATCCTGATCAACGGCGAGCCGGCCGGTGGCTCCTACCACCAGGACCCGGTGATCGCCCAGGTCACCGCCGCCGTCTTCGGCGAGGGCTCGATCGGCTTCGTCATCCTGGCCGCCGCCACCGCGCTGGTCCTCTTCCTCGCGGCCAACACCGCGTACAACGGCTTCCCGGTGCTCGGCTCGATCCTCGCCCAGGACCGCTACCTGCCGCGCCAGCTGCACACCCGCGGCGACCGCCTCGCCTTCTCCAACGGCGTCGTGCTGCTCGCGGTCTTCGCGGCCGTGCTGGTGTACTTCTACAAGGCCGACTCCACGAAGCTGATCCAGCTCTACATCGTCGGCGTCTTCGTCTCCTTCACCCTCAGCCAGACCGGCATGGTCCGGCACTGGAACCGCCACCTGCGCAGCGAGACCGACCCGGCGGCCCGCCGCCGCATGATCCGCTCCCGGGCGATCAACGCCTTCGGCGCCTTCTTCACCGGCCTGGTGCTGGTGGTCGTGCTGCTCACGAAGTTCACCCACGGCGCCTACGTCGCGGTGCTCGGCATGGTCGTCTTCTACGCGATGATGACCGGCATCCGCCGCCACTACGACCGCGTCTCCGAGGAGCTCGCGATCGCGGACGAGAAGGGCGACGACGTCATCCGCCCGGCCCGGGTGCACTCCATCGTCCTGGTCTCCAAGATCCACCGGCCGACGCTGCGGGCCCTGTCGTACGCGAAGCTGATGCGCTCCGACACGCTGGAGGCCGTCAGCATCAATGTCGACCTGCACGAGACGAAGGCGCTGCAGCGGGACTGGATGGAGCGGGGCATCGACGTGCCGCTGACGGTGCTCGACTCCCCGTACCGCGAGATCACCCGCCCCTTCATCGATTACGTGAAGGGCCTGCGCCGGGAGAGCCCGCGGGATGTGGTGAGCGTCTACATCCCGGAGTACGTGGTCGGCCGCTGGTACGAGCACGTGCTGCACAACCAGTCCGCCTTCCGGCTGAAGGCGCGGCTGCTGTTCACCCCCGGTGTGATGGTGACGTCCGTCCCGTATCAGCTGGAGTCCTCCGAGCGCGCCAAGATCCGCGCCCGCAAGCGGGCCGAGTGGAACGCGCCCGGCTCGGTGCGGCGCGGTCCTGCGGCCCCGGCGAAGCCGGCCAAGGGCGAGAAGAGCGCGCCGAAGAAGTAGGCTGGCGCGGTGTCAGCACAAGCCGGATCCGAGGCCGGAAGCAGCAAGACGTCCCTGGTGGGGACGGAGTACGAGGTCGAGGTCGGCCCGGTCGCGCACGGTGGTCACTGCATCGCGCGCAATGACGAGGGGCGGGTGCTCTTCGTGCGCCACACGCTCCCCGGCGAGCGGGTGGTCGCGCGGGTGACGGAGGGGGAGTCGGACTCCCGCTTCCTGCGCGCGGACGCGGTGGAGGTGCTGTCGCCTTCCAAGGACCGGGTCGAGGCCCCGTGCCCGTTCGCGGGCCCGGGCAAGTGCGGCGGCTGCGACTGGCAGCACGCCAAGCCCGGCGCGCAGCGCCGCATGAAGGGCGAGGTGATCGCCGAGCAGCTGCAGCGGCTCGCGGGCCTCACGCCCGAGGACGTGGGCTGGGACGGCACGGTCGAGCCGGCGCCAGGCGACAAGCTCCCGGCGGGCGTGGTGCCGCCGTGGCGCACCCGGGTGACGTACGCGATCGACGCCGAGGGCCGCGCGGGCCTGCGCAAGCACCGCTCGCACGAGGTGCAGCCGATCGACCACTGCCTCATCGCGGCGACGGAGGTCTCGGAGCTGGGGGTGGAGCACCGCGACTGGCCGGGCGTGGACACGGTGGAGGCCATCGCGGCGATGGGCTCGGCGGACCGCCAAGTGGTCCTGACCCCCAAGCCGGGGGAGCGGCTGCCGATCGTCGAGCTGGACCGCCCGGTCTCGGTGCTGCGGATCCACGAGCGCGACGGCAGCGTGCACCGCGTGCACGGCCGCCCGTTCGTCCGCGAGCGGGTCTCGGAGCGTACGTACCGCGTCGGCGGCGGCGGCTTCTGGCAGGTCCACCCGAAGGCGCCCGAGGTGCTCACGGAAGCCGTGATGACGGCCCTGATGCCCAAGAAGGGCGACATGGCCCTCGACCTGTACTGCGGCGTCGGCCTCTTCACGGCCCCGCTCGCGGAACGCGTCGGCGACCAGGGCGCGGTGCTCGGCATCGAGTCCTCGAAGCGCGCGGCCGAGGACGCCCGCCACAACCTCGGGGACCTGCACCGGGTCCGTATCGAGCACGGCAAGGTGGAGCGGGTGCTCCCCAGGACGGGCATCACGGAAGCCGACCTGATCGTCCTGGACCCGCCGCGCGCGGGCGCGGGCCGGGAGACGGTACGGCAGCTGGCGGCCCTGGGCCCACGCCGCCTCGCGTACGTGGCATGCGACCCGGCGGCACTGGCGAGGGACTTGGCGTACTTCAAGGAGGAGGGCTACGCGGTGAAGTGGCTGCGAGCCTTTGATCTCTTCCCGATGACACATCACGTGGAGTGCGTGGCGGCGCTGGTGCCGGCCAGGGGAGACGCCTAAAACTGGGCAACTGGTGTCTCAACAGGAGCTTGGCCATCATCTTCGAGAGTGGCCTGAAATGCAGGCTTTCCAAGATAAATGCCGCACCGGGCGGGGCTCGAGCTGAGTTATGGCGCCATACTCTCCTCAAGCTCGGCATCGCCGATGCGGGGGAGGCGGCGTCATGACGAAATCACGGGGAGAACCAGACAGCCCGTCCCTGGTACCCCGCCGTTCGATTACGCGTCCAGGCTAGGCCGCGGCGTGCCGGGGCGGAGCGGCGGCAGCGTCTCCACGGGAGGTGCGCAGGCCCCAGGTGCCGCGGCTTCCGACCGCCCCGCGTTACGGGCGGCCGACCGGGAGGCAGGGCCGGCTGACGCCGCCGGCGTCGCCCGGATGCCTCGGGCCATCACGCTCCCCAAGGGCCGTGGCGCGGTGCGCGGTATCGGGGAGGAGTTCTCGGCGACGATTCCGCTCCCCATGACCCCGGGACGATCCGGCTTCGGTCCCTCACTGGCCCTGGTCACCCGTAAGACCGACAAGGGCATGCCGACATACGACGACGCCCATGAGTCCGACGTATTCGTGCTGTCCTCCGCCGAGGACCTCGTACCCGTCCTCGGGGGCGACGACCTTCCGGAGCGCCGGAACCGGATGGTCGACGGGACCGCGTACCTCGTCACGTGCTACCGGCCACGCATCGAGGGTCTGTTCGCGAGGATCGAACGGTGGGCCCGCGACAACATCACCACTGTCTACGGGAAGGACCGCGAGTCCCGGATCGCCGACCCCACCGATCCCGACGCCATCGTCTACCGCTACGCGACGGACGACGACCGGACAGCGGCACATGAACGTGACCGGCCGGACGCGGGACGCACGGCGCAGCGCTATCCGAGGTCCGTGCGGTACGGCAACAAGGTGAGCCGGCCGGCTGATCCGCCGCCGGAGCGTGACCCGGCGGACGGACTGCCGTGGTCTTGCCGCAACGATCCGTTCTCCGCCTACCGGGCCGGCTTTGAAGTGCGGTCCTACCGGCTCTGCCAACGGATCCTGATGTTCCATCACTCCGCGGAGGAGCCGGGGGCCGGCACGGACTGCCTGGTGTGCTCGCTGGCCCTGACCTGTCGCGGCGGTCGGGCCGTCAACGGCAGCCTCCGGCCCGGGGACCCGTCGGGTGCGGTGCTGGAATCGGTGACGACGACGGGGCACCGCCGCGACGGGGTCGGCGGCTATGCCTCGGAGTCGATGCCTGTGCTGGAACTCATCTACAGCCCGGCGCAGTTCGGGGACGAGGGGCACGAAATGGATGCGGCGAGCGTCGCCAATCTACCTTTCGGACTGGATGCACCTCCCTGCCAATTGGTGGATCTGGACGCCGAGTCGATCGCCGGCGTGCTGAGTGAGCAGAGTGGAGCCTGGTCCTTCGGCCGGAACCTCGGCGAGGGGCGTCTGGGCGCCCGTGCGCACGTTCCGCTCGCTTCCCGCGCTGGACTGGGGCACACCCTGACTAAGGAAGTCGGCTATGCCAAATTCTGATATCCGGCTCAACAGCCGCGGCGACGAGGTTCGGCGTCTGCACGAGGATTTGGTTCGGCTCGGGGTCGCTGTGCCCCGGGCAGAGGTCGATGAGGCTGTGTTCGGGGTGGGGACTGCGGCTGCTGTGCGGCAGGTGCAGGTCTCTGCCGGGATTGCGGTGTCCGCCGTCGTCGATGACGAGACGCGGGCGGCGATCGCCGACGCCTTGCTGCTGCTCGCCTATCCGTTGCCCCGGGTCGAAGGGCGGCTGCTCACGGAGCGCGGGGCGCCGGCGGCGGACGTGGCCGTGGAGCTGTTCCGCCGGACTGCCGGCGGGAATGTCCGGCAGGTCGCGGATGCCGTCAGCGACAGCGACGGCTTCTACCGGATGGAATATCCACCGCTTGATGGTGCCGATGCCGTCGGCGCCACCCTGGAGTTACGCCTCGCCGACTCCTCCCGACGGCGCCGGATTCCGATCAGCGCACCGAAGTTCGTCGGCGCACGCCACGAGGTGCTGAACCTCGTCGTGCCGGCCGCCGTCGCCCCCGCACCGGAGCCGGAGTTCGCCCGGCTCAGTGCTGATGTCGAGCGGGCGATCGGCGGGTTCGGCCCCCTGACCCGCGTCGTGACCGGTGGTGGGAACGGCGATACGCCGATCGACGGGTCGGACCCGCTCGCCGCCGCCGGCCGGGCCACCGGGTGGGATGCCCGATTACTCGCCCTCGGCGGCATCGCCGCCCATCTCGCCGAGATATCCGGCCTGGAACACTCGACGACCTACGCCCTGGTCCGCTACGGACTGCCGACCGGCCCGGACGACCTCGCCGCGGCCGGCGCCGACGCGGTCCGTACGGCCCTGACCCGGGCGCGTGACGACGGCGTCGTCGATCTGTCCGACGACGCCATCCGCGCCGCCACCGACACCTTTGTCGCCTTCGCCACGCGCACCCGCCTGGACCGGCGGCCGAGCGGCGGCCTCTCCACGTACGGCGAATTCCTGGACGCGGCCGAACTCGACGGCTCCGTGCGGCCCGGCGAGCCGCGCCCCAAGCGGGATGCCTTCGACCGTGTCGTAGCCGAATACGCCGGGGACCCGGCGCGGCTGTGGGCGGCGGCGAAGCGGGCCGGAATCGATGAGCGGCAGATCAACCGGCTGCAGACCCAGGGCAAGCTCGCGGCCCTCACCGGCCACCATCTCCAGCTGTCCCAGCTGATCGAACGCGACGTGCTGCGCGGCGGTGGCGACCCCAGCACCGCGGGCCTGCGGCCCCTGGTCCAAGCGGACCTGCACAAGCCGGAGCAATGGCGGTCGCGCCTCGACGAGCTCGCCGGCGGCGATCCGGCGGACCCCGGCTTCGACGCACGCCTGCGGGACCTGGTGCCGCCGGCCTTCCGCGGCCCGCGGATGTCCGGCAGGGACGCGGCGGACGCCTACGCGCAGGACCTGGCCCGGCAGGTGCGGGTGAGCTTCCCGACCACGGTCGTCGGCCGGATGGTGGGCACGCGGGAGATTCCGCTCGGTCCCGAAGGAGAACCCGTCGCCGAGCAGGTCTCGGCCGCCATCGGCAGGGCGGAGCGGCGCGGGTTCTCGTTCGCGTCGACACCGCTCGGACCGTATCTGCGCACCCATGGCGCGGAGTTGACCGACGGACTCGACCGGCGGACCGCGACGGCCACCCTGGGCGAGCTCGAGCGCCTGCAACGCCTCTACCAGGTCACCCCGTCCAACGAGGCGCTCGCCGTCCTGGCCCGGCACGGCATTTCCTCGGCGCACGACATCTTCCAGCTCGGCAAGCGCGAATTCATCGCACTCTACGGCCACGAGTTCGTCCGGCCCGGCGAGCTCCAAGTGGTGCTGCGCAGAGTCGACCAGGTGGCCGCGACCTCCTACACGTTCTTCGGTGCCGCACAGGCTGCCGGCCAGCCGTCGCTGTACGGAGCGTCGCCGACGGCGGCCCGCAGGGGCGAAGTCGTCCGGTCGCTGAAGGGGAAATACCCCACGGTCGAGGAGCTGATCGGTGAGCAGGACTTCTGCGCCTGCGAGCACTGCCGCTCCGTGCTCAGCCCCGCCGCCTACCTGGTGGACCTGCTGCACTTCCTCGACGCGCAGCGAGCCGGCGTCCGGCCCCTCGACGCGCTCCTGAAACGCCGCCCTGATCTCGAGCACCTGCCGCTGTCGTGCGAGAACACGAATACCGCGCTCCCGCTCATCGACCTCGCCAACGAGATCATGGAATACCGGGTGGTGCACGGCGCGCTGGACGCCAAAGCGGTCCGCGACACGGGACCCGCCACCACGGCCGACCTCGTCGCCGAACCGCAGTACGTCGAGCCCCTGGCCTACAACAAACTGTCGACGGACCGGTATCCGCCCACGGCACCGTTCGACCTCTGGCTGGAGACCGTACGGGGCTACCTCGGACGGGCGGACACCGACCTGTCCGGTCTGCTGGACACCTTCCGTCGTACGGACGAGCTGCTCGCACCGGACCCCGTGCCGGCGATGGAGCCGCCGTACCGTCGCGCCTCGGTGTTCTTCGAGCAGCTGGGGCTGTCCCCTGCCGACATCGCGTGCCTCACCGACGAAGGTGAGCACGCTGCCTGGTATCGGCTGTACGGCTACGCGGACGCGGGCGCTGCCCGGACCGCACTGCGTAATGCGAAGACGCTCGCCCGCCGTCTCGGGGTGAGCTACGTCGAGTTGGTCAACCTCGTACGCACCTGGTTCGTCAATCCGAATCTGGAGACGATCGCGGCGCTGCGCACGATCGGCGTCGAGCCGTTCGACGTCCTGCGCTTCAAAGGCGCACCCGGCGTGGCACCGTTCACCCCGACCGAGCGGGACGCCTTCACGGCCCGGCTCACCGCGGCCACCGAGCGGCACGACCGGGACGACTTCGACGCCGCCCTGTGGCTCGAGGACGCCTGGGTGAAGGGGCGGTTCGCCGGTGTCCTGGTGCTCAGCGACAGCGATCCCGGAAGCAGCTTCGAACGCACCCGGCTGCGCCTGATCGGAACCGCGGAACCAGCCCCGGACAAGGAGGCAGCCGACAGCACCCTGGACGCGGTGTTCCTGCGCATGATTGTCCTGGTACGGCTGTGGCGCCGGCTCGGCCGGCCCCTGAATACCCTGGACGTGAACCTTCGGACCCTGCTGCCCGGCGGGTCGGGCAGCCTGCTCCCCGGCGCGGGCCAGTCCCTCCCGACCGGATTCGGCGCGGCGCTGCGTACCGCGCTGATCTACCTGGCGCACACGACGGAGATCGCGGACCGGCTGGGTGTCGCGGCCAACCGGCGGGCCGACCTGCTCGCCCTCTGGGAGCCCGTGCCGACGGCCGGCCGGGAATCGACGTACGCCCGGCTGTTCCTGTCGCCGCGGACCGGCACCCCGGATCCGGTGTTCGACCATCCGACCGGCGACTTCCTCTCGGAAGGCACCAAGACGAGCCTTGCCTCACACCGCCCGGCAGTGGAGGCGGCGCTCGGCATGACAGCGGCAGATGTCGATGCCGTACTGCGGTCGGTGGGCCGTGACCCCGACGTGGCGCTGCTGACGCTCGACACCGTCTCGGTGCTGTTCCGGCACGCCCTGCTCGCCCGCGCGCTGCGGCTGCCGGTCCGGGAACTGATCGAACTGCGCGAGCTGACCGGCATCGACCCGTTCCACGCCCTGTACGACCAGCCGGCGGCCGGCTCGAAGCCCCGCGCGACGCTGCCGCTTCCCGGCGGTGCGCAGGGGGTCGCCGTGGATTATCCGCTCGCCGGCACCCTGGCCTTCCTCGACGCCGTCGACGAGCTGCGGGCCGTCTCGATGACACCCGCGGACCTCGGCTATCTGCTGCGGCACTCCTTCGACGCGGTCGGGCCCTACCGGCTGGACGAGGCGGCGGTGCTGCGGCTGGCGGCCGAGATCGCCGACGAGCTGCGCAGGCTGGCGGCCGAGCACACCGCTCCCGCGGACGCGGCGTCCCTGACCGATGACGTGGTGGCCCGTGAGCTGGGCCTGGTACTGCCTCCGGAGCTCGCCGCGCAGGTGACCGCGATGTGGCAGCGGCAGATGAGCTATACGGCGGCCAAGACGGCCGTGCCCGCGGCGGAGCAGATCGACCCGGCGCCCTTCAAGGGCTTCCCGGAGCTCACCATCACCTTCGCGCCGGGCGCCGGCGGCGCCGGCACCCAGCAGGTGAGCTACCGCGGAGTGCCGGTGCCCGAGCGGATCGCCCGTATCACTGCCGCGGGCGCGGCCGCGGACACCCTCCTCGGCAAGCTGCTCGCCCAGATCGTCCAACGGAAGGAGCAGGATCTGCAGCCACTCGGCCGGCTGATCCGCCCGGAGGACGTAGGACCGCTGTTCAAGCCGCCGCCCGACCCCGATGGCGCGGATCCGGCGGCGCGGGCCCAGGCGCTGCAGACGTATGAGACCGGCCGTCGCGCCTACTTCGCCGGCACGACCATGCCGAGAATCATCGCGGCCGCGCGGCAACGACTCGTCGTCACGGCCATCAGCAGGGCCGTCGCACCACAGGCTGCCGGCCTCGAACCCGCCCTCGTCGAAGGGCTGATCACCGACCCGGTGCTGCTGGCCGAGCCGACCGGGGGGACCCGCCGCCCACTCGCGGACGTCTTCGCCGAGGTGGAGGAGGGCGGTCTGTCGGTCAGCGCAGCCGACGGCGGCGGCGGTCCGGTGCGGGTTCCAGCGGATGCCGGTCAGGACGCCACCACCGCAGGCATCGCGGGGGCGGCGCGCATCGTCCTGGACGGGTATCTGGAGGTTCCCGAGACGGGTTCGTACGTCTTCGACCTGTCCGTCGCGGGCGCCGGGGATCTCGGTGAGGTCCGGCTCGGTCCTGCCACGGACCCCGTCCTGCAGGCCGTCGGCGTGGACCCGCCCGCGGCACCCCGCCAGTTCACCGCCGACCTGAAATCCGGCGTCCTGTACCGCTTCACGCTGACCGCCACGGGCGCCCGCGTAGGCGGGGGCCGCAGAGCGCTCAGCGGCGTTATGTCCGTCCAGGTGGAGGGAGCCACACTCCCTCGCGGCCGACTCGGCCGGCTCATCCTGCGTCCCGCGGCTCGCCTCCAGGCCTTTGTCAGCGCCCACACGCGGCTGACCAAGTCCCTGCTCCTGCTGCAGCGGCTCGCCCTGACCGAACGGGAGCTGCGGCACATCCGCCGCCACCCGGACAACTTCGGCGCCTTCGACCTCACCGGCCTGCCCACCTCCCCGGTCAGCACCGCTGTCGCCGCCGGCTCCTTCCCGGCGCTGCGCACGCTGATCGGGTACGTCGGGCTGCGTGCGGACATGGCGGGTGGCGCCGACGAGTTGATCAACGTATTCGAGCTGGCCCACCGCACCGTGCCCAACACGGTCGCGGCGACCGCCGCACAGGCAGCCGAACGGGCGCTGGACGACCTTTGCGCGCAGGTAGCGGCAGTGACCCGACGCGAGCGGGCGACGGTCGACTCGGTCAGATCCGCGCTACGACTCGGCGTGGGTGTCACGCCCGTCGACGGCGGCTTCCGCATCGGACCGCCCGCCAACGGCAGCGCCGCGCTGAGCTTCACCGACGAGCGCGGGCTACGGCGGTTGTGGGATGCCCTGGTGCTGGTCGAACGCCTGGGAATCGGTGCGGCGGCAACGATCGGCGCGGCCACGCCGGCCCCGGACGCGGCGACCGCCCGCAGCCTGCGGGACGCCGTCCGGGCCCGCTACGACCTGGACGGCTGGCGCTCGGTGGCCCGCGCGGTCAACGATCCGCTGCGCCGGCGCCGCAGGGACGCGCTCGTCGCCCACCTGCTGCAGGTCCTGAAACTGGACCGGGTCGAAGAGCTCTACGAGGTGCTGCTCCTCGACCCGGCGACCGAGCCGGTCGTGCGGACCACCAGAATCCGCCAGGCGATTGCCGCGGTCCAGCTGTTCGTCCAGCGCAGCACTTTGAACCTGGAGCGAGACGCAGGAGTCCCGCCCACCGCGATCGACGCCGAGCAGTGGGAATGGAAGAAGCGGTACCGGGTCTGGGAGGCCAACCGGAAGATCTTCCTGTTCCCGGAGAACTGGCTCGTCCCCGAGCTGCGTGACGACCAGACCCACCTGTTCACGGAGCTCATCGGCGCGCTGCTGCAGGGCGACGTCACCGACCAGCTCGCCGAGGACGCCTTCGCCACCTACCTGCGCGGGCTCACCGCGATCGCCCGGCTGGAGGCCGTCAGTGTCTGGGGTGAGCAGGACCCCGACGCACCGGAGCGCAACGTCCTGCACGTCATCGGCCGCGACCACAACGCGCCTCGCGCCTACTACTACCGCCGTCGCAGCCGGAGCGAATGGACCCCCTGGGAGCCGGTCGCCACCCAGATCGACGGCGACCACGTCGGCGCGGTGATGTACCGCGGCCGTCTCCACATCTTCTGGATCACCCCGCTGGAGACGGGCAAAGCCGCCGGCGGCACCGGCAGCCTGGAGGACCAGGCCAAACTGAAGCCCGCGCCGCAGCCGCTCACCACGGTCGACGTGCAACTGCACTGGACGGAACTCGTGTCCGGACAGTGGTCGCCCCGCGCGTCCAGCGATCCGCTCACCATCACCGGACCGAACAGCATCCGCCTCGACCCCGCTCAGCTGGCGCTGTACGTGACCAAGGAGGCCGACGAAAGCTCCGTCACCATCAACATGGTGGGTGCCATGCCCGGCGTGCCGTGGGCCCGGGTGCGATTCGTCTCGCGGAACGGCCGGCCCGAGGTCATCGAGGGCAATCAGCTCTTCACGGCCGACCCGTCCTACCGCAGTGCGGTCTTCAGCGACGGCACCGGCCTCGGCCCCGACATCGCCCCGACGCTGCTCGCCCAGATCGGCATCAAGGCGGCGTCGGACCGGATCTTCAAACAGCGGCATCAGTTCAACGTGATCAGCCAGCAGAACCCGGTGTCGGTCAGGCTGCCGGGCCTCGCCGACGCGCCGAACCTGCCGATGAGCCCCGACACCTTCACGTCGTATCTGCTCAAACCGTTCTTCTGCGCCGGCGAACGGGAGTCGCTGTTCGGGCTGCCGGCCCTGACCCAGCGCAGCTTCGTCGAATACCAGGGGTCGTTCGGCGTAGCCAGAACCCTGGCCATCGATCCCGCGGAACAGGCCGGAACCATCGCCGTGGAAGCGGCCCGGCCGACGAAGCAGTTGACGCTGACGACGGGCACCCGCGTGCCGGCGGCGGCCGACCCGATCGACGCGAGCGCGACGTTCTCCCTCTCCCGATCACCCGACTGGACCGCGGTACCCGACGGCGTGCTGACCATCGGCAAGGTCGCGGTGGGCGCCGGCGGCGTCCGAAAGCGATGAAGGGCCTCCGTGATGGCTGACCCAATAGACCCGGGACGTCATGTCAGTTCCGACCTGAAAGAGATCCGGCGTTGGACGGAGACCAGCCTGTCCTACACCTTCAGCCCGAATTTCCACCCGTACGCACCCGAGCTGCTGGAACGGCTGATCGCCGGCTCGGTGCAGGGGCTGCAGGACGCCGACACCGAGCCCGCCGTGCCCCCGGCGAACCTGCCCGGCGGCAGACCGCGGCCCAAGCTGTACCGGGAGTTGTTCAGCGACAGCGGCGCCTATCAGCCGACCGAGCTCGTGCCGAAGCGTTCCTGGCCGGTCGCCGAACTGGATTTCACCCCTGGCGGCGCCTACGCGGTCTACAACTGGGAGCTCTTCTTCCACATTCCGGTGACCATCGCGGTGCATCTCAGCCGCAATGGCCGGTACGCCGAAGCGCAGCGGTGGTTCCACCACGTCTTCGACCCGACTACGGAGGAGTCCGGCGCGACACCCGAACGGTTCTGGAAGACGGCCCCCTTCCGCACGACCGACGTCGACAGCATCGAGGACCTGCTCACCAACCTGTCCAGCGAGGCGGTTCCCGAGCTGCGCGAACAGACCATGAACAGCATCACCGCCTGGCAGCGCGACCCGTTCCGCCCGCATCTCGTCGCCCGGCTGCGCCCGTCCGCGTACATGATCTACACGCTCATGGCCTACCTGGACAACCTGGTCGCCTGGGGCGACGCCCTCTTCGCGCAGGACACCGGGGAGTCGGTGGCCGAGGCCACCCAGCTGTACATACTCGCCGCGAACCTCCTCGGCCCGCGCCCCCAGGCCGTGCCGACGAAGGGCACCACTGCCACCCAGACCTACGCGACGCTGAAGAAGAACCGGCTCGACCCGTTCTCCAACGCCCTGGTGAAGCTGGAGACCTCGATCCCCTTCGATCTGTCCCCGCCGGGCGCCGCCTCCGCACCGGCCGACGGCGGGCCGTTACGCTTCGGTGCGCTCGGCCAGACCCTGTACTTCTGCGTGCCGCGCAACGACAAGGTGATCGGCTACTGGGACACGGTCGCCGACCGGCTCTTCAAAATCCGCAACAGCCTGAGCCTGGCCGGCGCCTTCCGCCAGCTCCCCACGTTCGACCCGCCCATCGACCCCGCGCTCCTCGCCCGTGCCACCGCGGCGGGGGTGGACGTGGCGGCGGTCGTCGCCGGGGTGAACCAGCCGGCGCCGCTGGTCCGGTTCGGGGTCCTCGTCGCCAAGGCGGGCGAACTGTGCCAGGAGGTCAAGAGCCTCGGTGGCGCGTTGCTCTCCGCGGTGGAGAAACAGGACGGCGAGGCACTCGCGGCACTGCGCGCCCGGCACGAGACGGCGGCACTGGAACTCGCGAAGAGCGTCCGTTACGCCCAGTGGCAGGAAGCCGTCAAGAACCGGGAGGCGTTGGGGATATCGCTAGTCATCGCCCGCACTCGGTACGCCTATTACGAGCGGCTGTTGGGTCGGTCCGAAAGCGAGATCACTTTCGAGGACGTCGGTGAACTCGACAGTGCGTCTATGGACGGCGGGAGTTTCACCGGGACGGAGCCGGCGGTCGGTCCGCGCACGATAGCCGTGGACATCGCCGAGTCCGCGATTCCGGCGGGTGGAGGGCCGGCGGCGGGCGCGAAGATCAGCTCGTACGAGGCGAAGGAGCTGGACTTCCTCGAATACTCCCAGATACTGCAGGACGTGGCGGCAGGGCTTGAGACATACGGGGGCATCCTGAGCCTGTTCCCGATGCTGTCCGCCGACGGCAAGCCGGTCGGTGTCGGTGCCGGGGTGACTTTTGGTGGCACGAATCTTTCGGGGCTATTGTCCGGGCTGGCAGGTGCGGCCAGGGGGGTGGCATCCCGGGTCACGCATGAGGCGGCACGGGCGGCCAAGGTAGGCGGATACGTGCGACGGGAACAGGACTGGGCATTCCAGAGCAACTCTGCCGCAGGCGACATCACGCAGCTCAACAAACAGCTGCGCGCCTCGCAGATCCGCGAGTTCATGGCCCAGCGCGAGGTCCAGAACCACGACAAGCAGATCGCCAAGGCGAAAGAGATCGAGACCTTCCTCGCCGGCGAGAAGCCCGCCGGGAGGACCACCACCACGGCCTACTACGCGCTGCTCCGGCGCGAGGTCCGCGGGCTGTACAACCAGTGCTACGAGCTGGCCCTCGACACCGCCCGTAAAGCCGAACGCGCGCTGCGCAACGAACTCGGCAATCCGGGCCTGACATTCGTCCGGCCGAGCTACCTGGCCGGCCCGGAAGGGCTGCTCGCAGGCGAGAAACTGCACCTCGACATTCGCCGCATGGAAATCGCCCAGCTCGATCTCAACCGCCGCGAATACGAGCTCACCAAGCACATCAGCCTGCTCCAGGCGGACCCATGGGCGCTGGTGGCGCTACGGGCGACCGGCCGCTGCACCTTCACCGTCCCCGAGGAACTGCTCGACCTCGACACTCCGGGCCACTACTTCCGCCGGATCAGGTCGGTGTCGCTCAGCGTTCCGTGCGTCACCGGCCCGTACACCGGCGTGGCGTGCACCGTCAGGCTCCTGCGCAGCCGGGTGCGGACCAGCCCACTCCTCAAGGACGGCGAGTACGCGCCGGTCGCCGACGGCGAGGACCGGTTCGAGGATCAGCTCGGCGCCACCGAGGCGGTGGTGACCAGTACCGGGAACAACGACAGCGGCCTGTTCGACCCCGGCGCGGGGGACGGGCGGCTGCTGCCGTTCGAGTACCGCGGCGTGGTCAGCGAATGGCAGCTCGAACTGCCGGATGGACCCCGGCCCTTCGACTACGACACCATCACCGACATCATCCTGCACGTGCGCTACACCGCCAGGGAGGGCGGTCAGGCGCTGCGCGACCGGGCCGGCGCCCACCTGCGGGACCTGCTCGCCGAGGGGACCGCAGCGGGCTCGGTACGGCTGCTCTCGGTGCGGCACGAGTTCCCGACCGCCTGGGCGCGGTTCGTCGGCAGCAAGGCCGGCAACGGGAGTTCGCAACAGCGGCCGAGGGCCGAGCTGAAGCTGCCGCTGCGCGCGGAGCACTACCCGTTCTTCGCGGGGTCCGGGCCGGCCGGGCTCACCAGCGTGGCACTGGTCGCCCGACCGGCCGGGGCGGAACAGCAGCTGGTGCTGGCTGACCGTGCGTGGGACAGGGAGAACCCCAATGACGAGGAGGACAAGAAGACCGGGGCGGTGAAGCTGACCGGCCGCCCGGAACTGAACGGCCTGCTGCGGGGCGCTCTGCGCGCCGACCCGGCCATTCCCGGGAAGCGGGCATGGGGCGATCTGCCCGAGCCAGTGGGAAGTTTCAGTCTCTATGCGGAGAATAACGCCATGAAGGACCTCTTCGTCCTGCTGACCTGGAGCGCGAAGGACCCGGCACCGTAAAGGACCGTGCTGACGGTCAGCGGTCCGCGGGATTGATCCATTGCGGCTGGCGCGGGTCGAGGAACCACTGGGCGTGGCCGACGCCGCGTGGGGTTCTTTGCGGTAGGGGGACGGGGTCGTGTCTTATGCGGCCGGGTGGGACGCCGGTGCCTGCCAGGAGGTCTGTCGCGTAGGAGATGAAGCCGGGTGGGCCGCTGACGTAGGCGTCCTGGTGTTCCCAGCCCGCGTAGGCGGAGAGGGCGTCCGGCAGGCGTTCGGCGCGGGACAGGACCTGGAGGTTGAGCCAGGGGTAGACCTCGCCGATGCCGCGGATCGTGCGGTCGTCGTAGACCTCGCCGGTGGCGCGGGCGACCAGGAAGGCGCGGGTCTCGACCGGGGGGCGGTGGGTCAGTTCCTCGAGCAGCGCCCGAACCGGGGCCCAGCCGGTCCCCGCCGCCACCAGGGCGGCGTTCCGTACCGGCTCCCGCAGCGTCATCATGCCGGTGGCCGGGCCGAGGCGGAGGATGTCCCCCTCCCGGACCTCGTCGGTGAGTACGGGGCTGAGCAGGCCGCCGTCGACCCGGCTGACGTGCAGTTCCAGGGTGTTGTCGGCGCGGGGCGCGGCAGCGAGGGAGTACGGCCGCCAGACGTGCGGCAGCCGCTCCGAGGCCACGCTCACGAACTGCCCGGCGCGGAACGGGAAATGACCGCCCGGCGCCAGCGTCAGCACCGCCACGCCCCGCGCCGGGCGGCTGTGCGCCAGCACCCGGCAGTCCCACCAGCGCGGCGCCTGCTCCCGGTCGGCCTCCTCCGCGCCGCTGAGCATCGCCTCCGCGAGCACCTTGTACGCGCCCAGCCAGGCCGCCTCCGTCTCCGCGTCCCACGTCATCGGCGAGGCGAAGCGCAGCGCGGCGATGAGGCTCTGCCCCACCGCCTCGTAATGCGCGGGCTCGGCGGCGAACTTGCGGTGATCGCGCCCGAGCGCCTTGAGATACCCGGGCAGGTCCGGGTCGTCCAGGCGCTGCACGACAGCGGTGAGCGCGGCGAAGAGCCGGTCGCGCTGCTCGGTCATGTCCGCGGGGAAGAGCGAGCGGACGCCCGGATTGGCCGCGAACAGATGGGCATAGAAATATTTCGCGACATGGTCAGCTCTGAGTTCAACTCGCCCGAAACTGGCCCGGATTCGATCGTTGGCGTCCACGAACCAGGATCGTAGTGGCGCGCGAACACGCGCTCGATGCCGGGCGGGGTGGCGTTGCTCACGGGTGGGTGCGCGGAGCACCACGCGGGGTTCATCTTCATGACCCGGCTGTGTGCGGTTGGCCACGTCGGGTGCTCGCGGCGGGGTGGTGTGCCGGGGTGGACGGGCGCGTCCCGGAGACGAACCTGCAGTACAGACAGGCTTGTGCGCAGCCGAGCCGTTGAACTTGGGGTAGTAACTCCCCTATGTCTGCTACGACTTGTTCGCCGCATTTACGCGCAGGTCATTTTCATGAATTCTGCAGAACTGCTGGCGCTGCGCGTGCTGATGGGCCAGTCTTTTCCTTAGGCAGGGGCGGTTCCCCCGGTCGCCCCGGGCTCTTTTGGCGGTGCCGTCGTGACGCAACCCACGACGGCACCGCCGCACCACAGGCGAGGTCGACGGCAAAGGCAAGGACGGACGGAAGATGCGTTCTGACTGGCACCACGTCGATCTGGCTTCGTCGCTGGCCGCTCCTGGTGACTCCATGACGGTGGTCATCGGCGGCTGGCACATCGCCATCGTGCGTGAAGGTGTCGGCGAGGGCGAGCTGCGCGCGTATCACCGCCGCCGCCCGGACCGCGAAGTCGAGTGCGCCGTACGAGCGGGCGTCATCTTCGTCAAGCTCGGCGCCGCGCGCGACCTGGAGACCAATTTCACCCCCCACAGCGCCTGACGGCGATCCCCCCGGGGACCGCCGCCAAGGGCGCCAGGCCGGCGGTGCCGTCGTGATGCCACCCACGACGGCACCGCCGCAGGCGTTTTGAGGGCCCGTCGGCTCACCGCTCGGGTTCGTCCACCGGGTCCAGTAGTCCGGCCTTGGCGAGCATGTAGCCCATCTGCCCGCGATTCGTGGTGCCCAGGGCGTCGGCGAGCGCGGCGAAGTGCTTGGCGACGGTACGGACCGTCACGCCGACGTGGGCGGCGATGTCCTTGTCCTGCAGGCCCTCGAAGACCATGAGGCGGGCGATGCGGAGCTGGATGTCGCTGACCTTCTCGTGTGCCGTCTCCAGCGGGTCGTAGTACGGCCGGCCGTAGCGCCACAGGCGGTCGAAGGCGGAGCGCAGCAGCATGATCAATGCGGGGTGGCGGATCTCCAGGGCACTCGTACGCTCCGGATTGCCCGGCACGAAGGCCACTTCGGTGCCGACAATGATGATGCGGTCGATCACCTCGTCGACGGTACGGACTTCCACCCTGCCGCCGGCGCGGAAGTGGTCCTGGAGGTCGTGGATGACCGGGTCATCGCGGGTCGGGTGCGTATAGATCGTGCGTATGCGGCTGCCTCGGGTCAGAAAATCGCTCATGCGGGCAATGCCGGTGGCCGAGTCCTGCTGGGTGCGGCGGCTCTGCGGCTGCATGGTCAGCATTTCGCCGCTGCCGGTCCGCATGGCCGCATCGATCGATTCGTCGATCCGCCTCTTGCCTTCGAGCAGGATGACGGAGTCGCCCAGCCTCGAGGTGGCCATCCGCAGGAACGGGGAGAAGCTGTCGGCCAGTTCGCCGATGTGCCGGTGCTGCACGGCAATGCTGTTCTCGAGGTCCCGCAGGTGCCGATGCAGCGCGATTCTGGGCATCGCCGGGCGCAGGGTGCCGGGCTCGTCCTCGTCCGGGACGAGCAGGGCGTACTCCAGCAGGCAGGGGGCGAGAGCGTCAACGTCCGATTCGTCGCGTGCCAGTCCATCGTCCAGCAGCGCCTGGGAATAGAGTCGTTTGCCCGCTTCGCAGAGTTCCCATACGGGATGCCTGTGGTCCGTGGTCACTGTTGAGTATCTCCCTGCCGACCTGCGGCACTCTGTCGCTGTCGGATCGCGGCAAACTATCATTCTGTCGACGGGTGGCGGGTATGAAGTACGCAGGTAGTAGCTGGAGAGATGGGTGGTCTCGATGAATAAGCGACGGACTGTGATACGAAAGCTGGCGATTGGTCTCGGTGCGGGAGCCTTCGCTCTGGGCACGCTCGCCGCAGTGGTCCCCAGTGACCCGATCTGGACCTCGACGCCGACGAAGGTCTCTGCGGACCCGATCTGGAAGGCGCCGCCGTCGAAGGCGGTCCCGGAGGATGACCCGATCTGGAGCTAGGCACCGGTCAGCTGAGCCGCTGATTCGGCCAAGTCTCCACGATCCGCAGCACCCCCCCCACGAACGCCTGCTCCGCGGAGGAGCTTGACGGGTGGGACCGGGCGACCGGTCCCACCCGTGCTGTGCGTCTATCAGAGACAGCAGCTTCTCGAGGCAGTCCGTGCGGCCCAGGTGCATTACGGGGATGGCGCGCAGCGCCTGCTTGATGACCTTTCCGGACGGGGTGCCCCGCAGCGCGTCATCCACCTCCGCCGGAGCCGATGAATCGCGGCCTGAGTCCGCCGCGAGCCCAACCCCGCCAACCGCAGGGAGCGGCTGATTCTGCCGGTGCCTTCCGGGAGTCGCTCAACCGCGCGTGGCGGGCGCTGTCCTGAGCTGCGGTCAGCGCACCGCGTACATCCGTATCGCCACCACATCCTCACCCTCCGGCCGGGCGAGGCCGACGAAGACCGTGCCGGCGAGCCAGCGGTGGGCGGGGGCGTCGGTGCGGAAGACCGGTGAGGTGCGGTAGTAGTGGCCGGCCTCGGAGACTTTCAGGTCGCCGTCGTGCTGGTCGGGGCTGTCCGCCTTGGGGCGGTAGAAGCCGCGGTTGACGATGTCGATCACGGCGCCGTCGTCGGCCTCGATGAGGTAGCGGGCGTCGAGCTCGCAGACCTCGCCGCGGGTGCTGCTCCAGTCGCCGCCGCCGGGCAGCACTTTGCCGTTGAGCAGCGGGCCTTCGACGCTGCCGCCGGTGATGGGGGTGAACTCGGTGACCTCGCCGTCGCCATGGCCGACGTGCAGCGAATCGGCGATGCGGGCGCGGATCTCGAAGGCGAAATCGAGGGCGGGGGTGAAGGAGGAGGTGGGGCTGTCGGGCATCTTCGCGCTCCTTGGGGTGGGGCCCGGTCCGGTTAACCGGGCGGTTACGCACAGGCCTTGACGGTTCAGCTCAGCAGATGCAAGCGTGAGATGCAACAGTGTTATATGACGTTGCTTTATGACGGGAGCGTCTGTCATGCCTGCTAGAAAACAGCTGCTCACCGCGCTCGTTGGCGCGGTCGTCCTGCTGGTCACAGCCGCGTGTACCGACGCCGCGGACGGCGGCGGAGGCTCGTCCGGGCCGACCCGTCTGACCTCCACCACCGGCCCCGGCAAGTCTGCCGTGGACCGGGTGACCTGGGCGCTTCCTTACGGGGAGCCGACCACCCTGGACCCGGCGAAGGTCGGCGATTACTCGCCCCAGACGGTCGAGGCGAACCTCTGCGACACGCTCACCCGCATGAACCCGGACTTCTCCCTCCGGCCGGGGCTCGCGAAGAAGGTCTCCTGGGAAGGCGACCGGGCGCTGGTGCTCGAGCTGCGCCCGGACGTGAAGTTCTGGGACGGCTCACCGATGACCGCCCAGGATGTGGTCCACAGCCTGGAGCGGCATCGCGACCCCAAGACCCAGGGCCTGTACGGGCAGCTCTTCGCCGGCGTGACGACGATCAAGGCCACCGGTCCGCATCAGGTGACGTTGCGCACCAAGGGGCACGACCAGACCCTGCCGAAGGCGCTGTCCTCCTCGGTCGGCGCGGTGAGCAAGGCCGCGTACGTGAAAAAGGCCGGTGCTGCTTACGGCACCGCCAAGGGCGGGCTGATGTGCACCGGTCCGTACAAGCTGGGCTCGTGGAAGTCCGGAGCCGGGCTCAACCTGGAGCGCAATGACGCCTATTGGGACCCGGAGCTGAAGCCGAAGGCGGCGCGCATCGCCTTCAAGTTCATCACCAACAGCGACACGCTCACCGGTGCGCTGCTGTCGGGTGAGGTGGACGGCACGTACGAGCTGCCGCCGAGCAGTGCGAAGGCGCTCGGCAAGTCGGCGAAGGGGGCCATTCACCTCGGCCCTTCGACGCAGAATGTGCTGCTGATACCCGGGCACGCCAAGTCGCCCGCCGCCGACCGCCGGCTCCTCGACGCGCTGTCGCAAGTCATCGACCGCGACGCGCTGATCAAGAACGTCTTCGGCGGCGACGGCACCACGCTGAAGTCGCTCGTCCCGCCGCTCACCTGGCGCGGCGACCCGGCGGCGGCCACCTATGACTCGGCGTACGAGAAGCTGCCCGCCGTACCGAAGCCGGATCTGGCGCGAGCGAAGAAGCTGCTGAAGAAGGCGGGTCCGGTGGGGCGTCCGCTGACGGCGGCGATACCCGCCGGCGATCAGCGCGGGCTGCAGGCGATGACGTTCATCCAGGCGGCGGCGAAGAAGCTGGGGGTGGAGATCAAGATCCGGCAGCTGCAGCCGACCGAGATGTCCTCGCTCTTCTACGACCCGGCCATCCGGAAGGGGCTGGATCTGGTGCTGACCTTCGGGTATGTCGCCATGCCCGACCCGGCGTCGTATGTGGCGGAGAGCGTCGTCCCGGGCGGCATCTTCAACTGGACCAACTACCGGAACGACGCCGTGACCCGGCACCTCGACGAGGCCCGTACCGCCTCCGATCCGGCCGCTTCGGCGCAGGCGTACGCCAAGGCGCAGGCGATCTTCACGACCACCACCCCGGCGGTCTTCCTGGCCACCACGCACGAGCGGATGTTCATGAACAAGCGCATCAGCGGCGCGCCGGCGTCCTTCGCGTATGCGGGGATGCCGTGGGCGGCGTATCTCGGCGGCACCTCGAAGTGACCACACCACCTGACCGGGACGGAGACGATGATGACCGAGACACCGCTGTGGGAGCGCAGCGCCGGCGAACTGACCGCGGGGATACGGGAGAAGTCCTGGTCCGCGGCCGAGGTCGCCCGGGCCTTCCTTGAGCGCATCGACGTGACCAATCAGGCGGTCAATGCGCTGGTGGACGTGCGGGCGGAGGAAGCGCTCGCGCAGGCGGCGGCCGCGGACGAGGCGGTCGCCGGCGGGGGTGAGCTGCCACCGCTGCTGGGCGTTCCGGTGGCTACCAAGATCAATACGGCGCTGCGCGGGCACCCCAGCTCGCATGGGGTGGTGGCGTGGGCCGATGTGGTCGCGCCCGACGACGCGGCGTGCGTCGGGGGCCTGCGCGCGGCCGGCGCGACGTTCCTGGGGCGCAGCAACAGCCCGGCCTTCGGGGCGCGCTGGTTCACCGGCAATGACCTGCACGGCACCACCCTCAACCCCTGGCACAGCGGGCACACTCCGGGCGGCTCTTCGGGCGGCGCCGCCGCGGCGGTCGCGGCCGGGATGGTGCCGATAGCGCAGGGCAACGACATCGGTGGGTCGCTGCGTTTCCCGGCGTACTGCTGTGGCGCCGTCGGGCTGCGGCCCACGGTGGGCCTGGTCTCGGGCATGGAACCCGGGGCGGGGGAGGCGTTCGACGCCCCGCTGTCCTTCCAGACGATGGCGGTGCACGGCGCGATCGGCTGGACCGTCGACGACGCGCGGCGTGGGCTGCACGCGATGGTGACGCCGGATCTCGGCGACCCGGTGGGCGTGCCGGTGCGCCCGTCGCTGGGGGAGCCGGGGCGGCGGGTGCGGGTCGCGCTCGTACGGGACGTGGGACTGGCCAAGCCACACCCGGTGGTGAACGACGCGCTGGACCGTGCGGCGGGGTGGCTCGCCGAGGCCGGGCATGAGGTGGAGGAGGTCGAGCTGCCGCTGCTCGGGGAGGCCGCGCGGCTGTGGTCGCTGCTCCTGTACGAGGAGCTGCGCACGATGTCGGGGGAGATCGAGGCCTTCGGGGACGCCGGGGTGCGGGACTCGCTGGCCTCGTCGTTCAGGATCGCGGCGGAGACCTGGGGGGAGCGGCCCACGCTGGACGCGTACATCAAGGGCTACGCGCGGCGGGGCACGCTGATCGTGCGGCTGCAGCAATACCTGGGCCGGGACCGGGTGGTGCTGACGCCGGTGTCGGCGGAGCCGCCGTTCGAGCAGGACGGGGACCTGGCGGGGGACGACCGGATGCGGGAGATCATGGCCGCGCAATGGCCTTTGCAGGCGATACCGGTGCTGGGCTTTCCGGCGGTGTCGGTGCCTACGGGAGTGACGGATGGGCTGCCGTCCGGGGTGCAGTTGATCGGTGGGCGGTTCCAGGAGGATGCGCTGCTGGGGGTGGCGGGGGACATCGAGGCC
>NZ_JAAKZV010000102.1 GCF_011044975.1 Streptomyces coryli | reverse complement strand
CACCCGCCCCGCGAGCTCCTTCACCCACCCCACGGCCTCGGCCCGCCGCTCGGCGGCCGGCACCAGCCCCAGGTGCCGCGACGGGACGGACAGGGAAGCAGTCCGCCGCAAGGCGCCCAGCACCTCAACTCCCGCCCCGTCCAACGCCTCCCGCAGCAGCTCCTCATGCCGGTCCGACCCGACCCGGTTCAGGATCACCCCCGCCACCCGCACTCCCGCGTCCCACGACGCGAAGCCATGCACCAGCGCCGCCACCGACCGCGACTGCGACGAGGCGTCCACGACCAGCACCACCGGCGCCCGCAGCAGCTTCGCGACATGCGCCGTCGACGCGAGCTCGCTCGCGCCCGCGCCGTCGTACAGGCCCATCACGCCCTCGACGACGGCCACATCCGCGCCCGCCGCCCCGTGCAGGAACAGCGGTGCGACGAGCTCCTCGCCGCACAGATACGGGTCGAGGTTCCGGCCAGGACGTCCCGTCGCCAGCGCGTGATAGCCGGGGTCGATGTAGTCGGGGCCCACCTTGTGCGGCGACACGGCCAGGCCCGACTCGGCGAACGCCGCCATCAGGCCCGTGGCCACGGTCGTCTTGCCGCTGCCGGAGGCCGGGGCGGCGATGACGAGACGAGGGGGCGAGGTCACCATTCGATGCCCCGCTGGCCCTTCTGACCGGTGTCCATCGGGTGCTTGACCTTGCCCATCTCCGTCACCAGGTCGGCCGCGTCGAGCAGCGCCGGCGGCGCGTTGCGGCCGGTGATCACCACATGCTGCGTCCCGGGACGCTTCGCGAGCACGTCGATCACCTCGTCCGTGTCCACCCAGCCCCAGTGCATCGGGTACGCGAACTCGTCCAGCACGTACAGCTGATACGTCTCCGCGGCCAGGTCGCGCTTGACCTGCTCCCAGCCCTCGCGGGCCTTCTCCTCGTTCGACAGCTCGCCGTCCTTCGGATCCCGCTGGATCCACGACCAGCCCTCGCCCATCTTGTGCCAGTCCACGCTGCCGCCCTCGCCGGACGCGCCGAGCACGCGCAGCGCCCGCTCCTCGCCGACCTTCCACTTCGCGGACTTCACGAACTGGAACACCCCGATCGGCCACCCCTGATTCCAGGCCCGCAGCGCGAGCCCGAAGGCGGCCGTCGACTTGCCCTTTCCGGTGCCGGTGTGGACCACCAGCAGCGGACGGTTGCGGCGCTGCCGCGTCGTGAGGCCGTCGTCGGGGACGACGGCGGGTTGACCCTGCGGCATTACGCGGCCCTCCGCACGTCTCGTACCAGCCCGGACACCGCGTCCGCGCGCAACTCGTCCGGCGCGATCGCCTCCGCGCCCAGCGCCCCCGCCAGCTCTGCGGCCAGACCGAGCCGTACCGGGCCCGACTCGCAGTCGAGGACTACCGAGGCGACGCCGTCCGCGGCCAGCAGGCGCGCCGAACGGGTGGCCCGTACGACGGGCTCCGGGCCGCCGGTCGCCCGGCCGTCGGTGACGACGACCAGCAGTGCGCGGCGGGCGGGGTCGCGCAGGCGCTCGATCCGCAGCACGTCGCGGGCCTTGAGCAGGCCCGCGGCGAGGGGGGTGCGGCCGCCGGTGGGGAGGCGTTCCAGGCGCGCCGCCGCCGTGTCCACGGAGGACGTGGGCGGGAGGGCCAGGTCCGCTTCCGCGCCGCGGAAGGTGATCAGGCCGACCTTGTCGCGGCGCTGATACGCGTCGAGGAGCAGCGACAGCACGGCGCCCTTCACCGCGCTCATGCGCTGCCGCGCGGCCATGGAGCCGGAGGCGTCGACCGCGAAGAGGACGAGATTGGACTCGCGGCCTTCGCGGACCGCTTCGCGGAGGTCGTCGCGGCGGAGGCGCAGACCGCTGCCGCGGCGGCCGCGAGCGTGCTGGTGGGGGGCCGCGGCTTGGAGGGTGGCTGCTAGGTGGAGCTTGCCGAGCGTGCCTTGGGGCCTGCGGGCCCCGGTGGTGCGGCCGTCGGTGGTACGGGCCCTTGAACGACGGCCGGCCGCGCCCTCGCCCGTGCCGGGGACCTCGAGGCGCTTGGTTCGGTAGGGGTCCGTCGGGGTGGCGGGGGACTTGGTCTCGGGGCCGGTCGCATCGCCGTCCTGCGGTTCGCCTCTCTGTGGGACGGGAGCCGCCCCTCGGGCGGCCCGATCGCCCGCAGGCTCGGCGGATTGGTCTGCCGCAGGCTCGGCGGATTGGTCTGCCGCAGGCTCAGCGGACTGGTCTGGCGCAGGCTCGGCGGCCTGATCTGCCGCAGGCTCGGCGGAGTCGTCGGACGCCGCACCAGGCGAGCCCCCGTCGGGACCGCCGTCGTCCGGTTGCCCTCCGCCCCCCGGCCCACCGTCCGGATCCGGGTCCTCATCCTCCCCGGCATGCTGCCGCAGTGTCTCGTCCAGCTTCTGCTCGTCCAACCCCGGGGCGTCAAAGGGGTTCCGCCGCCGCCGATGCGGCAGCGCCAGCAGTGCCGCCTGCCGCACGTCCTCCGCCACCACGTCCCTCCGCCCCGACCACGCCGCCAGCGCCGTCGCCGTACGGGCCATGACGATGTCCGCCCGCATGCCGTCCACCTCGAAGGCCGCACACGTAGCCGCGATCTGCCGCAGCGCCGCGTCGCCGAGCGACACCTGCGGCAGCAGGGCGCGAGCCGCCGCGATCCGCTCCCGTACTGCCGTCTCCTCCGCAGCCCAGCGCGCCGCGAAGCCCGCCGGGTCCGCGTCGTAGGCGAGGCGCCGCCGTACGACCTCCACCCGCTCGTCCGGCTCGCGCGAGGCCGCGACCTCGACCGTCAGGCCGAAGCGGTCCAGGAGCTGGGGGCGGAGTTCGCCCTCTTCCGGGTTCATCGTGCCGACCAGGAGGAAACGGGCCGCGTGCCGGACCGAGACGCCTTCCCGCTCGACGTAGTTGGCGCCCATCGCGGCGGCGTCGAGCAGCAGGTCGACCAGGTGGTCGTGGAGCAGGTTGACCTCGTCGACGTACAGCACGCCGCGATGCGCGTCCGCGAGCAGGCCCGGCTCGAAGGCCTTCACGCCCTCCGACAGCGCGCGTTCGATGTCGAGCGCGCCCGTCAGCCGGTCCTCCGTCGCGCCCACCGGCAGCTCCGCCATCCGCGTGGCGCGCGACTCGCCGAGGCCGCCGGCCTCGTGCGGCCCGTCCGGGCAGCCCGCGTCCGGCGCCGCCGGGTCGCAGGCGAACCGGCAGCCGGGCACCACGGCCACCTCCGGCAGCAGCGCCGTCAGGGCCCGTACCGCGGTGGACTTCGCCGTGCCCTTCTCGCCGCGGACGAGGACGCCGCCGACCGCCGGGGACACCGCGTTCAACAGCAGCCCGAGGCGCAGCTCCGCCATGCCGACAATGGCGGTGAAGGGGTAGGGGGTTGTCGTGCTCACAGCGCAGCCTCGCTTCGCTCGGCGGGCTGTGACCACAGCTCGCACCTCTTGTTGGTTCGTTCGCTGCGCTCTCTCACTGCTCCTCCAGGTCGCCCTCGAGCTCCAGGTACGTCTCGCGCAGCCGCGCCAGCGTCGTATCGTCCGGCTCGGACCACAGGCCGCGGTCCGCCGCCTCCAGCAGGCGCTCGGTCATGCCGCGCAGGGCCCACGGGTTCGACTTCTTCATGAAGTCCTGGTTCGTCTCGTCGAAGACGTACTCGGCCGCGAGCTTCTCGTACATCCAGTCGTCGACCACGCCGGCCGTCGCGTCGTAGCCGAAGAGGTAGTCGACGGTCGCCGCCATCTCGAAGGCGCCCTTGTAGCCGTGCCGGCGCATCGCCGCCATCCAGCGCGGGTTGACCACCCGGGCGCGGAAGACGCGGTGCGTCTCCTCGCCCAGCGTGCGCGTCTTCACCTGCTCAGGTACGGCCGAATCGCCCACGTACGCCTCCGGGTTGTCCCCGGTGAGGTGGCGGACCATCGCCACCATGCCGCCGTGGTACTGGAAGTAGTCGTCGGCGTCCGCGATGTCGTGCTCGCGCGTGTCCACGTTCTTCGCCGCCACCTGGATGCGGCGGAAGGCCGCCTCCATGTCGCCGCGCGCCGGGCGGCCTTCGAGCCCGCGCCCGTACGCGTAGCCGCCCCACACGGCGTACACCTCCGCCAGGTCGGCGTCGGAGCGCCAGTTGCGGGCGTCGATGAGCGGCAGCAGGCCCGCCCCGTACGCGCCCGGCTTCGAGCCGAAGATGCGGGACGTGGCGCGGCGGCGGTCGCCGTGCGCGGCCTCGTCCTCATCCGCGTGCGCGCGGACGTAGTTGGTCTCGGGCGGCTCGTCCAGCTCCGCCACGGCCCGTACGGCGTCGTCGATCAGGCCGACCACATGCGGGAACGCGTCCCGGAAGAAGCCGGAGATGCGGACGGTGACGTCGATCCGGGGCCGGCCGAGCTCGTCGGCCGGCACGATCGCGAAGCCCGTCACGCGCCGCGACGCCTCGTCCCACACCGGGCGGCAGCCCAGCAGCGCGAGGATCTCGGCGATGTCGTCGCCCTGCGTGCGCATGCAGGAGGTGCCCCAGACCGTGAGGCCGACGGACTTCGGATACGCGCCGTTGTCGGCGAGGTGCCGGGCCAGCAGCGAGTCGGCGAGCGCGCTGCCGACGTCCCAGGAGAGCTGGGAGGGGATCGCCTTGGGGTCGACGGAGTAGAAGTTGCGCCCGGTCGGGAGGACGTTGACCAGCCCGCGCGTCGGCGACCCGGAGGGGCCCGCGGGGATGTAGCCGCCGTCGAGGGCGTGCAGGATGTTGGTGACCTCGTCGGTCGTACGGGCGAGCCGCGGCACGACCTCAGTGCACGCGAATTCCAGCACGCGGACTGCCTCCGGCAGGGGCTCGCCGAGGACGGCCTGCACGACCGGCGCGGCGGAGGCCGCGTCCCAGCCCCGCGCCTCCATCGCTTCGGCGAGGCGGCGCGCCGCGGTCTCCAGCAGATCGATGGCATCCGAGGCGGTACGGGCGGCGGGCTGCCGCTCGGCACCGGCCGCGTCGCCGTCCGCCGGTCCGGCTGCGCCCGCCTGTTCCGCCCCGGCGGAACGCACGCCCACAGCCTTGAGCCCCGCCGGGACGGCGACCTTCGCGCCCGGCTCGGAGAGCAACTCCGCCTCGTTCAGGCCGAAGTGCTCCGCCAGCGCCGCCCGCAGCCCGGGCAAGGCACCGCCGACCCCGCCCCACATCTGCGCGGACCGCAGCACCGCCAGCGCCAGATTCACCCGCGGCTCACCCTCAGGACCCGCGCCCAGCACATGCAGCCCGTCCCGGATCTGCACATCCTTGATCTCGCACAGCCACCCGTCGATGTGCATGACGAACTCGTCGAACGCATCGTCGTCCGGCTGCTCGTCCACATGCAGGTCGTGATGTAGCTCGGCCGCCCGTACGAGCGTCCAGATCTGGCTGCGCACCGCCGGCGCCTTCGCCGGGTCCAGGTCCGACACGAGCGCGTACTCGTCCAGCAGCTGCTCCAGCTTCGCCAGATCCCCGTACGAGTCCGCCCGCGCCATCGGCGGCACCAGGTGGTCCACCACCGTGGCGTGCCCGCGCCGCTTGGCCTGCGTGCCCTCGCCCGGGTCGTTGACGATGAAGGGGTACACCAGCGGCAGATCGCCGAGCACCGCGTCCGGCGCGCACTCGGCCGACAGGCCCAGGCCCTTGCCGGGCAGCCACTCCATCGTGCCGTGCTTGCCCATGTGCACGATCGCGTCGGCGCCGAAGGAGTTCTCCAGCCACCGATACGCCGCCAGGTAGTGGTGCGACGGCGGCATGTCGGGGTCGTGGTAGATGGCGATCGGGTTCTCGCCGAAGCCGCGCGGCGGCTGGATCATCACGATGACATTCCCGAACCGCAGCGCCGCCAGCACGATGTCGTCACCGTCGACGTACAGCGAACCCGGCGGCTCGCCCCAGTGTTCGCGAATGCCGTCCCGCAGCGACGGCTCGAGCCCCGCGAACCACTTCTCGTACTCCGCCAGCGGCACCCGCGCGGGCGCCGCCGCCAACTGCTCCTCGGTCAGCCACTCCACGTCGTGCCCGCCGGCGGCGATGAGCTCATGGATGAGGTCGTCGCCGTTGTCCGGGTAATCGCTCACCTGGTACCCGGCCGCCCGCAGCGCGTCCAGCACCCGCACCGCCGAGGCCGGGGTGTCGAGCCCGACCGCGTTCCCGACCCGGGAGTGCTTCGTCGGATACGCGGTGAAGACCAGCCCCACCCGCTTATCGGCGTTCGGCTTCTGCCGCAGCCGCGCGTGCCGTACGGCGATCCCCGCCACCCGCGCCGCGCGCCCGGCGTCGGCGACGTACACCGGAACGCCGTCAGGACCCTCCTCCTTGAAGGAGAACGGCACGGTGACGATCCGCCCGTCGAACTCCGGAATCGCCACCTGCATCGCCGCATCCATCGGCGACAGCGCGGCATCGGACGCCTCCCACGCGGCCCGCGAGGAGGTGAGACACAGCCCCTGCAGCACGGGCACGTCGAGCTCGGCGAGCGCACCCACATCCCACGTCTCGTCGTCCCCGCCGGCCGAGGCATCGCTCGCCCGCGTCCCGCCGGAGGCGAGCACGGTGGCGACGAGCGTGTCCGCCTGCCCGAGCAGCTCGTACAGCCCCGGCTCCGCACCGCGCAGCGAACCGCAGTACACGGGAAGGGCGTTGGCCCCGGCCGCCTCGACGGCATCGCACAGCACGTCGACAAAGCCGGTGTTCCCGGAGAGCTCGTGCGCGCGGTAGAACAGCACCCCGACGGTCGGCCGCCCCTCGATCCGCCCGTACGACCCGTGCACCCCGTACTGCGGCATCGACCGCGGCCCGGCGAAGCCGTGCCCGGTGAGCAGCACGGTGTCGGACAGAAAGCGCGTCAGCTCGGCAAGATTCTCCGGCCCGCCCTCGACGAGGTACTTGAGCGCCTCGGCGACGACCCCCGCGGGAACGGTGGACTCGGCCATCAGCTCGGCATCGGGCACGGATTCCCCGCCGAGAAGGACGGCAGGGATACGGCTCGCCCTGACAGCAGCAATGCCGTCCTCCCAGGCCCGCTTGCCGCCCAGCAGCCGGACGACCACGAGGTCGGCGCCGTCGAGGAGCCCAGGGAGCTCGGTCGCCGCGTCGACCCGCGCGGGGTTGGCGATCCGGTAGTCGGCGCCCGAGGCGCGGGCGGCGAGGAGGTCGGTGTCTGCCGTCGACAGCAGCAGGACGGTGCTCATGGTGCTCCCGGTGCGATAAAGGGCAGCCCCGCAGGCGCTCCCCGCTCGATCAGGCGCAGTAGCGCCTTTGTGTCCGCGTGCTGTTCGATCAGGTCGCCCAGGCGGTCCAGTTGGTCCTCCCGGAGCGCTCCGAAGCTGGTGTCCGGGGCCGGTACGAACGCCCGGCCCGCGTCCGCCGCCACCCGTCGCAGGAACGCCCGGCGGAAGCCGTCGCTCTCCAGGGAGCCGTGCCAGTGGGTGCCCCATACGGAGCCGACCCGGCAGCCGTCCAGGAAGGGCTCGCCGCCCCGCACATCCGCGACTCCGTGATGGATCTCGTAACCCTCGACGGCCTCGCCCAGCGCCTCGCCGACCGGCCGGGCGAGGGTCTTCTCGACGGCGAACCGCACCCGCACCGGCAGCAGCCCGAGCCCGTCCACCGCGCCCGCCCGCGACTCGACCTCATCCTCGATCCGCTCGGCCAGCACCTGGAAGCCGCCGCAGATGCCGAGCACGGGCCGGCCCTCGGCGGCCCGCCGCGCGATGGCCTGCGCGAGCCCCCGCTCCCGCAGCCACGCCAGCGCCCGCACGGTGCCCCGCGTCCCGGGCAGCACCACCAGATCGGCGTCGGCCAACTCCTCCGCCCGGTCGACGAATCGCACCACGACCCCTGGCTCGGCAGCCAGCGCATCGACATCCGTGAAGTTCGACATCAGCGGCACCGCCGCCACCGCGACCCGCAGCACATCCGCCCCGTGCGGCGGCGCGACGACGCTCTCCCGCACCGCCCCCCGCAGAGACACCCGCAGCCCGTCCTCCTCGTCGATCCCGAGCCCGTGCGCGTACGGCAGGACGCCCAGCGCAGGCCGCCCGGTCAGCGCCCGCAGCTGCTCGAGGCCCGGCTCGAGCAGCGACACATCTCCCCGGAACTTGTTCACGAGATACCCGGCCACCAGCGCCTGATCCTCCGCCGCCAGCAGCGCCGTCGTACCGAAGAAGGAGGCGAAGACACCGCCGCGGTCGATGTCGCCGACCACGACCACCGGCAGCCCGGCAGCCCGCGCCAGCCCCATGTTCACGATGTCGTTGTGCCGCAGATTGATCTCCGCCGGACTCCCGG
This sequence comes from Streptomyces coryli, assembly GCF_011044975.1. Classification (GTDB taxonomy): domain Bacteria; phylum Actinomycetota; class Actinomycetes; order Streptomycetales; family Streptomycetaceae; genus Streptomyces; species Streptomyces coryli. Next base: position 18,215 of record NZ_JAAKZV010000102.1, on the reverse strand, counting down.
CCCCCTCACAGATCACCGCGTCGTACGAGGCCCGCAGCTCCGCCAGCGCCTCGGTCACCACCGGCAGCAACGACGCCTGCCGCCCGCCCTCGTGATAGCCGCGCGCGCTCAACTCGCCCACCGGCCGCCCCATCACCACGACCTGGCTGCTCCGGTCGCTGCCCGGCTTCAGCAGCACCGGATTCATCAGCGCACTGGGCTCGACCCGCGCCGCCGCGGCCTGCATGGCCTGGGCCCGGCCGATCTCGGCGCCTTCCCGGGTGACATACGAGTTCAAGGACATGTTCTGCGCCTTGAAGGGCGCCACCTTCACGCCCTTACGGGCCAGCCACCGGCAGATGCCGGCGGTCACGACGCTCTTGCCGGCATCGGAGGTGGTGCCGGCGACGAGCAGGCCGTTCATCGGGGGACCTTTCGGTGGTGGAGCAACGTATGAGCGGCGACGGTGGCGACGAGAGCCAGATGGCAGACCCGACGCGAGAGCGCGACGGCCCGGCCGATGTCGCAGACATCCACCGCCCGCCCGCCGTGATTGAGCACGGGCCGCGCCTCCGCCCGCCCGCCGTACGCCAGCGGCCCACCGAGCCGCACGCCCAGCGCGCCCGCGAACGCGGCTTCCACCGGACCGGCGTTGGGACTCGGGTGTGCCCCGCCGTCCCGCCGCCAGGCGCGGCGGGCGCCGCGCGGATCGGCCCCGGCGGCCACGGCCAGCAGCGCGGTGAGCCGCGATCCCGGCCACCCGACCACGTCATCGAGCCGGGCGGCGGCCCACCCGAACCGGGCGTACCGCGGCGACCGGTGACCGACCATGGCGTCGAGCGTGTTCACGGCCCGGAACCCGGCCAGCCCGGGAACACCGGCCACGGCGCCCCACACAAGAGCCCCCACGACAGCGTCCGAGGTGTTCTCGGCCACGGACTCCACCACCGCCCGCGCGATCTCCTGCGCGGAGAGCGCCTGCGGATCGCGGCCGCACAATCGCGGCAACAGCTCGCGGGCGCGGGCGATGTCGTCGGCGGCGAGGGCGTCCGCGATACGCAGCGCCTCCCGGCGAAGGGAGGCACCGCCCAGCACGGACCAGGTGACACCGGCCGCCAGCGCTGCCGGCGCGACGGCGCGCGGACGCGGCTGCCGGCGCCGAAGCTGACGCCCAGGGGCCGCGGCCTTGGCGGCAAGCCCGGTCGCACCCACCGCACCCCCCACGCACAGCGCAGCGTAAAGCGCTCCGGCATCGCGCCGATCCCGCCACAGCCGTCGCTCAACAGCGGCAGCCGCCCGGCCGAACACGGCCACCGGATGCCCCGGCCCCGCCGGGTCGCCGACCACCAGATCCACCACGTAACCGCCCACCGCGCCCACCGCGTATGGACTGACTCTCATTGGACGGCGGCCGCCCCAACCGCACCACGGCCGGCGTCTGCACGCCGCCCGCCCGGCGCCAGCAAGCGCTCCGCCAGCTCACCGAAGACCAGCCCGAAAGCGGTCCACAGCGTCACATGCACCGCCAGCGTCGCGACCCGGAACTCCCACAGCACATCGGCGGGGAAGTGCCCGGCGTCAATACCGGACCCCGGCATCAGCACGAAAGCGAGCCACAGCGCCAGCACAAACCCGACGCCACCCGCGACCGAGGCCCACCACCCCCCGATCCGCGGCGCCAGCGCCTTCCCGGCCAGCACCGCCGCGACGCACAGGATCACGGCCAGCACGACCAGCAGGAAGTACAGCGCCGTCCGCCGCCCGATCGTCTCGGGGTCGCCGACCGCCGGCGGGTTGGCCGGGTATTTCAGGAACGGCACCACGTACACGCACACCAGCGCCGCGCCGGAGATCAACGCGCTGACGGCGCGCGGGCCGAGGCGGCCCATCCGCCCCAGCCCGTAGCAGATCACCAGCGCGGCGATGCCGCCGATCGCGACGCCGTAGATGAGCACGCCCGTCGCGAGCCCCGCAGTCGCCTGCATGGTGCGGGTGACGAGTGCTTCTTCACCGTGCTCGTGCGCGCCGGCGTGGTGCTCCTCGAAAGCGATCGCGGCATCCACCGCGGGCTCGCCGAGGAAGTACGACACCAGCAGCGCGAAGCCGCCCGCCAGCAGGCCGGCGAGCATTCCGCGTACGAGCATGCCTCGTACAGCTATGGAGTTCATGAGCGCGAAGTTCCCCCGCCGGTCAGTGGCAGGGGAAGCCGAGGAGGTGCCGGCCGTCGTGCACCCATTCGTGCACGTTGGTACCGGAGAACACCGAGGTGGCGCCCTGTTCGGCGCCGACGAAATACAGCAGGACGAGCATCAGGATGCCGAAGAACGCCGCCCACGGGGCGAGCGTCTTGAGTGAGACTGGAGCGATCGCCTGCGGCTGCGCAGAAGCAGCCTCGGGCGCAAAGGACTGAGCCATGATGAAACCTCCCCGGGATTCACGCGTCCCGTTCGGTGGAGCACATGACGACGGAGCGGGTCTGACTCTCCGCCCCGCGGGGCGGTCTCACAGTGGCGCGGCCGTGCCGGAGTCTCACCGGGCTTCCAGTGCGCCGTCGTCGGGTCGCGATGACGATACCCTTCGGCGCCCGCACCGGCCAAGACGGCCTCTCGGCCAAAGTGGCTGTTTACGCAGGTGGGAGACGGCAAAGCGGCGGTCACACCGATACGGGTGATCTTGATCTCACCGGCTTTCCGCGGCCTCCGCCCGCCGCCAACACCCGCCCGCGCAGGGCTTCGTCGGCGAACGCCTCCCGCGCCGTGGTCAGCACCGCCGCCATCGCCACCCGCACCCGCAGCAACTCCGGGTCCTTCAGGGCGGCGGCGCTCAGCCCCTTCCCCATGAGCCAGGCCGGATCCGCGGTTTCGTACGGGCGGCCGTCGATGTCGGCGTCGAGCTCCGCCAGGCGGTGGCGGTCTTGCGTGCGCGTGGCCCAGTAGCGACCGCCGAGCCCCGCCTCGGTCGCCTCGTGGAAGCCGTACGCGAACTCCTCCGACCGCGGCCCCGCCACCCCGAACCCGCCCGCCGCGCCCGAGCGTGGGGTTGGTGCACGCCCAGGCATCGCCGATCGCCACCAGGCCGGCGGCCACCGGCCGGTTCGCGCAGTCCGCGCAGCCGCCGGTCGCGGGCGGAGGTGATCAGCACCAGCGCCCAGGTGGCCGAGTCACAGGGCAGCACCAGCGTCGACAGGCTGTCGTGCTGCTGCAGGTTCATGGCTTTGAGCTCCGGCAGCCCGTCGCCTTCGCGGGCCCGGAAGTGCCGCCCGTAATAGACGAATCCGCTGTCCTCCCGCTCCTCCGGCGGTGGCTCCGCGCCGATCGCGGCGAGCATCCCGGCGGTGGCGCCCCGCCGTGCGGCGGCGCCGGGTCCCGCTCCAGCACCGTCACCCGGTGCCCGTCGCGGGCGAGCAGCATCGCGGCGCTCAGCCCGGCCATTCCGGCACCGAGCACAAGTACGTCATTGATCTCGGGCATGTGGTAGCTCCCCCGTTGTCCCGAATGGGCGCCAGCTTGGGCCGCGGCCCGGTGCGGGGCAAGAGGTAGCGTCCCCGTTGTGACAGGAACGGGAACGGTGCGGCTGACCCTGCTCGCCCCGGCGGCCGGCGTGGAGTTGCGCGCCGCCGCCTTCGGCGCGGACGGGCCGCTGGACGAGGCGGGGCGACGCGCGCTCGCGGGCGTACGGGCGCCGGCGGCGCGCCGCGCGCTGACCGGGCCATCGCCGCGGTGCCGGGAGACGGCGGCCGGTCTGGGGCTTGCGGCCGCGGCCGACGACCGGCTGGCCGACTGGGACATGGGCCGGTGGCGGGGGCGGACGCTCGACGAGGTGAGCGCCGCCGAACCCGAGGCGGTCACGGCCTGGCTGGCCGACCCGGACGCGGCCCCGCACGGCGGGGAGTCGCTGCACGCCCTGCTCACCCGCGTCGGCGGCTGGCTCGACGGTGCCGACGGCCGGCCCGACGGCACGGACGGCGCCCACGGCGCCGGTGCGGAGGGCGGCCGGACGATCGCCGTCGCCGAAGTCGCGGTGATCCGGGCAGCGCTGGTGCACGCCCTCCAGCTCCCGCCCGAGGTCTTCTGGCGCCTGGACGTCCCACCGCTGACGGCGACGGAGCTCTCCGGCCGGGCAGGCCGCTGGAACCTGCGCTGCGGCCGGCCGCTCACCGCGTAGCCCCGAGGGCTACACCTCGCCGCGCGCCATCCGCAGCAGCCGGTCCAGCACCGCCCCGTCGCTCACCCGCAGCCCGTCGTGCTCCCACTCGTTCGTGACCCACACCCGCGTGCCCGGCACCGCGTCCGCCGTCGCCAGGGAGTCGGTCCGGTCGACGTACATGTCGTCGTGGTAGACCGCCGCGTACACCGGCACCCGGTTCGCCGCCAGCCGGTGCGGGTCGTAGAGGTCGGGCCAGTCCTTGCGCTCGGCGACGAGGTGGGCCGCCTGGCGCAAGGGGCGCAGGACCGGGTCCTGCTCGAAGTGCCAGGGGTAGAACATCTCGCCGGTGAAGAGGAACGGGTCGTCGGCGCCGCCCGGCCAGTCGAACTGCGGGTACTCCGCCCGCACCCGCTGCGCCGCCCACGCCGTGGGCTCGTTGCCGGCCGAGCGCTGGGCATAGATCGACTCCTGCAGCAGCGCGTACAGCGGATGCGCGGCGAGGGAGATACGGCGGGCGACCTCCGCGAGGAAGGCGTCGGAGAGCTCGTGGGTGCCCGGGATCCAGGCGCTCTCCAGCAGATAGTGCAGCTCGTGCGAGCCCGTCGCGGAGCCGAGCATCAGACCCAGCGACTGGAACGCCTCGACCGTCAGCCGCGCCCCGTTCGGCAGTGCCACGTCCTGCTCGCGCAGGTGGGCGGCGATGCGGCGGGCGGCGGCCTCGTCGTCCGGGTAGCGGGCGTAGTGGGCCTCGTTCTTCGCCTCGACCCGCGGATACGCCGCCCGGTACACATGCTCCGCCGTGGACCGCAGCCCCGGCAGCCCGCCGGTGACGAAGGCCTCGCGGACGTGCTGCGGCGCGTACGACAGATAGGTCATGACGCAGAAGCCGCCGAAGCTCTGCCCGAGCACCGACCAGCTGCCGCTCGGCCCGGCCACCCGCTTCCGCAGCGCCTCGGCATCCCGCACGATCGTGTCCGCCCGGAAGTGCGACAGATACTCCGCCTGTACCTCCGGCGTGCCGCGCTGCGGCAGCGTCTGCCTGTTCAGCGGGGTGGAGCGGCCGGTGCCGCGCTGATCGAGCAGCAGCACCCGGTAATCCTTCAGCGCCCGCCGCAGCCACCCCGACGCCCCCGCCGGCCGCTGCGCCGCCACGCCGGGCCCGCCCTGCAGGAACAGCAGCCACGGCAGCTCGTCCCGCTCCCGCCCGGCGGCGACGGCCTCCCGCGCGTAGAGCTGGATCCGCTCGCCCGCGGGCGCGTCGTAGTCAAGCGGGACGTCGAAGGTGTGGTCGCGGAGGACCAGGCCGGGCTGCCGGATCACGGTCGCTGACATGCCTTCACCGTAGCCGCGGCCGCTTCGGGCGGCATGATGCGGACCATGGATCAGCCTTCGCTTACGTCCGTCCAGGTGCCCGTCACGATCCGCGACCTGCGCCGTGCCGACCTCCCGGCGTGCGGCTGGTCGGGTTCCGCGCTGCATGTGAAGCACATCGGCCATGCCCTCGACCGGGCCGCGGCGGGCGAGGCCGACTACCTCGCGCTGTGCCCGCCGTCCGGCCTCCCGATCGCCGTCGGCGGCGTGGACTTCGCGCCGCGCGCGGACGCGGGCACCCTGTGGCAGCTGTCCGTGCACCCGGCGCTGCGGTCCTGCGGCCTCGGCACCCTCCTGGTCCAGGCCCTGGAGGACCGGGCCCGCGCCCGGGGCCGCGGCTGGGCGGTGCTCGGCGTCGAGGACACGAATCCGCGGGCGCGGGCGCTCTACGAGCGGCTGGGCTACGAGCCGTACGGGAGCGAGCCCGCGGCGTGGGACCAGGAGGAGGCGGACGGCTCGGTGCGGCGGTACGAGACGGTGTGCACGCTGCTGCGGAAGCCGCTGAGCTGAGGCGGAGGGAATATCCGTTTCCGCGCCGCGGTTGCCGCAGCCATGCGCGTAGAAATCTGGAGCGATATCGCCTGCCCCTGGTGCTATATCGGAAAAGCCCGCTTCGAGAAGGGCCTGGCCGCCTTCGCCGGCCGGGACGGCGTCGAGGTGGTGCACCGGTCCTTCGAGCTCGACCCGAAGGCCGAGCCGATCGGGGATGAGCTGGTGACCGACATGCTCGCCCGGAAGTACGGGGTCAGCCTCGAGCAGGCCGCCGGTATGGAGGAGCGGGTCGCGGAGAACGCCCGGTCGGAAGGGCTCGGCTATCGCACCGGCCGCCGCGGCGGCAGCACCTTCGACATGCACCGGCTGCTGCACCTCGCCAAGGCGAACGGGCGGCACGCCGAGCTGCTGGACGCGTTCTACGCGGCGAACTTCGCCGACGCCGAGAACCTCGGCGACCCGGACACCCTGGCCCGTATCGCCGCCGACGCAGGCCTCGACGCCGCCGAGGCGCGCAAGGTGCTCGACGACCCGGCCGCCTACGCCGACGACGTCCGCGCCGACGAGCGCGAGGCGGCGGAGCTCGGCATCAGCGCGGTGCCGTTCTTCGTGATCGACCGGAAGTACGGCGTCTCCGGCGGCCAGCCCGCCGAGGTCTTCACGCAGGCGCTGCGGCAGGCCGCCGCCGAGTCGTCGCCGCTGCAGGTCGTCGCCGACGACGGGGACGCCTGCGCGGACGGGGCCTGCGAGGTGCCCAAGTAGCGCAGGACCGTAAAGTGCATCCGCATGGATGCCCTGATCAGCGCTGAGTTCGCTCCCAAGGTCACGCACCTCGACACCGCCGCCACCGGCCTGCTCCCGGCCCGGGCCGCCGCCGCCCTCCGCGAGGGCATCGACGCGCTCACCGGGGATCGGCCGCTCGGGTCCTCCCAGCACGAGGCCGTCGCCGCCGCGCGGCGCGGCTTCGCGCGGATCGAGGGCGTGCCCGAGGAGTGGGTGTCGGTGGGGAGTTCGGTGTCGATCCATGTCGGGATCGTCGCCGAGGCACTGCCCGCCGGCGCCGAAGTGCTGCTCGCCGACGGCGACTTCAGCTCGCTGGTCACGCCATTCTCGATACGGCCCGACCTGCGCGTGCGCAGCGTCCCCGCGGACCGGATCGCCGACGAGGTGCGTCCCGGTACGGACCTGGTGGCGGTCAGCTCCGTGCAGTTCGACACCGGCCGGCTCGCCGACCTCGGTGCGATCCGGGAGGCGGCCCGTACGCACGGTGCCCGCACCCTCATCGACACCACCCAGGGCGTCGGCTGGCGGCCGCCGGTCGCGAGCGGCTTCGACGTCACCGTGTGCGGCGCGTACAAGTGGCTGATGCACCCGCGCGGCGGCTCGTATCTCACCGCCTCCGACGCGGCCCGCGAGTGGCTGCGGCCGCTCTTCCCGAGCTGGATGGCCGCCGCCGACCCGATGGGGAGCGTCGCCGGGGGAGTGAGCGAGCTGTCGGCCACCGCCCGCCGCTACGACCAGAGCCCGCCGTTCCTGCCGTACATCGCCGGGCAGCACGCCTTCGCGCTCATCGAGGAGCTCGGCGGCCCGGAGCGCGTCGGCGCCCACAACACCGCCCTCGCGGACCGCTTCCGCGCCGGCCTCGTAGACCTCGGATACGAGCCCGCCCCCGCGCCCGGCTCCGCGATCGTCGGCCTCCCCGGCCGCGCCGACCTGGTGCCGTACCTGAGCGAGGCCGGGATCGTGGCCTCCGCCCGCGGCGGCCTGCGGATCGCCTTCCACCTCTACAACACCGAAGCGGACGCCGACCGCACCCTCGAGGTGCTGGCCGACGCCCGCTCGGACTAGGCGCTCAGGAGCGTCACTTCACCGGCGTGAAGTCCCGCGCCCCGATGAACTCGGGGCGCCGGATCGGCGCCGCGAACGGCTCCACCGCGGTGTTCTCCACGCTGTTGAACACGATGAAGACATTGCTCCGCGGGTACGGCGTGATGTTGTCGCCGGAGCCGTGCATCGCGTTGCAGTCGAACCAGGTCGCCGAGCCCGGCGCGCCGGTGAAGAGCTTGATGCCGTGCGCATCCGCCATCTTCATCAGCGCCTCGTCGGACGGCGTGCCCGCGTCCTGCATCTGCAGCGACTTCTTGTAGTTGTCCCTCGGAGTTTCCCCCGCACACCCGAGGAATGTTTTGTGCGACCCCGGCATGATCATGAGGCCGCCGTTGGTCTCGTAGTTCTCGGTGAGCGCGATCGAGACCGAGACGGTGCGCATGTTCGGCAGCCCGTCCTCCGCGTGCCAGGTCTCGAAGTCCGAGTGCCAGTAGAAACCGGTGGCGCCGAAGCCGGGCTTGACGTTGATCCGGGACTGGTGGACGTAGACGTCGGAGCCCAGGATCTGCCGGGCCCGCTCCAGCACTCGCTCGTCGCGGACCAGGGCCGCGAACACCTCACTGATCTTGTGCACCTCGAAGACGGTGCGCACATCCTGGCTGTGCTTCTCGACGATCGAGCGCTCGTCAGCGCGGATCGCCGGGTCGCGGACTAGTCGGTCGAGTTCGCCCTTGTACAGGTCGACCTCGTCCGGGGTGATGAGCTGGTCCATCGCCATGAAGCCGTTGCGCTCGTACGCCTCCAGCTCCCACGGGTGGATCGGTCCCTCCGCGTCGGGCCCGGACCAGACGACCGGGTCCTGGCGGGGGGTGTTCACCTCGGTTGCGCCACGTGTCGGATAGAGATCTGTCACGGTGGCCGTGGGCATGGTGGTTCAGTCCTCCTCGGTCAGCAGCGGGTATACGCCGTTCTCGTCGTGGTCCTCGCGCCCTGTGACCGGCGGGTTGAAGACGCACAGGCAGCGGAAGTCTTCCTTGATCCGCATCGTGTGCTTCTCGTGCCCGTTGAGCAGATACATCACGCCGGGCGTGATGGTGTGCTTCTCTCCGGTCTCGTCGTTGGTGAGCTCTGCCTCGCCCTCGATGCAGACGACGGCCTCGATGTGGTTGGCGTACCACATAGAGGTCTCGGTACCCGCATAAAGGGTCGTCTCGTGCAGGGAGAAGCCGACCTTCTCCTTCGCGAGAACGAGTCGCTTGCTCTCCCAGGTTCCGGACGCGGCCTTGACGTGCCGGTCCGTACCCTCGATGTCCTTGAACGATCGGACGATCACGGTGACTTGTGCCTTTCTCTTTGTATATGGCAACACGCCGCACGTGAAGCGCGGCGTGCGCCCTTCCGGGGGCCGGTTTCCGCCGCTGTCCTGCGGAACCGGCCCCGAAAGTCTTCTGTTTACCGGCGGTCAGGCCGTCTCGCGGATGGCCCTGGCCAGCGTCCGCAGGCCCTCGTCGAGCTCGTCGGGCGTGGTGGTCAGCGCCGGCAGGAGCTTGACGACCTCGCTCTCGGGGCCCGAGGTCTCGATGATGAGACCGAGGTCGAAGGCGCGGCGGGCGATCTTGTTGGCGCGGGACTTGTCCTCGAACTCGATGCCCCAGGCCATGCCCCGGCCGCGGTAGCTGGCACCGGAGTGCTCGGCGCAGATGGTGCGCAGCGCGGCCTCGATCTGGTTGCCGCGCTCGATGGTCTGCTTCTCCATCTGCCCGTCGGCCCAGTACGTGTCCAGGGTCGCGGTCGCGGTCACGAAGGCGGGGTTGTTGCCGCGGAACGTGCCGTTGTGCTCGCCCGGCTCCCAGACGTCCAGCTCCGGCTTGAAGAGCGTCAGCGACATCGGCAGGCCGTAGCCGCTGATGGACTTCGACAGGGTGACGATGTCCGGCGTGATGCCCGCCTCCTCGAAGGAGAAGAACCCGCCGGTGCGGCCGCAGCCCATCTGGATGTCGTCGACGATCAGCAGCATGTCCCAGCGCTTGCAGACGTCGGCGAGCTTGCGCAGCCACTCGGCGCTGGCGACGTTGATGCCGCCCTCGCCCTGGATGGTCTCGACGATGACGGCCGCCGGCTGGTTGAGGCCGGAGCCGGAGTCCTCCAGCAGCCGCTCGAACCAGATGAAGTCCGGGGTCTGCCCGTCGAGGTAGTTGTCGAACGGCATCGGGGTGCCGTGCACCAGCGGGATGCCGGCGCCCGCGCGCTTGAAGGCGTTGCCGGTGACGGCCAGGGAGCCGAGCGACATGCCGTGGAAGGCGTTGGTGAAGGAGACGACGGACTCGCGGCCCTTGACCTTCCGGGCCAGCTTCAGCGCGGCCTCGACGGCGTTGGTGCCCGTCGGGCCGGGGAACATGACCTTGTACGGCAGGTCACGCGGCCGCAGGATCACGTCCTGGAAGGTCTCCAGGAAGGCCCGCTTGGCGGTGGTGCCCATGTCGAGGCCGTGGGTGATGCCGTCGCGCTCGATGTAGTCGATCAGCGCGCGTTTCAGCACCGGGTTGTTGTGGCCGTAGTTCAGGGAACCGGCGCCGGCGAAGAAGTCGAGGTAGGTGTGGCCGTCCTCGTCGTACAGATAGCTGCCCTGAGCCCGGTCGAAGACCGTGGGCCAGCCGCGGCAGTAGCTGCGCACCTCCGACTCCAGGGTCTCGAAGACGCTCAGGTCGGGCTGGGTGATGGTCACGGCGAATCGCTCCTGTTTCACAGAAGAGGGTGAAGTGGGGGGTTGGCTTCGGATGGCTTGTCGGTTGGTCAGTCCGTCAGCGGGCCAATGGTGTAGAGCAGCTCCGGCTCGTGCTCGCCGCCCTCGGGGAAGACCTCCCCGGGGAAGAGCACCTCGCGGTCGACGCCGGCGCCGTGGCGGCGGGCGAAGGAGCGGAAGAGCCGGTCGGACGCGGTGTTGTCCGGCGTGATGGTGGTCTCAAGACGGGAGACGCCGTGCGCGGCGCGCACCTTGGCGTCCAGGCCGTCGAGCAGCTTGCCGGCGAGGCCGCGGCCCCGCTGGGAGGCGTCGACCGCCACCTGCCAGATCATGAGCGTGTCCGGGCGGTCGGGGCGTATGTAGCCGGTGACGAAGCCGACCGGCTCACCGCCCGCGCCGCGGGCCACGATGGAGGTTGCCGCGAAGTCACGACACCACAGCAGGTAGCTGTAGGAGGAGTTCAGATCCAGGGTCTTGGAGTCGCGGGCGATCCGCCAGATCGCGGCTCCGTCTTCCACCCGGGGCGTGTCGAGTGCCGGCTCCTCCGTGCTTTCCGAATTGTTCTTCGTCGGTCCTGCTAGGTCTGCTTGTGCGGCAGTCATGCGGATTAAATTTACCGAGGAGAAATGCAAAACGCACGTCTCGAAGGTCTTACGCTCATCGCCTGCTTGTGTTATGGCGCAGGCGACGATCTGTCCGTTCTGTCCGGGTATTACGGGACGAAACGGACGTCCTGTGGAGTGGGTCACACATTCTGAATTGGATGCAGAATCTTAGTGTTTAGGTCCGGGAAAACGGGGCAGAAGAAAAATGGCGGAATGCACCCTGAATTCCTTACTAAAATGCGCCGCCAATTCACTCCGCGTGACGATTGCGCGCCCCCACCCCGTCGGGCAAGGCCCCCCGCACCCTAGGCTGCCCCCATGAGCGATGGCGCGGTGCTGCACGTACGGGGCCGGGTGCTGACCGGCCCGGGGGACGACGACGTACGCGACGAGCTGTGGGTGCTGGACGGCCGGATCACCTTCAGCCGCCCGACCGGCGACCACGACGTCACCGAGATCGAGGGCTGGGCGCTGCCCGGCCTGGTCGACGTCCACTGCCACGTCGGGCTCGACGCGCACGGCGCCGTGGACGAGGCCACCAGCGAGAAGCAGGCGCTGACCGAACGCGACATCGGCGCCCTGCTGCTGCGCGACGCCGGCTCGCCCGCCGACACCCGCTGGATCGACGACCGCGAGGACCTGCCGCGGATCATCCGCGCGGGCCGGCACATCGCCCGTACCAAGCGCTATATCCGCAACTACGCGCACGAGATCGAGCCGGCCGACCTGGTGGCGTACGTCAGGCAGGAGGCGCGCCGCGGCGACGGCTGGGTGAAGCTGGTCGGCGACTGGCTGGACCGCAACACCGGTGACCTGTCCGCCTGCTGGCCCTCCGGCGCGGTCCAGGACGCCATCGCCGAGGCGCACCGGCACGGCGCCCGGGTGACCGCGCACTGCTTCGCCGAGGAGTCCCTCGCCCCGCTGGTGGAGGCGGGCATCGACTGCGTCGAGCATGCGACAGGCCTCACCGACGACTTGATCCCGCTCTTCACCGAGCGCGGCGTCGCCATCGTCCCGACGCTGGTCAACATCGCCACCTTCCCGGCGATCGCGGCTGGCGGGGAGGCCAAGTTCCCGCGCTGGGCGGACCACATGCGGCGGCTGCACGAGCGCCGGTACGAGACCGTGCGGTCGGCGTACGAGGCCGGGATCCCCGTATACGCGGGCACCGACGCCGGCGGCGGCCTGGCACACGGCCTGGTGGCACAGGAAGTTGCCGAACTGGTGGCCGCCGGACTCCCGGCGCGAGCGGCGCTCAACGCCGCCTCGTGGGGCGCACGAGAGTGGCTCGGGCGTCCGGGAATTGACGAGGGAGTCTCCGCGGACCTCGTCGTCTACGAGGCGGATCCCCGGGATGACGTGCGAGTTCTGGGAGCACCGAGGCGAATTGTGCTGCGCGGGAAGGTAGTTGGCTGAAGGGTCCAAAACCACCCGATGGGGTGAATGGACTCTGAGTTGTCACGGCGTCACCCTAAGTGCGTAAACATGGCGGGGTCATTGACCAGCTGACGTTCGAGAGGTCCCGCCTTGAACAGCACCGCCGTCGCCCTTACGGCCCGTCGCACCCTCACCACCCTCGCCGCCACCGCGCTCATCGGCGCCTCGGCCCCTGTCCTTGCCCACGCGGCGAACGGCGACGGCACTTCGGACTCGGGCGACGGCCGCGCCGCCGCCGCGGTGCTCCGCAGCCAGCTCGACGTATCCCTGCTGAACAAGACGGTCAACGTCCCGCTGCGCGCCACGCTCAACGAGGTGCAGGCGCCCAAAGTCGCCGAGAAGACCGCGCTGACCCTCAGCCTGGACGGCGTCGACAAGGGCCAGCCCTTCCGGATGCTCGGCGCCGACGTGGCCACCGCGAAGGCGTCCGCCGACAAGCACAAGGCGGAGGCGATGTCCCGCCTCGCGCACGCCAAGGTGCATGTGCCCGGGCTGCCGGCGCTGTCGCTGATCGAGGTCGGGGCGGTCACGTCCACGGCGGTGTGCGCCGCGGGCGAGAAGCCGGTGGCGGACTCCAAGCTGGTCGGCCCGGTGCGCATCCTCGGCAAGAAGCTCAACGTCACGGCGGGCGGCGCGCCCGCCAAGGTGACGGTGCCCGGCGTCGGCGAGGTCTCACTCGGCTTCTCCCAGACCCACACGACCGACCGGGACGCCACGGCGGCGGCGCTGAAGCTGAAGGTGTCGGTCAACCCGCTGAAGCTCAACGTGGCCGAGGTGGAGGGCGAGGTCGCCCTGGTCGAGGCGAGCTGCACGGCACCCTCGGCGCCGAAGTCGCACAAGGGCAAGACCCTGCCGGCTCCGGTGGAGAAGAAGGACGTCAAAGCGCAGGGCGCCGCGGCACCGGCCAAGTCGGGCGAGAACCTCGCGGAGACCGGCGGCGACAGCAGCACCCCGTATCTGATCGGCGGCGCGGCCATCCTCGTCGGCGCGGGCCTCGGCTCCCTGGCGCTGGCCCGGAAGCGGGCGGGGCGCTGAGCGTCTTCGCTGCCCGCAGAGTGCTGCCCCCGGTCCCCGCGCGGGACCGGGGGCAGCGCCCTGATTACTGCCTAGGCGACGATCAGGTAAATCCCGTACGCCACCGCTGCGGCACACGCCGCGAAACACACCGTCGCCCCCGCGCGGGCGGCGCCCGTCGGTGCGACCGACTCGCCGTCGCCCTCTCCCGCCGGCGCCGTCCGGCGCGCCGTGCCGACGATGCCGAGCGTGAAGACGCCCACGATGCCCACGGTGACGACGAGGCTGACGCCGAAGACCTCGCCCAGTGCGGCCCACTCGATGCTCATGTTCGGTAATCCTTTCGCGCCGGTTCAGCCGGCGATCAGGCCGTGGCCCGGCTGGTGGCCGACGTGCCGGACGGCGCCGCGGCGGGCGCCGGGATGGTGACCGGGTCGACCGCCGCGTCGGCGTCGCCCTCGACCTCGTTGACGTTGGTGTGGTCCACCGCGTTACGGCGCGAGGCCGCCCAGATCGCGGCGCAGGCGGCGATGCCGAGCACGGCCACCACGACGACGCCCCAGTCGCCCTGCCCGGCGAGGAACGCCGCGGCGCCCGCGACCAGACCGGCGGCCGGCAGCGTCAGGCCCCAGGCGGCGACCATCCGGGAGGCCGTCGACCAGTGCACGACGCCGCCCTTCTTGCCGACGCCCGCGCCCATGATCGAGCCGGAGCAGACCTGCGTCGTGGAGAGCGCGAAGCCCAGGTGCGAGGAGGCGAGGATGACCGTCGCCGAGCTGGTCTGCGCGGCGAAGCCCTGCGGGGGCTTGATGTCGGTGAGGCCCTTGCCCATGGTGCGGATGATCCGCCAGCCGCCCAGGTACGTACCCAGCGCGATGGCGACCGCGGCCGAGACGATGACCCACATGGGCGGGTCCGAGTTGGGCGCGACCACGCCGCCGGTGATCAGCGCCAGGGTGATCACACCCATGGTCTTCTGCGCGTCGTTGGTGCCGTGGGCGAGCGAGACGAGGGCGCCGGAGGCGATCTGCCCGGCGCGGTAGCCCTTGGCGGTGTCCTCGGAGCGGCGGTTCTTGCCCAGCCGGTACGTGAGCCGGGTCGCCGCCGCGGCCGCGATGCCCGCCACCAGCGGGGCGGCGATGGCCGGGATGAGGACCTTCATGACGATCGCGTCCGCGTGGATGCCGCTCCAGCCGACCGACACCAGCGTGGCGCCGATCAGGCCGCCGAAGAGCGCGTGCGAGGAGCTGGAGGGGAGCCCGGCGAGCCAGGTGAGCAGATTCCAGACGATGGCGCCGACGAGCCCCGCGAAGATCACTTCGGGCTTGATGCCGGACCCTTCGTCGATGATGCCGCCGGAGATGGTCTTGGCGACTTCCACCGAGAGGAAGGCACCGACGAGGTTGAGAACCGCGGACATCGCCACCGCTGTCTTGGGCTTGAGAGCCCCGGTGGAGATCGTGGTGGCCATCGCGTTGGCCGTGTCGTGGAACCCGTTCGTGAAGTCGAACACCAGAGCCGTAACGATCACGACTCCGATGAGGAGAGTGAGGTGTTCCATGTACCCAGCAATCCACTCGAACGTAAGGGGGCGAGTGGAACGTAGGAAGCCAGGGTGAACGGAAGATGAACTAGGCCGGTCCGCGTGATGACACCGTCGGACTAATAAGGGCCGGAGGTCCTCAAGTGCGCCTCCGGAGGGCCTCGAGTGAAGCTCTGTGACATGAATCTACCGTGAAGTGAAAGAGGGATCGCGTTGCGCGAAGCATGGCTGGAGCTGGCGGCGACGGCACGACGGATGACGGCAGACGGCCTGGTCGTGGGCACATCGGGCAATGTCTCGGCCCGGTTCGGCGACGATCGGGTGCTGGTCACGCCGAGCGGCGTGCCGTACGAGGAGCTGGACCAGGTCGACCCGGTCGCGGTGAACCTGGAAGGACACCAGGTGAACGGGAAGCTCAAGCCGACGAGCGAGCTCCCGTTGCACCTCTCCATCTATGCGAGCACGCCCGCGCGCGCCGTGGTGCACACGCACGCGGTCCACGCGACCGCCGTCTCGACGTTGGTGGATGAACTCCCGCCGATCCACTACATGACCGCGGCGCTGGGCGGGGTGGTGCGGGTGGCGCCGTACGCGCTCTACGGAACGGAGGAGCTGGCGCAGGGGATGCGGGCGGCGCTGAAGGACCGGAGCGGGTGCCTGCTCCGTAACCACGGGACGATTGTGTACGGCGACACCCTGGCGGCGGCGTACGACAGGACGGCGCAGTTGGAGTGGATGTGCCAGGTCTGGCTGACGGCCAGGTCGGCGGGGGCGGGGGAGCCGTCGCTGCTGTCGGAGGCGCAGCTGGCGGAGGTGGGGGAGAAGCTGAAGGGGTACGGGCAGCGCTGAGCTCGGGCCCCCTCACAGGAGGGGCGTGAGGAACCGCCGCAGCGTTTCTTCGTACGCCGCCGGGTCCACATTCCACAGCGCCGCGTGCCGCCCGTCGGCGACCGGGTGCAGCGTCGCCAGGTCGGGCGAGCTCGCCGCCAGCGCCTGCGAACCGGCCCAGGGCGCGACGGTGTCGTCGGGCCCGTGGATGACGAGCGTCGGCACGGCCGGGAGGACGGGCTGCGGCGGCTCGTCGTACGCGTCGAGCCCGGTCCGCTCCTGGGCCGACAGCTCGGCCAGCCGGACCAGCGGCCGCGGCAGCCCGCGCTCGGCGGCGAGGGTGCGCACGGCGGCCCGCCAGTCGAGTACGGGGGAGTCCAGCACCAGCCCGGACACGTGCTGCTTGAGCGCCGACCGCTCGGCGGTGAACAGCGCCATGGTGGCGCCGGTGGACCACCCGTAAAGGATCACGTGCCGCGCCCCCTGCGCCACGGCGTAGCGCACCGCCGCATCCAGGTCGCGCCACTCGTCGTGCCCGAAGCGGGCGACGGCGTCGGGCGCGCCCGGGTCACCGCGATAGCCGAGCGCGAGGACGGGGAGGCCGGTGCGGTGCAGGGCGGGGAGGACGTTGAGCACCTGCTCGCGGGTGGCACCGAGGCCGTGCGCCGTGATCACCCAGGTATTGCGCAGGGCGGGCACGAACCATGCGGGGAGGGTGCCGGCTTCGCTCGGGATCTCGACGTCGGAGTAGATGAGACCGAGGGTGCCGGGGGTGCCGGTGTGGAGCTGGGGGGTGAGCCGCACCCGGGTGCCGGGGCGGAGGCCGTCGGCGTGGTCGAGGTGGCGGATGGTGTGGGGGTTGCCGGTGCTGCCGATGGGAGGGCCGACCACGCCGCGGGCGCTGTCCGGGCCGACGAGGGCGTACGTGCCGGGGAGCTCGGCGGCGTCCGTGCCGGTGAGGGTGATGCGGTCGTCGGATACGTCCAGCACGGTGACGGCGGCGCCGTCGAACCCGGCGGGCCGGCTGCCGCCGAGGGCGGCGGTGGCACCGTAGCGACCTGCGGCGATGGCGACGCCGGCGGCTCCGAGGAGGGTCGCGCCGATGACTGCGGCTGCGCCGCCGATGCCATGGGAGCGGTGGTGGTGGGGCGGGTCCGGTGTCTCCCAGACGAGGCGGGGCCTGGCGGGGGCCAGGGTCTTACGGGAGCCGCGTCGTCGAGGTGGTGGCTGCGCATGCGCAGCGGCTCCGCCGCCGAGCCAGCCGGCTGCGGCGGCACCCAGGGCGGTGGCAGCGGCGACCGAAGCCGCACGTATAGGGCGCATCGCCCTCCATTGTCCGGGGCTTGGGCGGCTCCGGCCAGTGCAGGGGGCGGTCGTCGTAGTCGCGATAGCCAAGCCGTCCGCCAAGCCGTCCGCCAGGCGGTCCGCCCGATGACCGGCTTGACCGAGTCGGCCGGCTGGACCGGTCTACCCCCCACCCCCCGTATGCACCTCAAACGCCGCCCTCCGCACCGCCTTGGCCAACGCAGGATCCGGATGCGCCGCCGCCAAGGCGACAAGCACCTGCACCGTCCGCGGATGCCCCGCCTCCCGCACCTCGCGCAGCAGCTCCGGCACATTCCCCTGCACCGCCGAGTCCAGGTGGCTCACCAGCAGCGGTGCCTCCCCGTGATCCGCCACCGCCGCAGCCGTGTCCAGCCACAGCCACGTGGCCTCGCGCCGCGTCAGCGCCTCCGGGGCGGACTCCGGATCCGCGCCCTCCTGCTCCGCCAGCCACAGCACCGCATACGGCCGCAGCACCGCCTCGTCGCAGGCGGCCCGTACCGCCGACGCCGCCGGAGCCCCGACCACCCGCAGCGCCTCGAAGGCAAGGCCGCGGACCAGCGCATCGTCGCCCCGCGCCGCCTCCAGCAGCTCCGTCACCGCGCTGCCGGTAGGCCGGGCGGCCAGCCAGGCGCGGTACTCGGCCCGGGCCGGGCCGGGGGACAGGCCGGCGCAGCCGCGCAGCATCGCCGGTGCCGGCTGCTCGATGTTGCCGCCCGCAGGGCTCTGCGCGGCGACGCAGATCTGCTCGAGCTTCGTCCACACCGCCCAGTGACCCAGCGGGGTGAGCGCCGCTTCACGGCGATCCGCGTCCAGGGTGAGCGCCCCGACGGCGGCCAGCGCCGTCAGCGTCCAGTCCAGGAACTCGGGAAGCCGATCGCCCGCCCCCGCGGCCCCACCGCCCAGC
>NZ_JAAKZV010000101.1 GCF_011044975.1 Streptomyces coryli | reverse complement strand
CGTGACGGCCACCGCCCGTATCACCGCCGCCCTCGACTCCCGCGGCGTCACCACCCTCCCCGTCCTGGAGGGCGAAGGCCCCCTCGCCCTCCGCCGCGTCCGCGGTCCTGGCCCCGCCGCCCACGTCTGCGTCATCGGCGCGATGTCCGCACCGCTCGGCGGCGACGCCCTCCGTATCGAGGTCGACGTCCAGGCCGGCGCCGCCCTGCACATCACGTCGGCCGCCGCGACGGTCGCCCTCCCGGGCGGCCGTCCCGGCATCCCCGCGACGTACGACGTCCAGCTCGCCATCGCCGACGACGCCGAACTCCACTGGCTCCCCGAGCCGCTCATCTCCGCCGCCGGCAGCCACCTGACCATGACCACCCGCGCGACGCTCGCCCCGACCGCCCGCCTCCTCCTCCGCGAGGAACAGATCCTCGGCCGCACCGGCGAGAATCCCGGGCTCCTGGCATCCCGCCTGACCGTATGGAGGTGCGGCACGCCGCTCCTGGACCAGGAGGCCGCCTACGGCCCCGGTGTGCCCGGCTGGGACGGGCCGGCCGGGCTGGCGGGGTATCGGGCGGCAGGCCAACTGCTCCACGTAGAACCGGGCATGGGGCGGGCGGCCGCCCGCCCCGCCCCCCGTCGCGCGGACGGCCCGGGTGGCCGGGAACACCCGCCCGGCCCGGGTGAGTCCGTCACCCTGCCCCTCGCCGACGGCGCCGCGCTGACGACGGCTCTCGCCCCCGACGGCCTCGCCCTGCGCCGCCACCTCAGCGCGGCTTGCTGAACTCCTCGATCAGCACCGGATACTGCTCCCCGCCGTGCCCGGCGGCGATCGCGCGGTCGGCCATCGCCTTGATGAGCTTCGGCAGCTCCGTATTGACGCCCACCGCCTCGCTCTCCTCGATGAGGTGCGCCATCGCCCGGACATCGGTCTCCAGGGCGGAGACCTCGGCCGGGAAGGCACCGTTGTCGATCTGCTCGGCATAGCCGGGCAGCCAGTCGGCCACCCCGGCGGCGAGCTGCCGCGCGAAGGGCGCGTAGGTGGCGGCATCGACGCCGGCCGTCCGCAGAAGTGCCGTGCCCTGCAGCCAGGCGTTGAGCACGCTCCACATCATGGCCAGCCCGGCGACGTCGTACAGCGACGCCAGCCCGGGATCCGTACCGAGGTAGCTAGCGGTGCCGAGCGCCTCCAGCGCCGGCCGGTGCGCGTCGAAGTCCGCACGGGGCCCACTGGCCAGGATCACCGCCTCGGCGGTGCCGATCACGGGCGGGACGGCCATGATCGCGCCGTCCAGATAGCGGGCTCCGCGCCCCTCGGCCCAGCGAGCGGCTTCGCGCGCCTGAGCCGAGTCGCCCGAGGTGAGATTGATCAACGTCCGTCCGCTCAGCAAGGGTTCGCTCGTGCCGAGCGCGTCGTACATGGCCTGGTAGTCGGTGACGCAGATGACCGTCAGGGGACCTGCCGCGAGCGCTTCGCCCGCGGTCGGCGCCAACCTCGCCCCCTCGGCCACCAGCGCGTCGGCCTTGGCGGCCGTACGGTTCCACACGGTTGTCGGGTGCCCGGCCCTGAGGAAGGCGCCGGCGAGCGCCCGGCCCATCAGGCCGAGTCCGATGACGGTTACGGGAGTCGTGTTTTCGCTGTTCATGGCAGCATCGTCAACGTTGATACCGGTATGAAGGTCAAGCGAGGTTGCGATGCGGATCGGTGAGCTGTGCCGGCAGACGGGCGTCAACGCCCATCAGTTGCGTTATTACGAGGCCCAGGGCCTGCTCGAGGCCGAGCGTCGCGCGAATGGCTACCGCGAGTACGACCGGAGCGCCGTGCTGCGGGTGCGGCAGATCCGGCATCTGCTCGGGGCCGGGCTGTCCACCGAGGACATCGCCTACGTGCTGCCCTGCGCGGTCGGCGAGGCGCCGGTGCTGCCCGGGTGTCCGGAGTTGCTGGCCGCGATGCGGGGGCGGCTGCGGCGGCTGGACGATCAGATGGCGGCGCTCGCCCACTCCCGCGCCGCGCTCGCCGATTACATCGCCGCGGCCGAGGAAGTGGGCGGCGACAGCTATCCGCCGCTGGACGGCGCCGACCTGGAGCCCGCGCCCGCCTGACGGTTACGACACTGCCCGGCCCTGGCCGAGAGGCGCTCTTGTGTCGCGCCCGCCGCCCGCCGAGGGTTGGTGCGGAGCGTAGTGAAGCAGGCACAGGGAGGCGGCAGATGACGGTCGACGCGGCGTGGCGGTTCGGGGATGACACCGGCGTGATGGTCGAGGCGGTGCGGCGGCCGGAGCGGGTGGTGGCGTATCTGCGGGCCGGGGCCTCGTTGTGGGACCTCGGGGTGACGCCGGCGGCGGTCTACGGGTCCGGGCATGACGGGCGGGAGCTCGATCCGGTGAAGGCGGGGCGGATAGCCGGCGGGCAGGTGCCGTATGTGGGGCCCGGCGGGGACCTTGATGCGGAGTGGTTCGCCGCCGAGCGGCCGGATCTCATCGTCGATGTGACCTACGACGGCAAGGGGACCTACGCGATCGACAGCGACGCCGCCCGGCGGCTCGGCGTTCCGGTGGTGGCGCTGGCGGTGGGCGGCGGGGTTCCGCTGCGGACGATCCTGAGCCGCTTCGCCGATCTGGCCGCCGCGCTGGGAGCCACGCCCCGGGACCCGGAGGGGGAGCGGAAGCTCGAAGCCGCCGAGCAGGCCCTGCGGGGGCCGGCCGGGCGGCGGTCGGCGCGGGTGCTGGCGCTGTCCGGGGCGGATGCCGAGCAGGTGTATCTCGCCCGGCCGGAGACCTGGCCCGACCTGCGGCATCTCACCGAGCTCGGGCTCGATCTCCTCGACCCGGAGCCGGACGCCGGACGTAACTGGGCGACGACCACGTGGACCGCGGCCGCCGACCTGCGCCCGGACGTCGTGCTCTACGACAGCCGCCGGCACGCGGCCCCGGTGCCGGACACGGTGGCGCCGACCCGGCTGCCCTGGAACCCGGAGGAGGCGTGCAGCCCGGTGGCGTACGCCGGCTTCCTCCGCCGGCTGGCGGTGGCGCTCGGCGACTAGCGCAGCAGCGCCAGGAGTTGCTGCGTGTGGCCGGGCAGCTCGTTCCCGGCGAGGCCGGTGATCAGGTCCCGTAGCGGCATGGGCTGGTCGACCAGGACCTTGCCGTTCGAGATGAGCAGCGTCGGCACCAGGGTGTCGAGCTCCGCTTCGGCGAGCATCGGGCCGCTGAGCGCGGACAGGGCTTCGCCCTGGAGGCGGATGCGCTCCCGGAGACCGGCGTTGCCGCCGGCGAGCGCGATGACGCGGTCGAGGGTCCAGTCGTTGTGCGCCGTGCGGTTGTCGTACGTCGTGGTCGTCGCCGTGGCGGCGGCGGAGACGGCGTTGATGGTGGCGGCGCTGATGAGGGAGACGTGCGCCAGGATCTGGTCCGCGTCCCACTCGCCGGGCGGCGGGACGGGGCTCGTATCGGCGGCGGCCACGGTGGCGGCGGCGTCCAGCAGTGCGCGGTAGGCGTCCTGAAGCGGGGTGGTGTCCATCGTGGCCTGCTTTCGTCGGTGGAAAGGGCGACTTGGTGCAACCGTAGAGTTGCACATAGAGGCGGCGATCTGCAACCCCTGAGTTGCAGACGTACGATCGCCAGCCATGAAGCTCCGCTGCGCGATCCTCGACGACTTCCAGGGCGTCGCCCTCGGCATGGCCGACTGGGACCGGCTCCGCGACCGCGTCGAGGTGCGGGCCGTCCGCGAACACCTCGGCGGCGAGGACGCCGTCGTCGCCGAGATCGCGGACTGCGACATCGTCGTGATCATGCGGGAGCGGACCCCGTTCCCGGCGTCGCTCCTCACCCGGCTGCCGAAGCTGAAGCTGCTGATCACCTCGGGGATGCGCAATGCGTCCGTGGACCGTGAGGCGGCGGCCTTGGAGGGCGTCACCGTCTGCGGTACGGCCTCCAGCCCCGCCCCGCCCACCGAGCTCACCTGGGCGCTGCTCCTCGGCCTCGCCCGCCATGTCGTCCCCGAGGCGAACGCCCTGCGCACCGGCGGCCCCTGGCAGTCCACGATCGGCGCGGATCTGCACGGCGCCCGGCTCGGGCTGCTCGGGCTCGGGAAGATCGGCGGGCGGATGGCGGCCATCGGGCGGGCCTTCGGCATGGAGGTCGCGGCCTGGAGCCAGAACCTCACCGCGGAGCGGGCCGCCGAGGTGGGGGCATCGCCGGCCGGGTCGCTCGACGAGCTGCTGCGGACCAGCGACTTCGTCTCCGTGCACACCCAGCTCAGCGACCGCACCCGCGGCCTCATCGGCGAGCGTGAGCTCGCGCTGATGAAGCCGACGGCCTACCTCGTGAACACCTCGCGTGCAGCGATCGTCGACCAGCGGGCCCTGATCGATGCCCTGCACCGGGGCCGTATCGCCGGCGCCGGAGTCGATGTCTACGAGCACGAGCCGCTGCCCGCCGACGACCCGCTGCGCACCGCCCCGAACCTCCTCGGCCTGCCGCACCTCGGCTACGTGACCCGCGGCAACTACGCGGAGCGGTTCTTCCCGCAGGCGGTCGAGGACATCGAGGCGTATCTCAAGGGCGCGCCGGTGCGCGTGCTTTAGGGGCCCCGCGGCCGGTCAGGCGACGAGGAGGCGGAGCCCGAGTTCCGCCGCGTCGTGGGCGATCAGGTCGCGGTTGCGCTCGGCCCACCGGCCCGTGGAGAGGTCGTCGCGGAGCGCGTCCACCGCCCGCCGCTCGGCCTCCGGGCCGACCCGGGTCCACACCGAGACCGCGCGGCGCACATCCTCTTCCAGATACGCCTCGGGCCGCCGCCAGTAGGCCTCGAAGAAGCCGTCGGCGCAGTCCCACGGGACGAGCACCGGCTCCGCGCGGCCGCCGATCGCGTGCGTGAGATCGGCCGGCGAAGGCCAGTCGGCGAGCAGGCCGGCGAACTCGGGCAGATAGTCCCGGGTGAGCCAGAACCGCTCCAGCCAGCCGGTGCTGCTGGCGTCGTACGTGAACACCACCACGCGCCGGGCGACCCGCCGCATCTCGCGCAGCCCGGCGACCGGGTCCTGCCAGTGATGCACGGTGCTGAAGGCCATCGCGGCGTCGAAGGACTGATCCTCGAACGGCAGGCTCTCCGCGGCGGCGGCCACGCACGGGGCCGCACTCGCAGGGCGCTGCGCCCGCATGACCGCGGACGGCTCCACCGCCGTGACCTCGCGGTCGGAGGGCTCGTAGTTGCCCGTGCCGGCCCCGACGTTGAGCACCGTACGGGCGTCGCCGAGCGCCTCCCACACCCGCGCGGCGATCCGCGGCTCGGTGCGCCGCGTCGCCGGATAGGCGGACCCGATGACGTCGTACAACTGCGCCCCGAACGCGTTCAGTTGCTCCTCGGGTGTCGTCCTGATGCCCATGGCCCGCGCCTCCAGTTCCCGGTCGATGGCCGTGACCATGGCGGCGGCGCGGTCGCGCTGCTCCAGCAGCAGGCCGCGCAGCCGGCGCAGGTGCGCGACCGCGTCGGTGGCCGGGTCGTCCACCAGATCCGCTATCTCGCGCAGTCCGAAGCCCAGCCGCCGGTAGCCGAGCACCTCCCGCAGCCGCTCCACATCGGCAGCCGAGTAGGCCCGGTACCCGGCCGCGGTCCGCGCCGACGGCCGCACCAGCCCGATCTCGTCATAGTGATGCAGCGCGCGAACGGTCACCCCGGCCAGCTCGGCCACCCGCCCCACGGTCAGATGCTCTTCCACCCCGCCGACTATCCGCCATCACGCCACGTGAGGGTCAACCGCTAGCGCTCCGCCAGCGGCGCCGGGGCCTCCTGCAGCACCCAGCCATTGCCGTCCGGGTCCTTGAAGAAGGCGAAGGAGTTCCAGGTCTCGCCGGGGCCCGGCTCCCAGCCGGAGGCGCCGACATGCTGGACGTCCGAGACGGGCACGCCCCGGGCGGACAGTTCGGCATGGGCGGCCGCGATGTCGGTGACGCACACCTGGATGCCCTGCAGTGATCCCGGCGCCATGCGCGCGAGACCCGGCACGGCCGGCAGCCCGGAGGTCAGGGCCATCGAACAGCGGGAGCCCGCCGGCGTGATCTGGATGATCCGGGCGCCCGGTGCCACCTCCTGGTCGAGGTCCACCTTGAAGCCGCACTTGTCCGCGTAGAACTCCTTGGCGCGGTCCATGTCGCTGACGGGGATCTCGATGACCTCGATCGTGTATTCCATGCTCGCCTCCGGGGGTGGCTTCGTCGGCACCGGTCCGTACGCCGCGAAGCCTAGCCCCGGGGTCTGACATTCCACCCTTAGAGCGCTAAACGCTCAGCCGGCGCGCTATACGCTCAACGCCTCCCGCACCGCGCCCTCCGCCGCCCCGTCGCCCGAGCCCGCCGACGTCACCCGGCCCGCCTCCAGCACGTAGTACTGCTCCGCCGCCCGCAGCGCGAAGCCGATGTGCTGCTCGACGAGGAGCACCGACAGGCCGCCGCGCGCCGCCAGTTCCAGGATCCGCGTCTCGATCTCGGCGACCACCGACGGCTGGATGCCCTCCGTCGGCTCGTCCAGGAGCAGCAGCCGCGGCCGGCTGATCAGCGCCCGCGCGATGGCGAGCTGCTGCCGCTGCCCGCCGGACAGCAGCCCGGCGCGCCGCTCCAGCGTCTCCCGTACGGCAGGGAAGAGGTCGAGCGCTTCGTCCAGCGCCGCCCGGCCTTCGCGGCGGCCGTCGGCGACGAGCTGCAGATTCTCCAGCGCGGTCAGGTGCGGGAAGCACTGCTGGCCCTGCGGTACGTACGCCATGCCGCGGGCCACCCGCTTGTGCGCGGGGAGGCGGGTGATGTCCTCGCCGTCGAAGCGCACCGTGCCGCGCGACGGCTTCAGCAGACCCGCCGCCACCCGCAACAGGGTCGATTTCCCGGCCCCGTTGTGGCCGAGGACCGTCGCCACGCCGTCGGCCGGGACCGTCAGGGACACGTCGTGGAGCACCGGGCTGCGGTCGTAACCCGCGACGAGGTTGTCGATGGTCAGCATCATGCCTCCTGCGAAGCGGTCGTTGTACGGCCGAGGTAGACCTCCTGCACCTGCGGATCCGCCTGCACCTGCTCGACCGTGCCCTCGCTGAGCACCTGGCCGGCGTGCAGCACGGTCACGCTGCGGGCGAAGGAGCGGACGAAGTCCATGTCGTGCTCGATGACGACCAGCGTCCGCTCGGCGCCGATGCGGCGCAGCAGTTCGCCGGTCGCCTGCCGCTCGTCGTGGCTCATCCCGGCCACCGGCTCGTCGAGCAGCATCAGCTGCACGTCCTGGACGAGCAGCATGCCGATCTCCAGCCACTGCTTCTGCCCGTGCGCCAGCTCGCCCGCCTTCCGCTCGGCCACGTCCGCAAGACCGGTCGTCTCCAGCGCCTCGGATACGGACTCCGGCAGCCGCGTGCGGCGGCGCAGCAGCGTCCCCACCGACCGGCGCGCGCCCGCCGCGATGTCCAGGTTCTGCGCCACCGTCAGCTCCTCGAAGACGGTGGCGGTCTGGAAGGTGCGGCCGATGCCCAGCCGGGCGATCCGGTGCACGCTCTTGCCGAGCAGGTCGTGCGCGCCGAACCGGGCCCTGCCGGTGGCGGGCGCGAGGCCGGTGACGGCGTCCACGAGGGTGGTCTTCCCGGCGCCGTTGGGGCCGATGAGGAAGCGCAGATCGCCCGGCTCCACATCCAGGTCGACGCCGTTCAGCACCGGCGTGCCGTCGAAGGCGACGCTCAGATCGCGCAGGGACAGGGTGCTCATGCCGGGACCTCCTCGGCGGCGGGCTTACGGGCGGGCTGCGCGGGGGTCTCCACCGAGGCGGGCCGCCTGACCACGTACTTCTTCAGCGACGCCAGGCCGCCCGGCAGGAACGCCACCGCCACGATGAAGATCAGCCCCTGCACATACGTCCACCCGGACGGGAACTGCTCCGACAGCGAGCTGCGCGCCCACGCCACGGCGACCGCGCCGAGCACCACCCCCGGCAGCGAGGCCCGCCCGCCGATGGCGGCGCCGATCAGGAACTCGATCGACGGCACCACCCCGATCAGCGCCGGCGACATGATCCCGACCGCAGGCACGAACAGCGCCCCCGCGATCCCCGCCATGCCGGCCGCGAGGACGTACGCACCGAGCTTCACCAGCGCCGGGTCGTAACCGAGGAAGCGGACCCGCTCCTCCGAATCCCGCACCGCGACCAGGAGTTCGCCGTACCGCGACACATACAGCTGCCGGACGCCGATCATCAGCGCCAGCAGCACCGCCGCGATGATGAAGTACACCATCCGCTGGTTCTTCGGGTCGCCCAGGTCGTAGCCGAAGAAGCCCTGGATGTCGGTGAGGCCGTTCGTGCCGCCGGTCGAGGTCTGCTGGCCGACCAGCCAGATGGCGAAGGCCGCGCACAGCGCCTGCGACAGGATCGCGAAGTACGCGCCGCGCACCCGGCGCCGGAAGACCGCGAGGCCGATCACCGCGGCCACCGCCATCGGCACCACGAGCACCATCGCGAGTGCGAAGACCGGGCTGCGGAACGGCTCCCACCACCACGGGAGTTCGGTGCCCGAGCCGTAGAGCGTCATGAAGTCCGGCAGCTTGCCGTCGCCCGCGTCGGCGAGCTTGAGGTGCATGGCCATGGCGTAGCCGCCGAGGCCGAAGAAGAGGCCCTGGCCGAGCGTAAGCATCCCGCCGCGGCCCCAGGCGAGGCCGATGCCGAGGGCGACGATCGCCCAGCACAGGTATTTGGCGAGCAGGCCAAGCCGGAAGTCCGACAGGACCAGCGGCGCGGCGAGGAAGAGCAGCGCGGCGGCCACGGCGAAGCCGGCGGGGGCGCGGAGACGAGGGGAGATATTCACGCGAGGCTCCTGGTGCGCAGGGTGAACAGGCCCTGGGGCCGCCACTGGAGGTAGAGGACGACGCCGGCCAGCACCAGCACCTTCGCGGTGCTGACGGTCGTCGCGTACTCGAAGACCGCCTGCAGCAGGCCGAGCGCGAAGGCGGTGATGACCGCGCCGCGCAGCCGGCCGATGCCGCCGGCGACGACGACGAGGAAGGCGTCGATGATGAGGTTCGTGCCCATGGCCGGGCCGATCGGGCCGACCAGCGTCAGCGCCACGCCCGCCACGCCCGCGAGGCCCGAGCCGATGAAGAACGTCAGCCGGTCGACGGTCGCGGTCGGAATGCCGGACACCTTCGCCAGGTCGCGGTTCTGCACGACGGCGCGGATCCGGCGCCCCAGCGGGGTCAGCCGCATGGTGGCGGCGAGCGCGCCGATGGCGGCCAGGGCGAGGATCAGGATGAAGAGCCGGCTGGCGGGCAGCGCCAGGTCGCCGGGGAGCGGCACCGCGCCGGTCAGCCAACTGGGCGCCGCAGTCTGCACATTGGGCGCGCCGAAGATGTCGCGGGCGAGCTGCTGCAGCACCAGCGAGACGCCCCACGTGACGAGGAGCGTGTCGAGCGGCCGCGCGTACAGCCGCCGGATCAGCAGCCACTCCAGCAGCACGCCCATCGCGCCCGCCACCAGGAAGGCGACCGGCAGCGCGACGAAGAGCGAGGTGCCCGCGCCGCTGATGCCCTTCTGGACGACATAGACGGTGTACGCGCCGGCCATGATGAACTCGCCGTGCGCCATGTTGATCACGCCCATCTGCCCGAAGGTGAGCGACAGGCCGAGCGCGATCAGCAGCAGGACGGCGCCGATGGAGACGCCCGTGAAGGATTGGGTGAAGAGCAGAGTCATGATGAGGGGTCCTTCGAGGGCTCAGGACAGGCCGGAGGCCCAGTCGTACGACTTGAGGAAGGGGTCCGGCTTTATGGGGCCGCCGGAGTTCCAGACCTCCTCGATGAGGCCGTCGCCGCGGATGCGGCCGATGCGCGCGGTCTTCTCGATGTGCTGGGTCTCGCCGTCGACGGTGACCTTGCCCTCGGGCGCGTCGTACGTGACGCCGTCGGCCGCCTTGCGCACCTTCTCGACGTCGAAGGAGCCGGCCTTCTCGACCATCGCCTTCCAGAGGTAGACCGAGGTGTAGGCGGCCTCCATCGGGTCGGAGGTGGGCTTGTCGGCGCCGTAGCGCTTCTTGTACGCGGCGACGAAGCTCTTGTTCTTCGCGGACGGCGTCGTCTGGTAGTAGTTCCAGGAGGTCAGCTGGCCCTTGAGGTACTGGGCGCCGATGCCCTTGACCTCCTCCTCGGCGATCGAGACGGAGACGACCGGGAGCTCCTTGGGGTTCAGCTCAGCCGACTTGTACTCCTTGAAGAAGGAGACGTTGCTGTCGCCGTTGAGGGTGTTGAAGACGGCGTCGGCGCCGGAGGCCTTCACCTTGTTGGTGATGGTGGCGAACTCCGTGGAACCCAGCGGCGCGTAGTCCTCGCCGGCTATCTCGATGCCGTTCGCCTTCGCGTACGCCCTGATCTCCTTGTTGGCGGTGCGCGGGAAGACGTAGTCGCTGCCGACCAGGTACAGCGACTTCACCCCCTCCTTCTTCAGGTAGTCGAGGGCGGGGATGATCTGCTGGTTGGTGGTGGCGCCCGCGTAGAAGATGTACGGGGACTGCTCCATGCCCTCGTACTGGACCGGATAGAAGAGCGGCGAGCGGTACTTCTCGAAGACCGGCTTGACCGCCTTCCGTGAAGCCGACGTCCAGCAGCCGAAGGTGGCCGCCACGCGGTCCTTGCGCACCAGCTTCCCCGCCTTCTCGGCGAAGGTCGGCCAGTCGGAGGCGCCGTCCTCGCTGACCGGGACGATCTTGCGGCCGAGGACGCCGCCGTCGGCGTTGATCTCGTCGATGGCGAGCCTGAGGGAGTTACGGACCGTCACCTCGCTGATCGCCATCGTGCCGGAGAGCGAGTTGAGCAGGCCGACCTTCACGGCGTCGGCGGAGACGACCGGTTTGACCGCGGAGGCGCCGCTGCGCTCCGTGCCGACTTCGGCCCCGCAGGCGGGCAGCGACACGACCGCCGCCAGCGCGGCGACGCTCGCGAGCACGCGATGGGTTCGCAGTCGTTTCATGTCGGGGGTTCCCTCCTTGCTGTGGGCACGCCACAGCCTCAAAGGGCGCTGTTTCCGCGGAATTTCGCGTCGGTTAATACTTCCTACGGGAAGTAATGGGGTTGATCGAGCTCGGCTGCGACGTCGAAGTCCATGCCGTTGGCGCGGGCCAGATATATTCGCTGCCGCACATGCCGGTCGGGCGCGATGCGGAGGTGGCCGCGCGGGCCGTCGTAGCCGATGGTGCCCGTACCGGTGGCGCGCTCGATCACCGGGATGTCGAGGGACCCGGCGCGTTCGATCAGTGCGGCCAGCAAGCGAACCCCCTCGTAGCACGACTCTCCGAGGCTTCCCGGCTGCGGGGCGGTCACACCGAAGGCCTGCGCGTAGGCGCCGTGGAAGTCCATCGCGTCCTGCCCGGCGAGGCCGGCGAAGAAGCCGGCGGTGGCGAAGAGGCCGCGGTGCGCGTCGGGGCCGCCGGCGGCGAGCATGTTCTCGTCCATCAGCGTGGAGAGGCGGATGGCACGGGCGTCGAGTCCGGCGGCGGCGTAGGCGCGGTTGAAGCGGACGGCGTCGCTGCCGACCATCAGCATCATGACGGCGTCGGCGTCGGAGCGCTCGATGCGCTGCAGCGTCGGGCCGAAGTCGTGGGTGCCGAGCGGGAGGAAGGCGGCTCCGGTGACGTGGCCGCCGGTGGCGCGGGCGTAGCCGGCGGCGGCCCGGGCGGTGCGCCGCGGCCAGACGTAGTCGTTGCCGACGATGAACCAGCGGCGGATGCGGTGCTCGCGGGCGAGCAGCCGCACGGCGGGCTGGAGCTGGGCGTCCGGGGTCTCGCTGGTGAGGTAGACGCCCTCGGTGTGCTCGCCGCCCTCGTACAGGGCGGTGTAGACGTACGGCACTCGCCCGGCGAGGCGCGGCGCCAGCGCCTGCCGTACGGACGAGATGTGCCAGCCGGTGACGCCGTGCACGGCCCCTTCCGCGATCAGCCGCTGCACCTCGGCGGCGATCTCGCGCGGCGGCGCGCCGCCGTCGACGGGCACCAGCGTGAGCTCCCGGCCGAGCACGCCCCCGTGCCGGTTGACCTCCTCGGCGGCGAGCCGCGCACACAGCTCGCAGGCCGGGCCGAAGATCCCGGCGGGCCCGCGCATCGGGATGACGAGCGCGACGCCGAGGGCGTCGTCTCCCGGGGCCGCGGGCGTATACGAGTCGTGCCGTGAGGGCATCAGGCCATTCTGGCGGCTTTGTAGCATGGACCGCCCGTCACGCCCGAGGAGCGAGATGACATCGACACCGGAACTGCTGCAGCTGCTCACCCGGGCGGAGCGGCTCGCGGTCCGTGGGCTGCGGCAGGTGCTCTCGGATACGGACAGCGGGCTCAACGTGGACGGATGGCGGGTGCTAGCCCTGCTCGCGGACGGCGCGGGCCACCGGATGACGACGGTCGCGGACTGCGCGTTCCTGCCGCCGGCGTCCCTGACGAAGCTGATGGACCAACTCGTCGACCAGGGCCTGGTGCACCGCCGGGTGGACCCGCTGGACCGCCGCCGGATCCTGGCCTATCTGACGCCGCGCGGCCGGGAGGTGTGGGCGGAGGTCGATGCCCGGCTGGGCGAGGAGTGGGCGGGCGCGGGCGCCTCGCCGGACGCCGAGGCGCTGGCGACGCTGCTGGGGCGGCTGGCGGAGGCGCTTGAGGGCGCGGAGGGGGGCGCGGAGGTCCCGGCGGCGCGGCGCTAACGGCCCCGGCGCGCCGCGCGGAAAACGGCGTGCCCCCCGATGAGCCGGTCCACTAGGTTGGCCTCGCCCCAAGATCGACCCGAGGATGATCGCGTTGACCGACTGGACCCTGGACAAGACCTTCCCCAGCGAATCCGGCGAGGTGCGCTGGACCCGGCTGGGGGAGGACACCGGCGCCGAGCCCGTCGTGCTGCTGCACGGCACGCCCTGGTCCTCATACACCTGGCGCGCCATCGCCCGCGGCCTGGCCCGGCGGCGGCCCGTCTACGTATGGGACATGCCCGGCTACGGCCAATCGGAGAAGCGCGCCGGGCAGGATGTCTCCCTCGCCGCCCAGGGCCGTATCTTCGCGGCGCTGCTCGACCACTGGGGCCTGGAGCGGCCCCTCGTCGTCGCGCACGACTTCGGCGGCGCGGTCGCCCTGCGGGCGCGGCTGCTGCACGGCGCGGCGTATCGCGCGCTCGCGGTCGTGGACCCGGTCGCGCTGGCGCCGTGGGGCTCGCCGTTCTTCCGGCTGGTACGGGACCAGGCCGCGGTCTTCGAGCAGCTGCCGCCGCGGCTGCACGCCGCGCTGGTGCGCGAGTACATCACCACCACCGGCGGCCCAGGCCTGCACCCGGCCGTGCTGGACGCGCTCGTCGAGCCCTGGACCGGGGAGGCAGGGCAGCCCGCCTTCTACCGCCAGATCGCCCAGGCCGACCAGCGCTACACCGATGAGATCCAGGGCCGTTACGGCGAGCTGGACCTGCCCGTGCTGGTGTGCTGGGGCACCGAGGACACGTGGATCCCGGTGGCGAAGGCGAAGGAGCTGGCCGGGATGATCCCCGGCGCCCGGCTCGAGCTCATCGACGGCGCCGGACATCTCGTCCAGGAGGACGCCCCGGCCGAACTGACGGCCGTCATCCATGACTTCCTGCGCGAGCAGGGCTGACCGGAAGGTGTGCCGATGACCGACGGCGTATGGAACGAGCAGGTGGCCCAGGCGTACGACGCGTCATCGGCCGAGATGTACGAGCCGTCGGTGCTGGAGCCGACGGTGGACTTCCTCGCCCGCCGCGCCGAGGGCGGCCCGGCCCTTGAATTCGCGGTCGGTACGGGCCGGGTGGCGCTGCCGCTGAGCGCGCGCGGGATCCGGGTGTCGGGGATCGAGATGTCCGAGCCGATGGCGAACGAGCTGCGCAAGAAGCCCGGCGCCGAGGCGGTCGACGTCACGATGGGCGATATGGCGACGACCCGGGTGCCGGGCGAATTCGCCCTGGTCTACCTCGTATACAACACCATCTCCAACCTCCTCACCCAGGACGAGCAGGTCGCCTGCTTCCGCAACGCCGCCCGCCACCTCCGCCCCGGCGGCCGCTTCGTCATCGAGTGCTTCGTCCCGGAGCTGCGGCGGCTGCCGCCGGGGGAGACCGCGCGTCCCTTCGACATCACCGACCATCACCTGGGCTTCGACACGTACGACATGCTGAACCAGCGCCTGGTCTCGCACCACTACTGGATCGCCGACGGCAAGGCGGAGGTGTTCCAGTCCCCGCACCGGTACGTCTGGCCGGCGGAGCTGGATCTGATGGCCCAACTCGCCGGTCTTGAGCGGCGGGAGCGCTGGGCGGACTGGTCGGAGGCGCCCTTCACCGCGGACAGCCGCTCCCATGTGTCGGTCTGGCAGCGGCCCTAGCTATTTCTGATGGATCTGGATCTCATGGCCATCGGGCCCGCCGACCTTGGCATACGTGCCCCAGGGCTCCGCGACGGGGTCGGTGACGTCGGCGCCGCGCGCGCGGAGCTCCGTCACGGTCGCGGCGATGTCGTCGCAGGCGTAGGTGAGGTAGGCGCCCTCACCCGGCTGCTTGTCGAAGGTCGCCGCGTCATGGACGGCGATCGTGGTGGGCCCGTTCGGCGGCGACACCTCGATCCAGCGGACGCCCGGCATCATCTCGGCGTCCGTGGTCTTGCTGAACCCGAACTTCTCGACGAAGAAGTCGACGGTCTCCTGCTGATCGCTCACGTAGAGCATGGCAACGCCGATATGGCTGATCATGGGACTCCTCGGTGCGTCTGATCAATACGAGCCTGCCACCGACCACCGGCACCCGGCTTCTCGAATCTTGCGGTACCCATCCTGCCCGCCGACGGCCGGGGAGCCCGGCAACCCCCTCGTCAAGACCAGGAGAGATCACCCATGCCTGAGCCGGCCCACCGCCCCGCCCCCGTACCCGAGGGCTACACCACCGTCACCCCGTGGATCATCACCCGCGACACGCGCGCGCTCTTCGCCTTCCTCAAGGCCGCCTTCGACGCGCAGGAGCTGGCATGCGTGCCCAACGAGGACGGGGCGATCGGCCACGCCGAGGCCCGTATCGGCGACGCGGTCGTGATGGCCTTCGACGCCCGGCCCGAGTGGCCCGACACCCCCGCCTTCATGAGGCTCTATCTCCCGGACGGCGACGCCGTCTTCCGGCGGGCGCTGGACGCCGGGGCGACCGCGGTCACGGCGATGACCGACCTCGCCTGGGGCGACCGCGTCGGCCGGGTCCGGGACCCGTTCGGCAACGTCTGGTGGATTCAGACGCGCGTCGAGGAGCCGGACCCGGCCGAGGTGGAGCGGCGGTTCGGTGAGGCGACGTACGCCGATGCGATGCGCTACGTGCAGGGCTCGCTCGACGAGGAGTTGTCGGGCCGGGCGTAAGGCGGCTATCGACCGTTACGGCGCTTGACGTACAGCCGGTTCCCCTCCGGCCCCGTCCACTCCAGCCGTACGACTCCCGCCACCGCCGCGTCCGCGACGCGCGACGGATCGGCCCAGTAGCCGTGCGCCGGGTTGCGGAAGAAGGTGGCCCACAGGCCGCCCTTGTGGTCGCGGAAGATGTTGTTGTGGCCGGCGCCGACGCCCGCCGTGTAGCGCTTCGTGTACGGGCCCTCGAAGCGGTCCGCGACCGCGATCACCGCGTCGTACTGGTACTGGGTGCGGCCGGTGCCGGGCGGGTCGTAGGCGTAGCGGGTGGTGCCGTCGGCGTTCTTCGAGGTGCGGTCCCAGGCGGCGTGCAGCAGGAAGTACTTGCCGCCGTGCTTGAAGACGTACGCGCCCTCCAGATACGGCTCCGGCTGATACGGCTGCTGCTGGAACGGCGGCAGGCCGGTCACCGGGACGATGTCCTCCATGTCGGCGCGGAACTTCGCGTAGACGTGGTTGTGCAGCACCAGCCACGCGTCGTCGCCCTCGGCGTAGAGGCTGCCGTCGATGTGGTGATACGCGCCGGGCTTGATGAACGCAGGACCGCCCGGCACCACATCCCCGAAGGGCTTGGCGAGATTGCCCTCGACCACGCGATAAGGCCCCGCCACCCCGCCGTCGCTCACCAGCATGAACGAGCCGACCAGCGTGGAGTGGTCGCCCATGCAGGCCACGATGTACCACTTGCCGCGGAAGTAGTGCACCTCCGGCGCCCAGACATTGCCGCGCTTGCCGAACTGGCCGTCGTCCACCCAGTACTCCTGCCAGGGGGCGACGACCGTACGGCCGGGGCGGTTCTCGCCCACGAACTCCGGCGACCAGACCTTGCCCTTCTCGGCGTCCGGGCGGATGCCGGTGGTGTCGGCGAGCTGCCAGGGGCCGTCCAGCGACCGGGCCGTCCAGATGAAGAGGCCGTCGTTCCACGGCCCCGCCGCCGCCAGCCCGGGGGCGCGGGTGGTGCCGGTGGCGACGTACAGCGGCCTGCCGTCGACGGTGAAGCAGTTGACGTACGTGTCGCGGATCCAGACCCGGCCGAGCTCCTTGTCGCGCGGGCGGAGCTCGAGCGGGAGGAGGCGCGAGTTGTCGTCGCGCGGCCACAGGTCCTTGCGGGTGTCGGCGAGTCCGTACGGGGCCGGGTCGGGCCAGTTCGCCGGGTACGCGCGCTTCGCGCCCCGCGCCGCGGCCTGCGGCAGCGCCACCGCACCCAGCGCCCCGGCGGCGCCGGCCAGCAAGGTGCGGCGGCCGGGGCGCCACGTGCGGGAGGAGCTCTCGGAGGAGGATTCTGAGGTCATGGGGACCAGCATGCGAAGGCCCCTATTTTTTGGTCAACACCCCGGAAAAATAAAACCGGGTGCCGGCCGCCCCGCCCGCGGTCACGGTTTGAGGAGCGCGTCCTGCTCGGTGAGCGGGGCGCCGGCGTGCCAGTCCAGGACCTTGCCGAACTGGACCAACTCGCCGTAGTGGGCCGGGTCGACCCCGTCGAGGGTCACCAGGTCGAGCACGGCGGCCGCGGCCCTGGCCGGGGTCTGGGCGCCGCTGAAGTCGGTGAACCAGGGGCGGGACGTGGCGGTGTCGATCATGCCGGGGCACACGGACGCGATCAGGGTGCCCTCCGCCAGGTCGCGGGTACGGCGCTCGGCGGCGACCGCGCGGACGGCGGCGACCTGGGCGACCTTGGAGGGGATGTTCAGCCAGCGCGGCCACCCGGCCTCCTGCGCCGTGCCGTTGTGGATGGCGGTGCGCCAGGACTCCACCGCGTACTCGACCTGGTCGAGGCCGGCGCCTTCGAACAGCGGGTGCAGCTTCGGGTCGAGGTAGCCGAGCGTGCCGAGGGCGCTGGCGACGACCAGCAGCCGGCCGCCCGGGCGCAGGATCGGGCCGAAGGAGCGGAGCACGGCGTGGGTGGCGGTGTTGGAGACGTCGATGAACTCGTCGGCGCGCGCCGCCTGCGAGTCCTCGGGCAGCACCCGGGCGATGGCGTTGGAGATGACGATGTCCACGCCGCCGTGGGCGGTGCGGAGTTCGCCGGCCAGGGCGGCGATGGCGGCGGTGTCGGTGACGTCGAGGACCCGGCCCTCGACGCGGCTGCGGGTGCCGGGACGGGCGGCGACCTCGCGGGCGGCGCTGGCGACGCGCTCGGGGCTGCGGCCGGTGAGCAGGACGAGGTCGTCCGGGCCGAGGCGGGCGGCGAGGCCTTCCACGAGCGCGCGGCCGAGGCCCTGGTTGGCGCCGGTGACGAGGGCTGTGCGGGGAGTTGCCGGAGAAGTCATGCCTCGAAGCTACGGCCGTACCGCCCATGCGTCCAACGAGACTTCGACATGGCTAGTATGCGTAAACATCATGGACTTCTCCGACGTCTCCCTGACCGCCCTGCGGGTCTTCCGCGCCGTGGCCGAGGAGGGCACCTTCACCGCCGCCGCGGCCTCGCTCGGCTACACCCAGTCCGCCGTCTCCCGGCAGATCGCGGCGCTCGAACGCGCCGCGGAGGCGCGGCTGCTGGAGCGGCGGCGCGACGGCGTGCGGCTGACCGGCGCCGGGCGGGTGGTGCTGCGGCGCGCCACGCTGGTCGTGGACGAGATCGACGCGGCGGCGCGCGAGCTGTCCGGGCTGCCGGCGGAGGCCGCGACGGTACGGCTCGGCTGGCTGCCGGTCGCGGGCGCGGTGCTGCTGCCGCGCATCCTCACCGAACTGCGCCGCACCGCGCCCGGCATCGAGGTGGTCACCCGCGAGGGCACCACCCCGGCGCTGGCCCGGGCGCTGCGGGCCGGCGCACTCGACCTGGCGCTGCTGGCGTCGGCGCCGCCGTTCCGGCCGCTGGACGCCGAGTCGCCTGCGCTGGTCCTCAAGACCCTGACGGAGCGCGCCCTGTGCCTCGCCGTGCCCGCCGCCCATCCGCTCGCCCGGGGCGACTACGTCGACATGGCCGATCTGCGCGGGCAGCGCTGGATCGCGGGCTCGGCGGCCGCGGACGGCGTCCTGATGGGCGTGTGGCCGGGCCTCGACGAGCGGCCGCAGATCGCCCACGTGGCGCGCGACTGGCTGGCCAAGCTGCAGCTGGTGGCCGCGGGTTGCGGCATCACCACGGCGGCCGCGTCCCTCGCGCACGCCGCGCCTGACGGGGTGCGGATCCTGCCGGTACGGGGCGGACCGCAGGAGCTGCGCCGGCTGTCCCTGGCCCGGCTGCCGGGCCGCCCCGCCGAGGCGGTGTCGCGGGTCGCGGAGGTCGTACGGGCGGTTGCGGTGGCGCTGGACGCCGAGCCGCTGTGACGAGGGGCGGCGGGCGCCCGTGCCGCACACGTCGGCCCGGGCGGCGAGGACCCGTGCCGCACCCGACCTGACCGCACTGCACCGTCCTCCGCCCGCACCCGTTAGGGTGCCGCGCATGCAGACGACGCCGTCGTACGAGACGCCCGCGCGGCTGGCCACCACGCCGTCCTGGCTCATCACGCACACCTCGGTGCACGCCTCCCGCCTCGTCCAGGAGGCCTTCGCGGCCAACGGCGCCCGCCACTACCAGTACGCCCTGCTCGCCGCGCTCGCCGAGTTCGGCCCCTCCAGCCAGGCCGCGCTCGGCCGCCGCTGCGGCATCGACCGCAGCGACGTGGTCGCGGCGGTCAACGACCTGGTCGAGCGGGAGCTGGTCGAGCGCACCCCGGACCCGGCGGACCGACGGCGCAACACCATCACCCTCACCACCGCGGGCAAGCGCCGCCTCACCAAGCTGGACAAGGCGATCGGCGGGGTGCAGGACCAGCTGCTCGCGCCGCTCAGTGCGGCCGAGCGCGAGCAGCTGACCGGCTTGCTCACCCGCGTGCTGGAGCATCAGCTCCGGGAGTGAGGGCCAGCGGCTGGCCCAGGCGGAAGGTGTTCTCCGGGTCGTACGAGCCCTTCAGACTCCGCAGCCGCTCCAGGTCCGCCGGGGCATACGCCTCGCTCAGCTCCGCCCCGGAAAGCCCGCCGAAGACGAAGTTCAGCGCCCGGCCGGTCGTCAGCGGCGCCATCGTGCGGCGGATGCCGCCGAGCACCTCCGTCACCGTCTCCGCGGGCACGCCGTCGACCGGGAGCACCACGCTCAGCAGATAGCCCGCGTCGCGTCCCGCGACCGCGTTCGGGACGGCCGGGGTACGGGCCTGGGCGCCGCCGAGGTGGCGGAGCTGGAGCACGGTCATGGTGGGCGCTTCGGGCCCGGCCTGCTTCGCGACCGTCTGCAGGGTGGTGACGTCGAGGGCGGCGTCGATCAGCAGGCCGTCGCCGACGTAGCCGTGGGGGAAGGGCGGGTCCTTGAAGACCGTGTGCGAGTCGGTGAACGGCAGCACCCGCAGGTCGTCCGCCAGCGTCGGGGCCAGCGCGCGCAACGGCGCCACCAGCCGCTCGCCCTCGTCGGCCGGGCCCGTGTACGCGAGCTTGACCTGCAGCACGTACCGCCCGCGGAACTCCTCCTCCACGAACGGCACATCGGGATGCACCATCATCGACACCGCGGACATCAGCTCGTCGGGCAGCGTCCGCGTCCACTCCAGATAGCCGGCGAGGACGGCGTCCACATGCTCGGCGGCGAAGGCGAGGGTGCCGCCGTAGATCTCCGGGTGCGGGAAGAGGCCGATCTCCATGCCGGTGACGATGCCGAAGTTGTCGCGGCCGCCGCGCAGCGCCCAGAAGAGGTCCGGGTCGGACTCCGCCGTCACGTGCCGCGGCTCGCCGTCCGCCGTGACGACGTCGAGCGCGGTGACGTGGTCGGCCGCGTAGCCGTACTGCCGGGACAGCGCGCCGAGGCCGCCGCCGAGGGTATAGCCGATCGCGCCGACGGACGGGGCGCTGCCGCTGAGCGGGGCGAGGCCGTGCGGGGCGGCGGCCTCGATCACCTGGCCCCAGGTGGCGCCGGCGGCGATGTAGGCGGATCGGGCCTGCGGGTCGATCCGCACGTCGGTCATCCGGCGGGTGCTGATCAGTACGCCGCCGTCCGCCGTGACGCCGACGCCGTGGCCCGTCGCCTGCACCGCGACGGGCAGGCCGTGCGCGCGGGCATGCGCGACGGCGGCGCGTACGTGGTCCGGGCTCTCGGCGGTGACGATCAGGTCGGGGCGGTGCGGGCCGTGCAGCTGGAAGCCGGTGCGCTCGGCGTCGTATCCCTCGTCGGCGGGGCGGAGCGCGGGGAACTCGCTGATCTCATCCATGGCACCGAGTCTCCACGGCAAACCTGACACCTGGCTTCTTGTTTTTTGCTCGCCTTCCGGCAGATCCTCGACGGCGTGAAGTCCGACCGGATGCTTTCGATCCTGCTCCTCCTCCAGACCCGCGGCAGCGTCACCGCCCCCGAGCTGTCCGAACAGCTGGAGGTGTCCGTACGCACCATCTACCGCGACGTCGATGCGCTCTCCACCGCCGGCGTCCCGGTCTACACCGAGCGCGGCCGGCGCGGCGGGATCAAGCTCCTCCCCGGCTACCGCACCGACGTCACCGGGCTGACCGCCGACGAGGCCCGGGCGCTGTTCGTCCTCGCCGACCGCGGCAGCACCCACACCGAGCTGGGCCTCGGCGGCGCCCTCGCCTCCGCGCTGCGCAAGCTGATGGCCGCGCTGCCCGCCCCGCACCGCCCGGCCGCCGAGGCCACCCGCAAACGCATCCTCATCGACCCCGGCCGCTGGTACGCCGCTCCGGGCGACGCCCCCGACCTCGACGAACTCCACCGCGCGGTCTTCGCGGAGCGCCGCCTGCGCATCCGCTACCGGCACAGCGGCGAGCCCGCCGAACGCGCCTACACCGTCGACCCGTACGGCCTCGTCAGCAAGGCGGGCGTCTGGTACCTGGTCGCCGACCGGCGCGGTGTGCCCCGCCTGTTCCGCGCCGACCGGGTGCGCGCGGTACGTATCACCGACGCCCCGGTGCGGCGGCGGGCCGGGGTGGACCTGGCCGCGGCCTGGGAGCTGCTCCGGCAGGAGGTGGAGCGGCGCCCGGTCGGGCTGACGGTGCGGGCCCGGGTGCGGCACGAGCGCCTCGACATGTTCGTACGGATCATGGCCCCGCGGCTCCGCGGCGAACCGCGGCCCGCCGACGACGGCTGGGCCGAGGTCGAGCTGGGCCTCGAGGAGCCGCGTGCGGTACGGCAGTTGCTGCAGTTCGCGGAGAACGTGCAGGTGCTGCACCCGCCCGAGGCACGGGCCGAACTCCGCCGGGCGGCGCTGGCGGCGGCGGGACTCTATCCGGAGGTGGACTCTCAGTTCCGTTAGGGTGGGCCGACGGGGGCGGTCCAGGGGAAGCGGCTGCTCCCGCTCGCCGTACCGCCTGCCAGGGAGGCCCGCTGTGGAGTCCGCCGCCCATGCCCGCAAGACCCCGCTGCCCGGGGTCGGGATCCGCTACGACCTCGACACCGGTGGCGGCCGCCACCTGTCGGTCGTCGCGCATCAAGACGGGCGCCGCATCCTCGCGGTGCACGACCGGGAGGACGAGGACGTCTGCCGGGAGTCGGTGTCGCTCGACCCGCCGGAGTCCGCCGCGCTGGCGAAGCTGCTGACCCCGGACCCGGTCGGCCATCTGCACCAGCACTTCGAAATCGACCTGGTCACCGAGCACATACCGGTCACCAAGCGGTCCCCGTACGCGGGCCGCACCCTCGGCGCCACCCAGGCCAGGACCCGTACCGGCGCGTCCGTCGTCGCCGTGCTGCGGCGCACCGCCGCGCATCCCTCGCCCGCGCCGGACTTCCGCTTCGCGATCGGCGACGTGCTCATCGTCGTCGGCACCCGCGAAGGCGTGAACGCCGTCGCCGACCTGATCGACGAGGGCTGAGCCGTGCACAACACCACCGCACTGCTCATCGAACTCGGCGCGATCATCCTGGGGCTGGGGATCCTCGGCCGCTTCGCGGGCCGGATCGGCTTCTCGCCGATACCGCTGTATCTGCTGGCCGGGCTCGCCTTCGGCAGCGGCGGAGTGCTGCCGCTGGGCGCGAGTGAGGAGTTCATCGCCACCGGCGCCGAGATCGGCGTGATCCTGCTGCTGCTCCTGCTGGGCCTGGAGTACAGCGCGTCGGATCTGGTCTTCAGCCTGAAGACGCAATACCCGTCAGGGGCCGTCGACTTCACCCTCAACGCCCTCCCGGGCGCCGCGGCCGCGCTGCTGCTCGGCTGGGGCCCGGTGGCCGCGGTGGCGCTTGGCGGCGTCACCTGGATCTCGTCCTCCGGCGTCATCGCGAAGGTCCTCGGCGACCTCGGCCGGCTGGGCAACCGCGAAACCCCCGTCATCCTCGGCGTCCTGGTCATGGAGGACCTGGCGATGGCGGTTTACCTGCCCATCCTCACGGCGCTGGTCGCCGGGCTCAGCCTCGGCGGCGCGAGCCTGACGCTGCTCATCTCGCTCGGCACGGTGGGGATAGTGCTGTACGTCGCGCTGCGGCACGGCCGGCTGATCAGCCGGTATGTCTCGTCCGAGAACCCGGAGATGCTGCTGCTGGTCGTCCTCGGCCTCGCGCTGCTGGTGGCCGGGCTCGCGCAGCAGCTGCAGGTGTCGGCCGCGGTGGGCGCCTTCCTGGTCGGCATCGCGCTCTCCGGGGAGGTGGCGGAGGGCGCCCACAACCTTCTGGTCCCGCTGCGCGACCTCTTCGCCGCCGTCTTCTTCGTCTTCTTCGGCCTGCATACGGACCCGGCCGAGATCCCGCCGGTGCTGCTGCCGGCGCTGGCGCTGGCGGTCGTGACCGTGGTGACGAAGGTCGCCACCGGGTGGTACGCGGCCCGGCGGGCCGGGATCAAGCCGGCCGGGCGGTGGCGGACCGGGGGTGCGCTGGTGGCACGCGGCGAGTTCTCCATCGTCATCGCCGGGCTGGCGGTGGGGACGGAGCCGCGGATCGGGCCGCTGGCGACGGCGTATGTGCTGATTCTGGTGATCGTGGGCCCGTTGACGGCGCGGTTCACGGAGCCGGTGATGCGGCGGCTGGGGGAGCGCCGGGCGGCGCCGCGGGCGGGGGCGCCCACGGCGGAGACAGCGGGGACAGCGGGGACTACGGGCGGCCCGGCTGCCCGGGAAGCGGACGCGGGCGCCGGTACAGGGCGGTGAGCGCGGCCTGCGCCGGCGGCGTGACCACGAGGGCGGCGACGAGGACCGCGACGGCGTACGGGGTGAGCTGTCCCGCGACATACCCGACATAGGTGTTGGGGGAGAGGTGCGCCAGCACCGCCGCGTCGACCGGCCCTTCGAGCGGATTGGCGAGGCGGCGCAGGAGGAGGAAGAGGGCGGCGAAACCGGCCGTCGCCGCCAGCACCACGCCGCCCACCGCCCAGATCCGGCGGCCCCACACGAGCGACCACGAGCGGCGCAGCGCCGCCAGCGGCGCCAGCCCGTCCAGGGCGGCGGCCGCGGGGGCCAGCGCGAAGCCGATGCGCAGGGCGAGGACGGCGGGCGCGACCATCATCGCGGTGCTGTTCAGCCGGTCGAAGGGGCCGCCGCCGCGCAGCGGTTGGTCGCCGCCGGCGATCGCGGCGTACGCGTAGGCGGCGCCCGCGCAGGCGAGCAGGCTGAGCACGGCGCCCGCGGCGACGGCGAGGCCGCGCACGAGGTGGACGGCGACGACGGGCCCGAGCCGGGCCCGGGCCCGTAGCCACAACTCGCGCGCGGAGGCCGCCGGTGTGTGGGCCGCGGCGGCGTGCAGCGCGGCGCTGCCCAGGCCGAGGACGACGAAGAGGGCGGGGGAGGTGGCGAGGAAGGCGCCGATCACCGGGCCCTCCTCGGCGGACACCGGCTCCTCGGCCTCTTTGGCGAAGAGATAGTCCGCCCGCATGTCCGTGAAGTACGGCCAGGCGAACGCGAAGGCGCCGAGCGTGACCACGAGGGCGGCGAGCCCGGTGAGTATCGCGACGACGGCAGCGATGCCCGCGAGGGGGCGGGCGCGGCGTATCACGACCCTGCCCCGGGCGGTAGCGGGCCTGCCCCTCCGAGCGGAGGGTGCAGCCGGAGCTCGTCCGCCCCCAGCGTGGTGAAGTACGCCTCGACCGCCGCGTCCGTCACCGCTTCGAGCCGGTCCGGGGACCAGCGCGGGCTGCGGT
Organism: Streptomyces coryli; assembly: GCF_011044975.1. Taxonomy (GTDB): domain Bacteria; phylum Actinomycetota; class Actinomycetes; order Streptomycetales; family Streptomycetaceae; genus Streptomyces; species Streptomyces coryli. The sequence goes on along the minus strand of NZ_JAAKZV010000101.1, from coordinate 2,682 downwards.
CCTTGTCGATGACCATGGCGCGGACGCCTTCGGGGAGGTCGTGGCTGTCCAGGAAGTGGCTGCACAGCCGGTAGTCCTGCACCAGGCACTCCTCGACGGTGGCCATGGCGCGGGCGTTGCGCAGGGCCCGTAGCGTCACCTTTACGGAGGTGGGCGAGCCGGCGAGGAGCGCCTCGGCGGCGGCTGCGGCGGCAGGCTCGGGGCGTTCCCGGAGCCGGGCCAGGATCTCCTCGACGGTGTCCGCGCCGTAGCAGGCGTCGATCCATGCCCGGTGGGCGACGAGGTCGTCCGGGCTCTCGGGCGGCTGCCCGGCCAGCGCGGCGACCACGTGGTCCGGCTTGTCCGCGCCGGGCGCGCGCAGCGCCTCGGCCAGCTCCTGGAGTCGCGCGGCGGGTACGAAGTGGTCGGCGAAGCCGGTGGCGAGCGCGTCCCGGGCGCCGATCCGCGCGGCGGTGAGCGCCATGTGCGTACCGAGCTCACCCGGCGCCCGCGCCAGCAGCAGCGAACCGCCCACGTCCGGCGCGAGACCGATGTCGACCTCGGGCATCGCCAGCACCGACCGCTCGGTGACGACCCGCACCGCCGCGTGCCCGGTGAGGCCGATGCCGCCGCCCATCGTGATGCCGTCCATGATGCCGACGACCGGCACCGGGTAGTTCGCGATGAGCGCGTCGAGCGCGTACTCCTCACGCCAGAACTGCTGCGCGAGCCCATGGTCACCGCGCGCGGAGTCGTGCATGAGCCGGATGTCGCCGCCCGCACAGAAGCCCCGCTCGCCCGCTCCGTCGAGCAGCACCGCGTCGACACCGGGGTCGTCGGCCCACTCGGTCAGGGCCGCGTACACGCCCCGGACCATCTCCGTATTGAGAGCATTGAGCGCCTTGGGGCGATTGAGCGTAATGTGCCCCAAGCGCCCTTCGCGGCGAGCCAGTACGTGCGTGTTGTCCATGCCCCCCACACTACGATCACCCCATGACGCCCACCTTCACCTGGCGCGGCGACCTGACCAGCGCGGAGGTCGAAGCACTGCACGCCGAGGGCTTCGACCACGCCCCGCTGCGGGGCGCGGACTGGGAGGGCCGGCTCCGGCGGCACAGCCTCGGCTGGGTCTGCGCGCGCTCCGCCGACGGCTCCCTGACCGGCTTCGTGAACGTCGCCTGGGACGGCGGCGCACACGCCTTCATCCTGGACACGGTGGTGGCCAAGGCCGCCCACCGCCGGGGCGTAGGCGTCGAACTGATCCGCACCGCGGCCCGCGAGGCCCGCGCGGCGGGTTGCGAGTGGCTGCATGTCGACTTCGAAGACAAGCTCCACGACTTCTACATCACCGGCTGCGGCTTCACCCCGACCCCGGCGGGACTCATCGCGTTGTAACGCCCGCATGGCAGTCATACGAAGCGCTCGTTGCTGTCCGGGAGTTGGTGCCTGATCCGCCGCTAGCTTGGGCCGCATGCCGCAGCCCACCGGACTTACCCGACGACGCGCCGTCGACTTCAAGCGCGTCGACGCCGCGCTGTGTAGCTGACCTTCACCCCCTGCGTTTCCCCCTCCCTTACTGCAGTGAAGGTCCCCATGTCCCGTCGCGTACGCATACGCATGCTTACGGCTGCCCTCGCGGCCGCCCCGCTCCTCTTCGCGGCCGGTTGCGCCGACAGCACGCAGACGACCGCCTCCAGCAAGAACCTCGCCGGCGAGAAGATCCCGGCCAAGGTCGACCCCGGCACCCAGCTCACCGTCGGCGGGCCCGCGCTCAAGGTCGCCCTCGAGCTCTCCGGGCAGATCGACAAGCTGCCCTTCAAGGTGAAGTGGGCCAATATCAGCGGCGGCCCGCAGTGCTCCGAGGCCTTCCGGGCCGGCGCGCTCGATGCCTGCCAGGCCGCCGAGATCCCGTCCATCCACGCGCACTGGACGGGGCTGGACACGAAGTTGATCGCCGCCAAGTACCGCAAGGACCCCGCCAAGAACCCGATCTACGAGCTCGGGGTCGCCCGCGGCTCCGGCATCAAGTCCCTCAAGGATCTGCGCGGCAAGAAGATCGCGTACAGCCCGGGGCAAGCGCAGGGCGCGCTCGTGCTGCGCATTCTGCAGAAGGCCGGGCTTGAGCAGCAGGACGTCGAGCTCGTCGAGCTGGCCAGCACCGGCGACGTCTATCCGACCGCCCTCGGCGAGGGCCAGGTCGACGCCGCCCCGCTCGGCGACGTGAACATCAAGCGGTATCTGTCCAAGTACGGCAAGGACGGCGGCCGCACCATCCCGCACGGACTGCGCGACGACCCCGAGCACCTGTGGGCGCTCACCGCCTCGGTCGACGATCCGCAGAAGGCGGCGGCGCTGCGCGAGCTGGTGAAGTTCTGGGGCCGGGCGCAGGTCTGGATCGACCAGCATCCGAAGGAATGGATCGCCGGCTACTACGTCAAGGACCAGGGGCTGAGCGAGGCCGACGGCGAATACCTCGTCAAGCGCAACGGCCACCCCGACATCCCCGCCGACTGGGACGGCGCCATCAAGCGCCAGCAGGCCACCGTCGACCTCCTCGCGAAGGAGCAGGACCGCAAGCGCTTCAAGGCCGCCGCTCTCTTCGACCGCCGCTACGAGAAGGTCGCCGCCGAAGCCATCAAGGAGGCCGCCAAGTGACAGTCCCCGCCCTCCCGGGGGTCGAGCCCCTCTCAGACTATCGCCCAC
>NZ_JAAKZV010000100.1 GCF_011044975.1 Streptomyces coryli | reverse complement strand
GGCCAGGGCCGAGTTCGGGGCCAGGCGGTAGCGGCCGCGCAGGGTGATCGAGCCGGGGCCGACCAGGTAGCCGCCGGTGCCGCGGACGTCGATGCCGGGGGCGAGGCGGCCCGCGGAGTTGGGGACCTGGGCGCCGGGCGGGCCGGCGAGCCACAGGTGGCGGCCGCCGCTCGGGGTGAGGACGGTGACCGTGGACGGGATCGTGAAGCCGTAGCGGTCGGCCAGCGCTTCGAACGCCGTCAGCGAGTCCACCCCCGTTTTCACGTCCAGGTCGATGCCGATCAGGCGATACGGGGGGCGCCCGCAGGCGATCCCGTAGCCGGTGGCCCAGGGCGCGGCGGCGAACAGCTCGCGGACCGTATCCGGGTCCACCGAGGCGTCGTGGACGCCGTGGCCGAGGCGGCCGCACTCGCCGCGGCAGGGCACCCGCGGCCAGTCCTGGTGGTGCGGTGAGCGCACCGCGGGTTGCTTGGCGCGGGACAACGGGAAGACGGGCAGGCCGCGTTCAGCCGCGGCGAGGGCGTGTTCGAGTGCTGCGGAGCCGTCCATGGCTCCAGTATCGAATATTTGTTCGAGACGCGAAAGTGGGGGGCGTGTGCGGGTTTAGCCGGGGCGGATCATGCGGTCGAGCGAATCGCGGGTTGTGTGGTGATAACCCCCGGATTCCGGGGGCAACGATGCTGTCGCGACGTCGTGCAAGACCCCAGGGGCCGCCGCCCGGTGGCCCCGGAACGTAACCAGGCTTGAAGCAAGCCACTGGGAGGGACCAGAACCATGGCCAGCATCCGCACCGCCCGCATCATCGCCGCCGTAGCCTCCGTACCGCTGGCAGCGGCGCTCCTGTCGGGCGTCGCCCAGGCGGACAACGGCGCCTTCGCCAACAACCACTCCATCTCGGGGGCCACCAGCCAGGAGGCAGGCGGAGGTAACTACGGCATCGGCAACAACAGCTCCAACACCCAGCAGTCCAACGTCGGCGTCGGCAACAGCAACACGAGCACGACGGTGACCGGCGACGGCAACGTCGTCTTCTCTCCGCTCTGGTAAGCAGCAGCCGGGTCTGCGCACGGCGAGGCCGCATCCCTTCGGGGGTGCGGCCTCGCCGCCTTTGCGGGGGGCGGCAGTTGTCTTGACACCCGCACGTATCTGACGGACAGTCAGATTCTTATGAGCCAGGACGACGACGCGCTCCACGAGCGGCTTAAGGCGTACGAGGGGAAGTCCGCCGGGGAAGGCGGCCGCGGCCCCGATCCGGTCAACGACCCCATGATCCGCCACTGGTGCGAGGCCCTCGGCCACCCCGCGCCACCCGACGGCTCCGCACCCGCGACGATGCTCCAGGTGTGGACGATGGCCGGCTACAACGGGCCGACCGGGCGCTCCGAGAACTACCTGGAGATGTTCCGGCTGCTGGACGAGGCCGGCTGCACCTCCATCGTGGCGACCGACTGCGAGCAGGAGTATCTGCGGCCGCTGCGGCCGGGGGACGAGCTCGTCTACGACTCCGTCATCGAGACCGTCTCGCCGCGGAAGACCACCAAGCTGGGCAGCGGGCACTTCATCACCACGCGGATGGAGTTGCGGGTGGGGGACGAGACCGTCGGGACGCATCGCTTCCGGGTCTTCAAGTACGCACCGGCCAAGGCCCGTAAGAGCTCGGAAGAGGCCGCCACCAAGGCCAAACGGCCGCGCCCCGTCGTCAATCGCGACAACGCCGGCTTCTGGGAAGGCGTCGCCGACCGGAAGCTGCTCTTCCAGCGGTGCGACGGCTGCCGCACCGCCCGCTTCCCCTGGCTGCCCGGCTGCAACTCCTGCGGCTCGCAGGAGTGGACGGCCGAGGAGGCGAGCGGCGACGGGACCGTCTATTCGTACGTCGTCATGCACCACCCGCCCTTCCCGGCCTTCGACCCTCCGTACGCCGTCGGGCTGATCGAGCTCGCCGAGGGTGTGCGGATGATCTGCAACGTCGTCGGGGTGCCGTACGACAAGGTGCGCATCGGGATGCCGGTGCGGCTGGAATTCGCCGAGGTGGAGGACGACTTGGTGCTGCCGGTGTTCCGGGCCGAGGAGGCGGTATGAGCGGCGAGACCCTTCCCGAGCTGCGGATACCCGTCACCCGCAAGCTGATCGTCGGCGGCGCCATCGCCACCCGCGACTACCAGGACGTGCACCACGACGCGGTGGCGGCGAAGGAGCGCGGGTCACCCGACATCTTCATGAACATCCTCACCACGAACGGACTTGTCGGCCGCTACGTCGCCGAATGCCTCGGCCCTGGGACGCAGGTGTGGGCCGTCAAGATCCGTCTCGGCGTCCCGCAGTACCCGGACGACGAGCTCGTGTTCACCGGCGAGTTCACCCCCGGCGACGACGGGACCGGACAGGTGTCCGTGGTCGGAAGGAACCGCCTCGGTGCACACGTCACCGGCACCGTCACCGTCGTTCTTGCCGAGGAGGCGCGCGAATGAGCCGGAGTGCACCCGATCGCCTCGGCGGCAGAGCCGCCATCGCCGGCATCGGCGCCACCAAGTTCTCCAAGGACTCGGGCCGCAGCGAGCTCAAGCTCGCCGTCGAGGCCGTGCACGCCGCCCTCGACGACGCGGGGCTCACGCCCGCGGACGTCGACGGCATGGTCAGCTTCACCATGGACACCTCGCCCGAGATCACCGTCGCGCAGGCGGCCGGGATCGGCGAGCTGAGCTTCTTCTCCCGGATCCATTACGGGGGCGGCGCCGCGTGCGCCACCGTGCAGCAGGCCGCGATGGCCGTCGCCACCGGGATCGCCGAGACCGTCGTCGTCTACCGGGCGTTCAACGAGCGCAGCGGCCGCCGCTTCGGCTCCGGCGTCACCCGCCGCGAGCCGTCTGCCGAGGGCGTCGCGCTCGGCTGGGCGCTGCCGTACGGGCTGCTCACGCCGGCCTCGTGGGTGGCGATGGCGGCCCAGCGCTATCTGCACACGTACGGCCTGGACGCCGCGGAGGCCCTCGGCCCGGTCGCCGTTACGGCCCGTAAGCACGCCGCCAACAACCCCAACGCGTACTTCTACGAGCGCCCCATCACCCTCGCCGAGCACGCCGCATCGCGCTGGATCGCCGAGCCGCTGCGGCTGCTCGACTGCTGCCAGGAGACGGACGGCGGCCAGGCGCTGGTGATCACCAGCGCGGAACGCGCCCGCGACCTGCGGCAGAAGCCCGCCGTCATCACCGCCGCCGCGCAGGGCGCGGGCCGGGCGCAGGAGCAGATGACCAGCTTCTACCGGGACGAGCTCACCGGGCTCCCGGAGATGGGCGTCGTCGCGCGGCAGCTGTGGCAGACCTCGGGGCTCGCCCCCGGCGAGGTCGATGTCGGGATCCTTTACGACCACTTCACGCCTTTTGTGCTGATGCAGCTCGAGGAGTTCGGCTTCTGCGGCCCCGGCGAGGCCGCCGCTTTCGTACGGGAGGAGCGGCTGCCGCTCAACACCCACGGCGGGCAGCTCGGCGAGGCGTATCTGCACGGCATGAACGGGATCGCGGAAGGCGTGCGGCAACTGCGCGGCAGCTCCGTGAACCAGGTGCCGGACGCGGCCCGGGTGCTGGTTACGGCGGGGACGGGCGTTCCGACGTCCGGGTTGCTCCTCGGCGCAGACGGCTGACGGGGGGCGTGTCGCCGGGCCGCGCGCCGTCCGGCGGCACCTTCACTGTCGTTCATGCATCAACTGGGCAGTCCCACCAGCCGGATTCTCGTGCTCGCCGCGGCGCTCGCGGCCCTGACGGGGTTCGCCCCGGCGGCGGACCCGAAGCCGATGGCGGGACAGGGCGCCGCGGAGACGGGCCGCGCGGCCTTCGGCGAGAAGCTCTTCCAGGGCCGGGCGTTCGACACCTGCAGCGCCCCGCCGCCGGCGACGATGCGGGCCTGGCGGAAATCCCCGTACCGGGCCGTCGGGATCTACTACGGCGGCCGCGGCCGGCACTGCCAGGAGCAGCCGTACCTCACCTCGTACTGGCTGCGGGCCGTGCACCGGATGGGCTGGCGGGTGCTGCCGGTGTACGTCGGCTCGCAGCCGCCGTGCATCAAGGGCGCCAAGAAGGCGGTCCGGATGCACGCGGACGCGGCCAAGGCCGCGAAGGCCGGGCGCTCCGAGGGCCGGGACGCGGTCGCGCGGGCGAAGCTGCTGGGCATGGCCAAGGGCAGCCCGCTCTTCCTCGACATCGAGGCCTTCTCGTACAAGGACGCCAAGTGCCGCGCCACCACGCTGGAGTTCGTCCGGTCCTGGAACCGCGAGGTCGACCGGCGCGGCTGGCTGCCGGGCTTCTACAGCAGCGCCAACTCCGGTGTGCGGATGATGGAGCAGGCGCGGCGGGCCGGGCAGGACGGGATGCCCGAGGTGATGTGGTTCGCGCGCTGGCACATCGACCCGAGCCTGAACAAGGAGCCGCAGCTGGCCGCGGACGCCTGGCAGCCGCACCGGCGGGTGCACCAGTACGCGGGCAACGTCGAGGAGACGCACGGCGGCGTGAAGCTGATGATCGACCGGAACGTGGTCGACGCCCCGACCGCCGTGCTGGAGTGGTGACGGGCCTCCAGGAGGAGCGTCCCCGGGTCATCCCTGCGGGGTAGTCCTAAGTCCCCTCCACCCAGGGGAGGTGTAGGTAGCACTACCCGTACTCCCTGAGGTGGAGCCGCCTTCGAGACCTCCGGCCGATCCTTTCGGTACGGCCCCGCTCTTAGCGTTGTGCCATGGCCGCAACAGTGTGCAAGACCGCATCCACCCCCGCGTTTCCGACGTTCACGTCGTACGTGGCGGACCGGGGTCCGGTCCTCCTGCGCACGGCCCGTTCGCTGACCCAGAACCCCGCCGACGCCGAGGACCTGCTGCAGACGGCGCTGACGAAGACGTACCTCGCCTGGGAGCGCATCGAGGACCCGCGCGCGCTGGACGGATACGTCCGCCGGGCCCTGGTCAACACCCGCACCTCGCAGTGGCGCAAGCGCCGCGTCGACGAGTACGCGTACGGCGACGACCTCCCCGAGCCGGACGTCGTCCCGGCGCCCGACCCGGCGGAGGCGCAGGCGCTGCACGACGCGATGTGGACGGCGATCAAGCGGCTGCCGGCGCGGCAGCGGGCGATGGTCGTCCTGCGGTACTACGAGGACCTGAGCGAGCAGCAGACGGCGGAGGTGCTCGGGGTGTCCGTCGGTACGGTCAAGAGCGCCGTGTCGCGGGCGCTGGCGAAGCTGCGCGAGGACACGGACCTGGGGGGTCTGGCGGCGTAGTGGGTTCGCGCGGCTCCAGCTCGTACGGGGTAGTGACATACCGCCCGGTCGGCAGCAGAATCTGCCAGTAATTACTGGCGCGTATTTGCGGCTCCGACCCTCGGGAGGCCCCGGTGCTGAGCACGATGCAGGACGTACCCCTCACTACCCAGCGCATTCTGGCCCACGGCATGACCGTGCACGGTGCCGCGCAGGTGATCACCTGGACCGGCGAGGGGGACCCCGCGCGGCGGACCTTCCGGGAGACGGGCGAGCGCGCGGTGCAGCTCGCCACGGCGCTCCGCGACGAGCTCGGCGTCGGGCAGGCCGACCGGGTCGCGACGCTGATGTGGAACAACCAGGAGCACATGGAGACGTATCTCGCCGTCCCCTCCATGGGCGCCGTCCTGCACACCCTCAACCTCCGGCTGCCCGCCGAGCAGCTCACCTACATCGTCAATCACGCCGCCGACCGCGTCGTGATCATCTCCGGCTCGCTGATCCCGCTGCTCGCGCCGCTGCTGCCGCGGCTGGGCACGATCGAGCACATCGTGGTCGCGGGCCCCGGCGACCGTACGCCGCTCGAGGGCGGGCCGGCGCGGGTGCACGACTACGACGAGCTCATCGCGGGGCGGCCGAACTCCTTCGACGGCTACGCCTGGCCGGAGCTCGACGAGCGCGACGCGGCGGCGCTCTGCTACACCTCCGGGACGACCGGCGACCCCAAGGGCGTGCTCTACAGCCACCGCTCGATCTATCTGCACTCGCTGCAGGTCAACTCGGCGGGGTCGTTCGCGCTGACGCCCGCGGACCTGGCGCTGCCGGTGGTGCCGATGTTCCACGTGAACGCGTGGGGGCTGCCGCAGGCCGCCTTCATGGCGGGCGCTTCGCTGCTGATGACGGACCGCTTCCTGCAGCCGGAACCGCTCGCCGAGATGATCGAGACGATGCGGCCGACGATCGCCGGTGCGGTGCCGACCATCTGGCAGGGCCTGCTGGCCGAGCTGGACGCCAAGCAGCGGGACGTCTCCTCGCTGAAGAGCGCCATCATCGGCGGCTCGGCCTGCCCGCCGGCGCTGATGACCGCCTTCGAGGAGCGGCACGGCGTCCGCGTGGTGCAGGCCTGGGGGATGACCGAGACCTCGCCGCTGGGCTCGGTGGCGCATCCGCCGGCCGGGCTGCCCGAGGAGGAGGAGTTCGGGTACCGGATCACCCAGGGCCAGTTCCCGGCCTCGGTGGAGGCCCGTCTCGCCGGTCCTGACGGCGGCTTCCAGCCGTGGGACGGCGAGTCGACCGGCGAGCTCGAGGTGCGCGGGCCGTGGATCGCGGCGGCGTATTACGGGGGTGCGGGCGGGGATCCGTTCCGTCCTGAGGACAAGTTCAGCGAGGACGGCTGGCTGCGTACCGGCGACGTCGGGACCATCACGCCGGACGGCTATCTGACGCTGACGGACCGGGCGAAGGACGTCATCAAGTCGGGCGGCGAGTGGATCTCGTCCGTGGAGCTGGAGAACCAGCTGATGGCGCACCCGGGCATCGCGGAGGCGGCGGTCATCGCCGTACCCGACCAGCAGTGGGGCGAGCGGCCGCTGGCGGCCGTGGTGCCGCGGGACGGCGCCGACGAGGTGTCGTACGAGGAGCTGCGCGGCTTCCTCGGCGAGCAGATCGCGAAGTGGCAGCTGCCGGAGCGGTGGGCGCGGATCGCGGCGGTGCCGAAGACGAGCGTGGGGAAGTTCGACAAGAAGGTGCTGCGGCGGCAGTACGCGGACGGGGAGCTGGACGTCACCGAGCTCTAGCGCCTGGCGGCTTGGCCTGTCCGCGGCGCGGGCGGCTGAAGCGCGTGGGCCGGGCGGCGCCTGCCCGTTTACGTGTACGCGCCTGCGCGCGCAGCCGCTGCCGCGGCGGCTGCCGCCTGGTCGGCGGCGGCCTCGTCCAGGGGCTCGCCCGTGGCGAGGAGGCGGTAGTAGAGGGGCGCCGACACCGCGCGAATGACCTCGTGCGGGTCGGTACCGGTGGGCAGGTCGCCGCGCTCGACGGCCTGTTGGGCACACGGGGCCCACTCCGCGATACGGGTCGCGTAGAAGCGGTGCAGCGCGGCCGCCGCCTCCGCGTCGCAGGTGGCGGCCGCGATGACCGCCTTGAAGAGCGGGCCCTGGCGCGGGTCGCGCAGCGTCTTGGCGACGAGGCGGGCGTTGGCGCGCAGGTCGCCGTCGAGGGTGCCCGTCTCCGTACGGGGGAGGGACTGCTCGGCCATGTCGGCGAGGAGGTCGGCGACCAGGCCCGCAGGGGTGGACCAGCGGCGGTAGACCGTGGTCTTGCCGACCTCGGCGCGGCGGGCGATCTCGGCGAGGTCGAGCTCGTTGAAACCGGACTCGGCGAGGGCGTCGCCGGCCGCCTTGAGCACGGCGGCCCGCACGCGGGCGGTGCGGCCGCCGGGGCGAAGGGTGCCGGGTTTGGCGTCGGTCATAGGCGCTAGTTTGTCCCGATCTTCGACAGCAGGTCGACGATCCGGGACTGGACCTCCGCGCTGGTCGAGCGCTCGGCGAGGAAGAGCACCGTCTCGCCGGAGCGGAGCCGGGGGAGCTCGTTGCGGTCGATGTCGGCGCGGGTGTAGACGACCATCGGCATGCGGGAGAGCAGGCCGTTGGCGCTCAGCCAGTCGACGATGCCGGCGCGCCGGCGGCGTACCTGCATCAGGTCCATCACCACCAGATTCGGCCGCATCTGGGTGGCGAGGCTGATCGCCGTCTGGTCGTCGGCGGCGTGGCCGACCTGCATGCCGCGCCGCTCGAGCGCGGTGGTGAGTGCGACCGCGATGTCCGGGTCCTCCTCGAAGAGCAGCACGCGGGACGGGTGCGTGTCGCTGTCGCGCGGCGCGAGGGCCTTGAGCAGTACGGCGGGATCGGCGCCGTACGCCGCCTCGCGGGTGGCCTGCCCGAGCCCTGCGGTGACGAGGACGGGGACCTCGGCGGCGACGGCCGCGGTGCGCAGCGCCTGCAGCGCGGTGCGGGTGATCGGGCCGGTGAGCGGGTCGACGAAGAGCGCGGCCGGGTAGGCGGCGATCTGCGTGTCCACCTCCTCGCGGGAGCGGACGACGACGGGCCGGTAGCCGCGATCGGTGAGCGCCTGCGAGGTGGCGCCGTCCGGCTCCGGCCAGACGAGGAGACGCCGCGGATTGTCGAGCGGCTCGGGCGGCATCTCGTCATCGATCGGCCGCAGCAGGGCGGTGTCCGGGTCGTCGTCGACCTCGACGACGCCGTGCTGCCCGTCGAGCGGCTCGGGCCGCCCCACGGCGGCGGCGTCCGGGGCGCCGACGGCGTAGGTGCGGCCGGCGGTCTCGTTGAGCCGCGGGTCGACGGCCGCGTGCGGGGGGCGGGCCGGGGTGCGGGGGTCGGCTGCCGCCTGCGACTGCCCGGTGCGATCGCGCTCCTGCGCGTCGGTGCCGGCGTCGGCGCCCGGGTGCGGGCGGGCGTCGGTCGGGGTGCCGTGCGGCGGCGTCCCGAGGCGACGCCGCCGGCCGGACCCCTGATCGGCGGCCTGCTGCCCGGCGACGCGGGGGTCCTGCGGCTCCCCCTCGCCCTCGGCGGGCGGCGGCGTGAACGCCACCCCTCGCCCGTGCGTCTGCCCGAGCGTCCGCACACTGATCCCGCCCGACTGCGCCTGCCCGGCGGTGGGCGGCGCGGGTGCGGGCACGGCCCGGGCGAACCTGGTCGTCCCGCTGGGCTCGGGCGTCAGCGGGGCGGGGATCCGGCCGGTGGGATCGGGGGTGACGTGGGCTTCGGGGGTCTCGGCGGTGTCGGGACCGGGGGCGTGCGGGTCACCGGAGGCGGTGGCTTGCGCGCCGGCCTGGCCACGAGCGCCGGGCTGGGCGGAGCCGGTGGTGCCGGGGCCGTACGAGCCGGTGCCGCCTTGCGGCCCGGCGGCCGCCGGGCGCGGGTCTGCGTCGTGGGCGCGGCCGGGCTGCGAGCCGGTGGTCGCTGCGTGCGGGTCGGCGCTGTGGCCGTGGCCGCGCTGGGCGGAGCCGGATCCGTGCGAGGCCACGGGGCCTTCGGAGTCCGCGACGGCTGCCGCCTGCGGTCCGCGTACGTGGGGGCGGCCGCCGGGCTGGGCGGAGCCTTGCGGGTACGCGCCGGTGCCCTGGGTGCCGCCGGTCGCTGCCTGCGGTCCTGGGTGGGACGCGTCACCGGGGCCGGTTCCGTAGGCAGCCGCGGCATCGCCGGCTGCCGGCCGCGGCCCGGCCTCGGGGCCGGCTGCCGGTGTCATCGTCCCGGAGGCCTGCGCCGGTTGGGCGTGCCCGGTGCCGGTCTCCGTGCCCTGCGACGGTGTGCGCTCGGCCTCCGTCGTCAGGGGGCGGCGGGCGCGGCGGCCGCTCTGGGTGTGCTGCTGCTGGGCGGCGGGGCCGGCTTCCGCCGGGGGGACCTGGGCCTGGCGCGGTACGCCGGGCGCGGCCTCGCCGGGTGCGGCGGTGAGCACCTCGCCGCTGCCCTGCTCCGCGACGGGCGCGCCGCGCCGCCGGCGCCCGCTCGGCTGCCCCGCGGCGGTGTCGCCGCCGCCGGGCTGCTCTTCGTTACGGGCCACGGGGCCCTCACCGACCGGCCGCCGCCGCCGTCCGGCGCCGGGGACCCCACCGGCAGGCGTGCCGCCTCCGGGCGTGGCCGGGCTACCGTCCGCCGGCGTTCCGGCCGCCGCCGGGAAGTTCACCGCGGGCCCGGCCGCCGCCGGGTGCCCCGCCTCCGAGGCCCCGGGCACCGCCACGGGCCCGGGTGTCTCCGGCTGGTCGGCCGCGGAAGATCCAGGCGCCACCGGGTGGTCGGCCGGAGCTCCGGGCGCCGCGGGGTGGTTGCCCCCGACCGTCCCGGGGGTCACCGGCTGGTTGCCCCCAGCCGTACCGGCCGACGGGTGACCGCCGGTGCCCGAGTCCTGTGCCGCCCGGCGGCGACGGCGTCCGGACGGCCGGTCGCCGATCGTGCCGTCCTGGCCCGCGTCCGGCTGCTGTTCCTGCTCGGCGAGCGCGCCGCCCCGGCCGCCGTACGAGTCGTCGGCGAGGAAGGCATCCGTCCCGGAGGCCCGCCGCCGACCGCCGGAGGTGGCTCCCTGCGGAACGCCCTCGGCCGGAACCGCCTGCGCCTGACTGTCGCCGTGGCTGCCGCCCTGGCTGTCCGTCTCCATCGGCGCACCCGCAGCCGGGTCCCCGGCCTGCGCCGGCACCTGCCGCGCCCCGGTCTCGGTGGCCAGTGCCCGCCGCGCTCGCCGCCCGGCAGGACCCGGGCCCGTGCCCGTATCGCCAAGGTGGCCCGCGCCCGTCCCGCCGACCGCCGCCGCGCCGGTCTCACTGGCCGGGAACTCACCCGTCCCCCCGGCGGGAACCGCGCCCGTACCGCCGACGTGCACCGCACCGGTGCCACCGGCATGCCCCGCGCCCGTACCGCCGTCATGCACCGCGCCCCCGGCGCCCGCGCCCGCAGCCGCCGCCGACTCCCCCCGAGGCGGCGCCATCCCCCGCCCCGGCGCCGCCGGCTCCGGCATCACGGTCGTCTCACCCGCGCGATCGCGCGCCGCCCGCGGCACACTGCCCCGCCCAGCCGCGCTCGGCCCCGCCACCGGGACCTCCAGCACATACGCGCTGCCGCTGCCGCCCTGCCCAGGCACCTCGTGTGTCTGCAGTATCCCGCCGTGCAGCCGCGCGATGCCCCGCGCCAGCGGCTCGTGCACAGGGTCGCCGCCGCCGTGCGGACCGCGGACCTCGACGCGTACGACGTCGCCGCGCTGGGCCGCCGCCACCACGATCGTCGAGTCGCCGGAGGCGGAGACGGAGGCAGAACCGGCCATCGGCACCGGCGCCCGGCCCGTCGCGTCGACACCCGCCACGTCCGCGATCAGATGCGCCAGCGCCTGCGTAAGACGCGCGCCGTCGACGACCGCCTCGACGCCCTCCGGCGCGTGCACCACGAACTGCGCCCGCCCCGGCCCGATCAGATCCGCCGAGGTCTCGACCGCCTCGTGCACCACCGCGTCCAGCGCGACCGGCCCGGGCGACAGCCGCTCACGGCCCGCGTCCAGTCGCTGATACGACAGCACGCTGTCAATCAGCGCAGTCATCCGGCCGTAGCCCGCCGACAGGTGGTGCAGCACCTGGTTCGCCTCCGGCCACAGCTGCCCGGCCGGGTCGGACGCCAGCGCGCCGAGCTCGCCGCGCAGCTGGTCCAGCGGCCCGCGCAGGCCGTCCGTCAGCACCGCCGCCAGCTGGTCCTGCCGCGCGGACAGGGCGTCGAGCCGCCGCCGGTCCGTAAAAGCAAGCACCGCCCCGACCAGCTGCTCCCCGTCCCGTACCGGAGCCGTCGTCAGATCGACGGGCACCGCGCGCCCGTCCTTCGCCCACAGCACCTGGCCGCGCACCCGGTGCTTGCGCCCGGAGGAGAGGGTGTCGGCGAGCGGCGTCTCCTCGTACGCGAGCGGGGAGCCGTCCGGCCGGGAGTGGTGCAGCAGCGGGTGCAGCTCCTGGCCGCCGAGGTCGCCGGCGCGGTAGCCGAGTATGTGTGCGGCGGCGGGGTTGACCAGGACGATCCGGCCGTCCGTGTCCGTACCGACGATTCCTTCCGAAGCCGCCCGCAGAATCATCTCGGTCTGCCGCCGCTGCCGCGCCAGCTCCGCCTCGGTGTCGAGGGTGCCGGTCAGATCGCGTACGACCAGCATCAGCAGCTCGTCGCCGGTGAAGCGATGGTCGCCGTTGAAGGCGTCGGGTGCCTCGCCGTCCTCGAGATTGGCGCTGGTGACCTCGGCCGGGAATTCGCTCCCGTCCGTCCGCCGCGCCATCATCCGGGTCGGCTTCGTCTGCTTGGCTTCCGGCTCCCGGTCCTCGGGAGCGCGCATCGACCCCGGGATGCGCCGCGGGTCGAAGTCCGGCAGCAGGTCCAGCAGCCCGCGCCCGATCAGCGCCGCACCCGGGCGTTCGAAGGCGGCCAGCGCCACGGGGTTGGCGGCGACGACGGTGCCGTTGGTGTTGACCAGGACGAGCGCATCGGGGAGCGCGTCGAGTATTGCCGCGAGGCGAGCAGCGCCTCGGGACGGCCGGCTGCTCACGACGACACTTCCTCCTCGGTTACGCAACTTCATCCCCGGTCCCTCGACGGTCTCGAATCCTGCTGACCGTCGTGCCCCCCGGCCGGGTCTGCTGAGGATTCTACGACCCATGCTTGCACCTGGGACGGCGGATGAGAATCGTCACGGAAGCGGCACACAACGAGCGCGCACCGGACCGCATTCGGCCCGGTGCGCGTTCGTTGTCGGTCAATTACCGGAAGATTCCGGTGTGTCCCAATGAGTACCGCCCCGGCTGCGGATACACCGCGAGCCCGTGCGGCCCGGACCCGACCGGGATCTTCGCCAGCTGCTTCCCGCTCCTGGTGTCGATCGCGTAGACCTCGCCGTCGTACCGCCCGGACAGCCACAGCGTCTTGCCGTCCGCGGACACCCCGCCCATGTCAGGGCTGCCGCCCTCCGGCAGCGTCCACTTCTTCACGACCTTCTTCTTCGCGAAGTCGAAGACCGAGACGGTGCCCTCGCCGCGGTTCGATACGTACATGGTCTTGGCGTCCCGGCTGGGATAGAGCCCGTGCGCGCCCTGCCCGGTCGGGAAGAGCTTCGGCTTGCTGAACTTGTCGCCGTTCAGCACCCACATCCCGTGCGCCATCATGTCCGCGACGTACCAGGTCTTGCCGTCGGGCGAGACCTTCACGTCCTGCGGCATGCCGTCCTCCATCGGCAGCTTCTGCTTCGCGACCACCTTCATCTTCTCGGTGTCGACCTTGAGCAGCTCCGCGGAGAACTCGCAGGAGACGATGAAGTACTTCCCGTCCGGCGAGAAGTCCGCGTGGTTGACCCCGTAGCAGTCGACCGGGACGGTCTTCTTCCGCTTCATCGTGTGCGGGTCGCGGAAGACCAGCTCGCGGTCCATGGACGCCATGACGACCGCGTATTTGCCGTTGGGCGTGAAGTAGAGGTTGTACGGGTCGCTGACCTCGACCGGCTTGCCCTTCTTCTTCCCGGTGCGCGGGTCGAGGGGGGTGAGGGTGTCGCCGAGGTCGTCGTTCACCCACAGCGTCTTCATGTCCCAGGACGGCACCACGTGCTGCGGCTGGTCGCCGACCGGGATGGTGCGGATGACCTCGTACGTCTTCGGGTCGATGACGGAGACCGTGTCGGACTCGGTGTTCGGGACGTAGACCAGATTCTTGAAGGTCTTCATCACCGGCGCGATCTTGTCCGCGGTGGTCTCGCTGTAGATGTTCTTCGCGTTCTTCACCGGCGGCATGCCCGGGAGGGCCGCGGCCTTCTGGGCGGCGAGCTTCTTGGCCTTGGCCTGCGCGGCCAGCTTGACGGCCTGGCGCTTCTTGGCGTCGGCCGCCTCCTGGGGGGACGGGCCGCAGGCGCTCACCGCCGCCGCGAGGACGGCGGCCGCCGCGGCGAGCACGGCCGGGCGCCGGAACAGAGGGGTCATGGGTCAGCTTCCTTGGCTGGTACGGGCTGATACCGCCCAGTGAAGAAGCTTGTATGACCTTAGTCCCGGATTACGCAGAACGAGGGCGTGTGCACGCTATGTCACCCATTTGGTGGTACGGGACCTTGTGCCCTATAGTCGTCATTCCGTGCAAAACGGACATCGACCGAAAGATGTGTAGGGAAAGGTACCGCCTTGAAGCGATCCATACGCTCCGCCATCGTCACGACCGGAGTTCTTGCGGTGGCCGTCGTGCCGACCTCCGCGGCCTTCGCGAGCAGCGCCCCCGCGACCGGGGCGCCCGGCGTGCACGCGGCGCTGCCCGAGCACGGGCAGAAGACGAAGCGGATCTACGTCAAGACCGTCCACCTCAAGGGCGGCTTCACGGCCAAGGTCTACAAGGTCCGCGGGAACTACGAGGCGGACCTCCGCGCCAAGGTGCCGGGCACCAACAAGGTCAAGACGTGGCAGACCCTCAGGACCAAGGGCGGCAAGCCCGCCTACGGCGAGGCCAACGGCGTGCGTTTCGTGCTCGACCCGAACGGCGGCGTCCGCTCCTGGACCGACAGCGTGAAGCCGAAGCCGGCCAAGCGCGTGTACGTGCAGTCGTACGCCCTCGCCGGCGGCATGAAGGGCAAGGTCTACAAGGTCGGCTCCAACTACGAGGCCGACATCATGCCCCGCGGCACCAGCTCGGTCTGGGACACCCTGAAGTCCCGTGGCGGCAAGCCGGCCTACGGCGAGCACAACGGCGCCCACTTCGTCCTGAACCCCAACGGCACGATGAAGTCGTGGGTGGACGAGGACCCGGGCCCGAACCCGCCGGCGCCGAACCCGAACCCGGATGACGACTGGGGCACCGACGACACCCCGGCGCCGAACCCGGACGACACGACCCCGGCTCCGAACCCGGACGACGACCAGACCCCGGCGCCGAACCCGGACCAGGACCAGGACCAGGCCCCGGCCCCGAACCCGGACAACGCCTCGCTCCAGAACTGGGGCTGACCCCCACCAAGACGTGACGGCGGCCAGGACAACGGCGTCCCGGGCAATGGCGCCCAGCGCTGCCCGTCCGCGGAACCGGCCCCACCGGCAAACGGCCTCCTGCCCTCCGGCCGGCTCCGCACCCGCAGGAACGAGAGCCCCGCTCCCACCTCACCTGGAGCGGGGCTCTCGCATGTCCTGATGCCCCTACTCGCCCGTCAGCCCGTCCACCGTCTCCCGGATGAGATCGGCGTGCCCGTTGTGCCGGGCGTACTCCTCGATCATGTGGCAGACGATCCAGCGCAGCGAGGGCGTACCGCCGTCCGGCCAGGTGTGGGCGCCGGGCTGGGAAAGACCGCCCTCCGCCAGCGCCTGCTCCGTCAGCTCGCGGGAGCGGTCCACCGCCGACTGCCAGAGCGCGACGAGCGCCTTCGGGTCCTCGTCCAGCTCCGACGGCGCCCACTCCGCCGCCCAGTCGTTCCCGGCCCACCGCGGATCCGGCTTCTCACCCCGCAGCCGCTGCGCGAACCAGATGTCCTCCACCCGGGCCAGGTGCCGCAGCAGCCCGCCCAGCGACATCTCCGACACCCCCACCGTCGCCCGCAGCCCCGCCGTGTCCACCCCGCCGCACTTCCACGCGAGCGTCGCCCGCTGGTAGTCCAAAAAACCGAGCAGGGTGGGGACTTCGTCCTCCGCGAGCGGCGGCTCCGGGCGGCCTTCCTCGTCAATGTCGACCATGGGCCGGGAGTGTACGGGCCGCCGCCGGCCTCAGGCCGAGAGATCAGCCGAGCGCCGGCGCGAGCAGCACCACACCACACGCCCCGAAGACCGTCACGTTCCGCACGGTCGCCAGCGTCCACGTCCACTTCGGGAAGCCGTCCTCCGCCGCCTTCAGCAGCGCGGGCACGTCGATACGGGCCAGCTCGGGGTCGCCCTTGCGGGCAAAGGCGGCCTGCACGGACTTCGTGGCCGTCAGCATGCTGTGGACGATCACGACGTTGGCGAGCAGCACCAGCGACTGGAAAACCCAGGTCAGCACGTGCGCCGGGCCGGCGTCGGCGAGGTTGAGGACGGCCAGCATCACCATGATGGCCGCCACCGTGGCGGGGGCCGCCGTCTCGTGGCCGCCGGCGTCGAAGCGCATCTTGTTCTCCGCCAGCACGCTCGTCCGCACCCCCTGCCGGGTCAGCTCGGCCTCCGCGGCGGCCGTGGCGGTGGGCCCGTAGCGGTGCCGGACCGTCGGAATGCTCACGAACGCGGCGGCGACGAGCAGCTGCATGACGGCTATCAGAGCGTTCATGGTCATTCCCCTTCGTCGACTTGAACTAAGTACAGGAAGACCGTAGCGGGCTACTTGAACTAAGTGCAAGAGGCAGCCTGAACTTAGTGCAAGAGCGGCTATCGTGTGGGCCATGGCACGCGACACCCTCACCCGGGACCAGATCGTGAGGACCGCCGTCGAGCTCCTCGACGACGACGGCCTCGAGGGCCTCAACATGCGCGCCCTCGGCAAGCGCCTGGGCGCCGCGCCCACCGCCGTCTACTGGCACGTCAAGACCAAGGACGAGCTGGTCCTGCTCGCCGGCGACCGGGTGTGGGACGAGATCGAGCTCGCCGACCCCGGGGCGCCTGACGACTGGCGCACCGCTGCCACCCAGCTCGCCGCCGGCCTGCACGCCCTCTTCGCCCGCCACCCCTGGCTGGTGCAGGCCTTCGGCTCGTATCTCTTCTACGGACCCGGCAAGGCCCGCTTCGACGACCGCTGCCTGGCCGTCTACGAGTCCGCGGGCTTCACCGCTCCCCAGGCCGACCGCGCCGCCGCCGCCGTCTTCACCTACGTCCTCGGCAGCGCGCTGGCCGGCGCCGCCGATGTCTCGCTCGCCCGCCGGCTGAACCGGCAGGGCGACGCCGAGGAGCAGATCCGGCGGACGATGGCCAAGGCCCGCGAGGTCGCCGCGGAGTTCCCGCGGCTGCGGGCCCGCCTCGACACCCCGGCCGACGACTACAACGCCGCCCCGGAGCAGACCTTCGAGCACGGTCTGCAGGCGCTGCTCGACGGCCTGGCCGCGGCGCCGGGCGGGCGCTGACCCGTACGGCTGCGAGAGGTTGAGCGGGGCGACCCTTGTCCGTAGTGTCCGAATAATCCTATTTATTGGTACGGATGAAGCGGGAATGGGGCGCGTCTCTTGCGGTTTCTCATGCGGTCTCACGTGATGCGGTCTCAGGTGACGCGGTCTCAGCTCCGGTGCGTGCGCTGCGCGGCAGTCGCGCTCCCCGCCGCCGCTCTCCTCGCCGGCGCGGTCCCGGCCGCCGCCGCGGACGGCTCTGACGGCAAGTCAACTGTCGGCGGCGAGCTCCTCGGCAAGCCCGGCGACCACGTCCGCCCGCGCACCGGCGTCCCCCTCCGCGTCGGCGGCGAGGTCCTCGACCGCGCCGGTACCCGCACGGGCCCGCGCGGCGCCGTACCGCTGGAGACCGGCAAGGTCCGCCTCGGCACCCCCGGCGAGCCGGTGCGTCCCGGGCGCGGCGCCCCCCGTCTCCCCGACGAGCTCACCGCCGCGTCCTGGGTGGTCGCCGACGCGAAGACCGGCGAGGTGCTGGCGGCCCGTAACGCCCATCGCCGGCTGGCCCCCGCCTCCACCCTCAAGATGCTCTTCGCCGCCTCGCTGCTGCCGAAGCTCGGCAGCGCGCAGCGGCACCGGGTCTCGGCCGCCGAGCTGGAGGGCGTCGGCGACGGCAGCAGCGCGGTCGGCGTCGAGGAGGGGATGACGTACGCCGCCCGCGACCTGTGGCGCGGCGTCTTCCTGGCCTCCGGAAACGACGCCGTGCACGTCCTGATGTCGATGAACGGCGGCAAGGCGAAGACCGTCGCCGACATGCAGGCCACCGCCGACGACCTCGGCGCCGCGGACACGGTGGTGAAGGAGCCGGACGGCTACGACGCGGCCGGGCAGTCGTCGTCCGCGTACGACCTGACCCTCATCGCCCGCGCCGGGCTGCGCAATCCGGAGTTCCGCGAGTACGCCGCCACCGCCAGGACCACCTTCCCGGCCGCCGGCGGCGCCTTCGCCGTCGAGAACACCAACCGGCTGATGACCGGCGACTTCGACGTCGAGCCGTACAAGGGCATCGCCGGCGTGAAGAACGGCAACACCAGCGAGGCCGGCGCCACCTTCACCGGGCTGGCAAAGCGCGGCGACCGCGAACTCCTGGTCACGGTGATGCGCCCGTCCGACGACCACAACCAGGTCTACCGGGAAGCCGCCTCGCTCCTCGACTGGGGCTTCGACGCGGCGGGCACGGTGGAGCCGGTCGGCCGCCTCGTCGAGCCGAAGAGCTCGCGCGAGGACGCCAAGCCCGCCCGGCACGCGGCGAAGCCGCCGACCGCGCCGCCCGCGGGCACGGCCGGCAATGAGGCGGAAGGCAGCTCGGCCGCGCTGCCGACGGCCGCCGTCCTGCTCGCGCTGCTGTCCCCGCTGGCCTTCCCGCGGGTACGGACCCGGCTGCGGCGGCGGCGCGGCTGAGGCCGCCGGCGATGGCGTGGCCAGAGGCCTCTAGTCGCCCTCTTACCTTGCGTTGGTAGCGTCATGGGCCAGCCGTCGTCCGACCGAGAGAGACGCCATATGTCGCCGACCATCCGCAGGGCCGTGATCCCCGCCGCCGGGCTTGGCTCCCGCCTGCTGCCGCTGACCAAGGCGACGCCGAAGGAGATGCTCCCGGTCGGCGACAAGCCGGTGATCGAGCACACCGTGCGCGAGCTGGTGGACTCCGGCATCACCGACATCACCATCGTCGTCTCCGGCGGCAAGAGCCTGATCCAGGACCACTTCCGCCCGAACCCGGCGCTGGTCGCGCAGCTGCGCGCCGATGGCAAGACGGCGTACGCGGACGCGGTCGAGGAGGTCGCGGAGCTGGCCCGCAAGGGCCACATCACCTACCTCGACCAGCACGGCCCGTACGGCAATGGCACCCCGGTCCTCAACGCGGCCCGCGCCTTCGGCAACGAGCCGGTGCTGGTGCTGTGGCCCGACGACGTCTTCGTCGCCGAGGTCCCGCGCGCCCAGCAGCTCATCCGCGCGTACGAGCAGACCGGCTGCCCGGTGCTGGCGCTGCTGCCGATGGACCCGTCCGAATCGCAGCGCTACGGCGTCCCGATAGTGAAGGAGGACCTCGGCGAGGGCCTCCTGCGCATCACCGGGCTGGTCGAGAAGCCCGCCCCGCAGGACGCTCCGTCCTCGTACGCGGCGATCGGCGGCTACGTCATCACCCCGGGCATCATCGACGAGCTCCGCGAGCAGACCCGCCGCTGGTACGAGCACCGCACCGGCGAGATCTACCTGACCGACGCCATCAACGCCTACGCCGGTGACCGCGCGGTCTACGGCCAGGTCATCCAGGGCCGCTGGTACGACACCGGCAACCCGGCCGACTACATGGTCGCGCAGATGGCCTCGGCCCTCGCCCACCCGGAATACGGTCCGCTGCTGCGCGGGCTCGTGAACCAGCTGGACGAGGACAAGCCGGCCGGCTGATCCCTCAGCTCGCCCCGCCGAGCACCTCCGTGAGCCGCACCGCGAACTCGGCCGGCTTCCCCGGATACCCGTACTCGTCGCCGGCGAAGCCGCCGTGGTGGCTCGGGAAGACGGCCGGCTGCTGCCCGAGCTGCTCGGCGATCGCCTTGGCCGTACGGCCGGTGAGGGTATCGCCGGTCTCCTCGCCGACGGCGATCACCACGCGGGTCGGCGCGGCGGTGAGGGCGGCGGTGTCGGGCCGGTAGGACGTGATCGCCCACGACCGTTCGCCGAGCAGCGGGTCGTCCCGCTTGCCGTCGTCCTCGGTGGGCATCCCGAAGGCGGCGGGATCCGGCGCCGGCTGTGCGAAGTACGCGTCCGTGAACTCCCCCTCCCACGAGGTCATCGCCACGAACGTCGCCATCCCGGCGCCCCAGCCGCCCTGGTAGTACGAGTCCCGGATCCCGGTCCCGGCCCGCCACGCCGCCTCGGCGTCCGGGAGGATCTTGATGAGCGGCGGCTCATGCGCCACCAGCGTGCTCACGTCCCCGGGGTACCTGGCCACCAGCGCGAGCGCGGTGACCGCCCCGCCGCTGCTGGCGAACAACTCGACCGGCCCGCCCCCGACCGCCTCGATGACGGCGTGCACGTCCTCCGCCTGGGTCTCGGGCGTGTGATCGACCCGCCCGTCGCTACGGGTGCTGCGCCCGATCCCGCGCGGGTCGTACGTCACCATGGTGCGCTCGGGCAGCTGCTCCGCCAGCGCCCGGAAGCCGCCGGCGTCCATGGGCTGCCCGATCATCACCAGGGGCGGCTGCTGGTCCGTGCCGCCGGCCGGCCGCCGCACGTCGTAGACGATCTCGGCGCCATCTGTCTTGAGCGTGTGTGTCTCCATGCCCGTATAGACGGACGCGGTGCGGAAAACTCATCGGTGGCTGGGGCCCGGCGGCTACCGGACACCCGCTCCGAACACCGCCCGCACCTGCCCCGCCAGCCGCTCGGCGTCGAACCGCCCCGGCTCGTCCAGCGCCAGCCGCGCGAAGTGCTCGCCGACCGCCAGCAGCGCGTGCGCGAGCACCTCCGCGTCGAGGTCGGTGCGGTTTTGGTGCTCGAGCGCGACGTCGACCCACTCCTCGAAGCGCGCCAGCAGCCGCTCCCGGTCGGCCTGGATCCGGTCCCGTACGACCGCGGGCATCGAGGCGGGCGTCAGCAGGATCAGCCGCCACGTGTCCGGGTCCTCGCGCAGCACGGCCCCGACCCGCCGCGCCGCCTCCGCGGCGAACTCGGCCGGATCGCGCAGCACTTCACGCCCGGGGAAGGCGTGCAGCAGGTTGTCGAAGGCGCGCGCCTGCTGCCGGTCGAGCAGCGCCGTGAGCAGCGCGCCGAGGTCGCCGAAGGCGCCGTAGACGACGGCCCGCGCCACGCCCGCGCGCTTGGCGACGGCGTCGATGGAGATCCGGTCGTGCCCGGCGCTGACGATCACGGCGAGGGCGGCGTCGAGCAGTTGCTCGCGGCGCTCCTCGAGCGGGACCCGGGGGGCGTACGGGCGGCGCTTGCGCGCCGTGGTTGTGGCTGTGGCTTTGGCGCTGCTGCTGCTGCGCGAATTGGCGGGCGACGACATCTTGGCATCGTACGACGGCCGTGTCTTAATTTACGACAGCAGTGTCGTAAACGCCTGAGGAGATGGGACAGTTGAAGCGCTCGGACGTTCAACCGCACGACGACTACGGCTTCTTCGGCCCCGGCTCGGTGGTCTGGAAGGTCTGGAGCTATCCGTCCGCCCCCACCGTCGGCTTCCAGCGCGCCGTGGTCGTCGAGGAGCTCGACCCGCCGCTGGTCGCGTCCGTCCACAACACCCAGGGCATCTACGAGCGCCCGCGCACCCGTTACGACCGCACGCTCCGCTACTTCGCGATGGTCGCCTTCGCCGGCACGAAGGACGTATGCAAGGCGGCGGACGTGCTGGTGAAGGTCCACTCGAAGGCGATCGGCAAGCTCCCGTACGACGAGGACGCGCAGGGCGCGGGCACGTCGACCGTGGGCACGTACGACGCCAACGACCCCGCCTCCCAGCTGTGGATCCAGCTCACCGGCTGGCACTCGATCCTCTACGCGTACGAGAAGTACGGCCCCGGCAAGCTGACGGAGGCGGAGGAGCGGGAGTACTGGGAGGCCTGCGCGGTGGCGGCGGAGCTGCAGACCTGCTCGCCGGACGACGTGCCGCGCACGCGGGAGGGCGTCCGCGCGTACTTCGAGGAGATGCGCCCGAAGCTCGCCGCGAGCCCGATCGCCAAGCAGGCGATGCGCCACCTGCTCAAGACGGAGCTGGTGCTGCCGCCGATGAAGTGGTGGGAGAAGCTCCCGGCCTACGTCTCGGCGCGGACGCTCCGCATCGCCACCCTGGCGACGATGCCGCGCTGGATGCGCAAGATGGCGGGCCTGCCGCACTCCCGCCTCCTGGACGTCCTGGTCGTCCCGGTGATGCGGCTGTCCTTCGCGGTGGTCCACCGCAGCCCGCACCTGGAACTGGAACTGATCAGCCGCCTCTCCCCGTCCACGGTCCCGGTCATCGCCCCGATGAAACTGGGCGTCCCGCCGCTGAACGAGGAGGTCCTGACCCCGGCGGAGGCCCGGGCCCGGCACGGCTACCCGCGCCCGGCCGACGCCCACCACGACCTCCGCGCCCGCCAGGCGGCCCGCGTCTTCGACAAGGGCGAGGCGGCGAGCGAGGAGGGCCTGCTGGAGTCGCAGGAGGTGCTGGGGCGGCTGGCGTAACGGCTATTTGGAGGGTTTGGGGGGTTTGGGGGGCAGCGTCACGCCGTAGGTCATCGCGGTGCCGACCAAGTGATCCAGCGCGCAAGAAACGCAGACTACTGCTGCCGCAGAAGCATTTCGTACTCAACCTGCGCGATCGGGGTGCCGTCACCGAAGTCGTACGTCCGGACCGCCCCCGACTCGCTGAACCCGCTCTTGACGTAGAACCGCCGGGCCTGCGGAGTGTCCCGCAGCGTCCACAGCCGAATCCGCTCGAACTCGCCGTCCGCCCGGATCCGGTCCACGGTCGCGCTCATGAGCGCGCCGGCGACCCCGCTACCCCACCCGGCCGGATGCCCGTAACAGCCGAAGATCTCCGCCACCCCCGCCCGGTCCGCCACCGCCCCGAAAAACGAAAACGCCAGCGGCTTACCACCGAGCTCAGCCACCAAGCAGGTCTTCTCACTCTCGGCAAGCAGCTTCGCCCCCCACTGCCCCCGCCGCCGCTCCACGGCCTCACCAAAAAACCCGTCCCCGAAGAACCCCGCGTAAGCCACCTTCCACGACTCGGCGTGAATCTCCCCCACGACGTCCCCGTCACCCGGCCCGGCTATGTACACGCTGATGTCACTGTCCACAAACACGGAGCGTAGTACGGACCCGAAAGAAAGATTCGGCGCCGATCAAGTAGCCAGGACGAGCAACGCAGTTGCGAAGCCACCCACATTGCGTACGCCCAAGCCGCCGCACTCGCGGGCTTCGCGACAGCCGCCTACCAGCCCGACGTCGTCACAGGCCGACCAGGTGGCCTCCTCGGCCGCGGCGCCGCCCGACTGCGCTCAAGCGGCCCGCCCGCGACCCACGACAAAGGCCCCCGGAGGGATCTCCTGGGGGCCTCTGATCAGTGCGCGCTCGGCAGGATTCGAACCTGCAACCTTCTGATCCGTAGTCAGATGCTCTATCCGTTAAGCTACGAGCGCCTGCTCTCCGGCCGTGCGGGCCGGGCTGGCGTTGCGGGAACAACATTACATGACCTCCCGCTGCAGGAGAAATCCGTTTCGAGCGACGGTTCTGACCTGCGCAAATACGTTCGGGCAGTGGTCCGGGCGGGATGGTCGTCATGGCCCGTATAGGGCCCCGGCGTCTTTCGTCGCGATCACGTGCAGCAGTGCCGCCACCCGGCGATACGGGTCCGTGCGGCCGGCTCGTTCCTCCGCTCTCAGCATCGGCTCCAGGATCTCGGCGGCGGGGAGTGGCTCGTCGGAGGGCAAGGCGTCGGTGAAGACTCGGACGCCGTACCACTGGCGTATCGGTAGCCGGCGGGCGGCCAGGGTCGAGCGCAGGTCGGCCAGGTGGTCCGCGCGTGCTCGTGCGCCGATGCGGTTCAGGTAGGTGTCGGCCGTGAAGGCTGCTTCCGCGGCCGGCCAGTCGCCGAGGAGCGCGGGGCGCATGGCGAGTGCGTCGCCGTTGCGTACGAGCAGCGAGATTGTCGCGCCCGGCTTGGCCACCTGGGCGATCTGGTTCAGCAGCGGGCCGGGGTCGGCGAAATACATCAGTACGCCGTGGCACAGCACCACGTCGAAGCTGTCCGGGCCGAAGCGGTCGACGATCCGCTCGGCGTCCCCCTCGACCAGCCGCACGCGCCCGCGGACCTCGGCCGGCTCCTCGGCCAGCGCGGCCCGGAAGTCGGCCAGCAGCCGGGACGACGTATCCAGCCCGGTGACCGCATGCCCCCGCCGGGCCAGCGCCAGCGCCTGCGTGCCCTGTCCGCAGCCGATGTCGAGCACGGTGCGCGGCGGCCGCGCGGGCACCTCGGCCTCGATCTGCCGCGCGACAATCGTCTGCCGGAGAACCTGACGCAACGTCCCCAGGCGCTCGCGCCACCGCTCCTCGCCGACCGCGAATCCTGTGCCCACGTACCTGACCCCGCTGACGTCATCCAGTCCCGAAGGGAATCCCCGTGGCATCCATCCAGGACCTCGTCTTCGACAGTCCGCACCCGGCCTCGTCCGCGCGATTCTGGGCGCAGGTCCTGGACGATTACGAGATCGCACCCTATGACGAGGAGGAGCTCGCCCGCCTGCGCTCCCGCGGGATCGACGATCCGGAGGACGACCCCACGGTCCTGCTCGTAGCCGCTGACGCCAGCCTGCCCCGCATCTTCTTTCAGCTGGTCCCCGAGGGGAAGCGGGCCAAGAATCGTCTCCATCTCGACCTGCGGGTGGCCGATGCGGTCGCCGAGGCCGAGCGGCTTTGTGGGCTCGGGGCGACGGTGCAGGCGGAGCGCGAGGAGTGGATCACGATGCAGGATCCTGACGGGAATGAGTTCTGCCTCATGCGCTCGTGAGCCACGAAAACGACTCAGGGAGCCCGCGCCATGTGGCACGGACTCCCTGAGCCGGAGTGCGGAGGCGGAGGGATTTGAACCCTCGATCAGGGGGTTACCCCGAAACCGCATTAGCAGTGCGGCGCCATAGACCGGACTAGGCGACGCCTCCAGTGGTGCACGCCCCGGAGGGCGTGTGCAGATGATGGCACAGCCGGGCAGGCCGCTGCCAATCGCCCCTACCGTACCTGGCGGCGGCCTGACAGAGCAAAGTCGTTTCCGGTCGCTACGAGCTCGTCAACGGCAGCGCCGACGCCAGCGTGCGCCACTCCTCGCGCGGCAGGTCCTCGCCCGTATGCGCCGTCACGACCTGCACCGCCAGGTGGTCCGCGCCCGCCGCGAAGAACTCGTCCGCGCGCGCCCGGATCGCCTCGGCCGAGCCCAGGGCGAAGGTCGCGTCGATGAGGCGGTCGCTGCCGCCGTCGGCGTAGTCGGCGTCGGTGAAGCCGAGTCGGGTGAGGGAGGCCGTGTAGTTGGGGAGGGCCAGGTAGTGGACGAGGTAGCCGCGGGCCGTTTCGCGGGCGCGGGGGAGGTCGGGGTCGAGGACGACCTTGAGTTCCGGGGCCAGCAGGCGGTCCGGGCCCAGGGTCGTACGGGCCGTGGCGGTGTGTTCCGGCGTGACCAGATACGGGTGCGCGCCGGCGGCCCGGTCGCGGGAGAGCTTCAGCATGCGCGGGCCCAGCGCCGCCAGGACGCGGTCGGTGGGCGGGACGGACGGCGCGGCCGCGTCCAGCGCGTCCAGGTAGGCGACCATCGCCGAGTACGGGCGGCGGTACTGGTCCGCCAGGACCGCGTGGCTCACGCCGAGGCCCAGGGTGAAGCGGCCGTCGTGCGCGGCGTTCACCTCGGCGGTCTGCGCCGCGACGGCCGCCGCCTCGTGCTGCCAGATGCTCAGGATGCCCGTGGCCACCCGCACCCGCTTCGTCGCCGCCAGGACGCGCGCCGCGTGCTCGACGCCCGGATTGCCGCCGAGCCAGAGGGTGCCGTAGCCGAGCTCGTCCAGCTCGGCGGCCGCCTCGGTGATCTCGCCCCGCCGGGACTCGTCGTCGCTGCGGAGGACGCCGCTCCAGATACCGACGCGGCCGTAGCGGGCGGCAGGGGTCGGGGACGGGGACGTAGACGTGGACGTGGTGGGGGGAGGCTGCTGTGGCGTCGTCATATCAGGGGGAACGCGTCCACCGGAGGCTGTTGTTCCGCCGCCCCCGTCAAGGCGGGCCGTTCCCCCGTACGTCGTACGGGTCTGATCCGGTCCGAGAAGCCCTCCGTGGTGGTGAGCGGGGCGGCGGCAGGGGGCACCCGCGGGAATAGCATCCTGTATACGGCTGGCACTGACCCTGAGGAGGCGCGTCATGGCGTCCGACCGGCGCACGGGCCGCGACGCGCGCACCACCAGCATCTGGCTGGCGGATCCTCCCCCGAGCTCCTCCCGGCGCCGCCCGCCCGCGGGCGGGCAGCCCGCCGGGCTCGATCTCGAGCGGATCGTCGCGGCGACGGTGCGGCTGCTGGACGCCGAGGGGCTGGCGAAGGTCTCCATGCGGCGGCTGGCGGCGGAGCTCGGGGTCACGGCGATGTCCGTGTACTGGTACGTCGACACCAAGGACGAGCTGCTCGAGCTGGCGCTGGATTCCGTACACGCCGAGATCCGGCTGCCCGAGGACGAGGACAACGGCGACTGGCGGGAGCAGCTGCGGCTGCTGGCCACCGAGCACCGGCGGATGCTCGTCGCGCATCCGTGGGTGTCGCCGCTCGCCGGCGAGTACCTCAACGTCGGCCCGCGCGCGCTCGCCTTCATGAACGCCGCCCAGCGCGCCATGCGCCGGTCCGGGCTGGCGACGGAGCACCTGATGGGGGCGCTGTCGCTGCTGTTCCAGTTCACATACGGCTTCGGGACCGTCGAGGGGCGGTGGTCGGAGCGGTGCCGGTCGACGGGGATCCGGGAGGACGACTATTACGGCGAGGTGCTCAGCCGCCTGAAGGGGCGGCCGGAGTACGCGCTGTCCGTATCGACGGTGGAGGCGCGGCCCGGGGGGTCGGTGCGGGAAATAAGGGACCGGGACTTCGAGTTCGCGCTGGACTGCGCGATCGCGGGGATCGCCGCCATGCGGGACGGCGGCTGAGCGGGGGGAGCGCGGGAGCGCGGGAGCGAGGCCGGCGGGGCCGGTGAACCCGGCGGGCCGCAGCCTCCGGCGGACCCCGGCGCTTCCCGGGCCGTCCCTTGCCCGGGAAACGCCTTCACTCCGCAATGCGGGGTACCGGCCGGAGGCTCCGGCGGTCAGTCGGCCGGCGGGTGCGCCAGCGTGATGTCGTGGCCGTCCGCGCCCTCGCCGGAGAGCGTGAGCCGGCCGGCGACGGGCGGGTAGCCGCTGGCGGTGAGCGTGTACGGGCCCGAGTCCAGGTCGGTGAACTCGTACCGCCCGTCCGCCCCGGTCAGCGTCGAGGCGACCACCGTGCCGGCGGCGTCGACCAGCGTGACCAGCGCGTCCCGTACCGGCGGGGCGTCCTCCCCGTCGGCCCCTGCCGCCCGCACCGTGCCCGAGAGCCGGGCCGCCGGGTCCAGCGCGATCCGGGTCCCCGTCGGGACGGTCGCGCCCACCTCGACCGGCATCGCGGCCGGGCGGAAGCCGGGCGCGGTGACCGCGGCGGTCGACGGGCCCGGGGTGAGCTCCGCTAGCGCGAAGCCGCCGTGGTCGTCGGTCTTCACCGTGCCGAGCACCTCGCCGCGGGCGTCGCTGACGACGACCGTGGCGCCGGGCAGCGGGCGGCCGTCGCTGGCGGCGACCACCGTGCCGGTGAGGCTGCCGGTGCCGGGCAGGAGGATGTCCTGGTGGACCGCCGCCTCGCCGGAGACCACCGTGGTCGCCTGCGGCTGGTGGCCGTCGGCCGCGGCGATGAGGACGTACGAGCCGGAGCCCGGGGTGTCCAGGGCGTACGAGCCGTCGGGGCGGGCCACGGCGCGGCCGAGCTGGCGGCCGCTTGCGGAGATCAGGGTGATGACTGCCTGGGGGACGGGGGTGCCGTCCGCGTTACGGACCTGGCCCTGGATGGAGCTGCCGCTCGGGGCGGGGGCGGCTGCGACGGTGCCGGTC